>JBBTSX010000008.1:0-34990 GCA_038064535.1 Patescibacteria group bacterium
TTGTCCCGCATATGCAACACATATTAGGTGTTGCATTTAGAATTAGAACTCGCGCACCGTTGCTTTTTTGGGTGTAGTGATATACTCATATTAGCGGCAGGTACGAAAACCTGCTGGTGCGAATAAGGGCAGACCGAATCACTGTATTCCAATGAGAACCGTTCACGGATTTCAGCGGGACACATGTTGAGGTTTCCCACCTGGCTCCAATACCAGGCTCACCGTACCTCCGCTTTCAAAAAATCCGTCGCTGACGGATTTTTTGCGTTAGAATGACGCGATGCGTCCCGTTAGAAATCGCGGACGCACCCATCTGTCATGAGCACCGAAGCCGAGATTACAGACACAGACCGAATCCGGGACAACACGATGTTGTCGCGTCCTATTTCTAACGGGATGCGACAGCGGCTTCTTATTTCCCAACTGGTCACCCTATGCGCTTTGTGGGTTGCTCAATCGGTCGCGATTTATCTGTATGCACGTACGGAGAATAATGCTTTCTTTTCGCCGTCTCATTTCCTAGGCGGCATGTGGGCGGCTTTGTTTGGCGCGTGGGCGTACGCGTATTTCGGGAAGCCCCTATCCTTTGTCGGATACGTGCTCATAGCGCTCGCATTTGGAATCGCGTGGGAGCTGTACGAGGTCGTTGTGCACCTCGTTTCACCGGACTCGCTTTCGTATGCAGTGGATACGGTGACGGACCTCATGTTTGACGCTCTCGGAGGCTACTGTGCCGCGTTACTGGCGCGGAAATTCACTGCATGACTTCGCGACTGACATTTTGCGGCGGCGCGGGGACGGTGACAGGGGCAAATTTTCTGCTGGACACCCATTCGACAAGCTCAGGGCAGGCCGGAGCGAAGTTGCTGATTGACTGTGGCACGCTCGAGCAGGAGCACGGGTGCCTGCCTGCCGCGACGGGCACGGCGCAGGCAGGCGACACTCTCAACACGCAACCGTTTCCTTATGATGTGAAAGAAATTGACGCGCTTCTGGTGACGCATGCGCATCAGGACCACATCGGACGCATTCCGCGACTTGTGCGCGACGGTTTTTCCGGCGCCATTCACTCAACCGCCGCGACAAAAGACTTGGCCGCCGTTATGTTTGATGATGCGCTCGGTGTCATGAAAGAGCATGCGGAGAAGTTCGGTTGCGAAATGCTCTACGACGCCGCCGATGTGGAGATGGCATTGTCACTGTGGAACGGGCATGAGTATCACAAGTCGTTCCAACTCAATGATGTATCGGCGGAATTTCTCGATGCGGGGCACATCCTCGGTTCGGCGATGATACGGCTCACGCGCCTAAACCGCTCCAATGGAGCGGTCGGCCGAACAGATTCGCACAGCGAATCTGTTTTAGGCGGGAAAAGCATTATTTTCAGCGGTGACATCGGAAATACGCCGGAGCCGCTTCTTCGCGATTGCGAGTCGCCCGCAGGCGCGGATTACCTGGTGATGGAGAGTGTCTATGGCGACAGAGTGCACGAGGGGAGGAGCGAACGGAAAGAGGCACTGCGCACCGCCGTAGAGGAGGTGCGCAATCGCGGCGGCGTGCTTCTGATACCGTCGTTTTCCATCGAGCGTACGCAAATACTGCTTTTTGAGCTCAACGATATGGTGGAAGACGGCTCTATGCAGGCCATTCCGGTCTACCTCGATGCGCCGCTTGCGTCGCGTGTGACGCAGGTCTTCAGGAAATATTCCGGACTATTTAATCCTGCTGTACGCGAACATTTTTCCCGTGGCGACGACCCGTTTTCTTTCAAAGGGCTCACTGTGGTACGGAGTACCGAAGAATCGCGCGCCATTCACCGGAAGCCGGACCCGAAAGTCATCATCGCGGGCGCCGGCATGTCGGGCGGCGGGCGCGTCCGCGCGCACGAAAAATATTATCTCGGGGATAAGCGCACAACACTGCTTTTTGTCGGGTATCAGGCCTCCGGCACCCTCGGCCGCAGATTGCAGGAGGGAGAGAAGAGAGTAGTGATAGACAAGGAACACGTCAAAGTGCGCGCGCAGGTCTCTGCGCTCACCGGGTACTCCGGACATGCCGACCGTGACCAGTTATTGCGATTTATCGAGAATGCAGGTGTTCCTAAAAAGGTATTCATAACAATGGGCGAGCCGCGTGCGTCACTTTTCCTCGCGCAACGCGCACGCGACTTCCTCGGGGTTGATGCCGTCGTCCCACAGCGGGGTGAATCTTTTGATATTGAATGGTAGTTGTTCGCGTTTGATACGATATACGAGATACTAAATACGATATACTGACACGATGGCGAAACGCATATTGCATCCCAATCACACGGCGGTGCCGCTCAATTTTTGCCGGCTTCCCGACGGCTACGGCGTTGTGAAAATCGCCGTTTCCGGCTCTGCCGATACCAAATATTCCGGCCTCGATTCTTTTGAGAAAGCGAAAGAGCTCGGACGTGAGATAGCGAAGCACGGCGCCATCATCACGACCGGCGCCACTACGGGCTTTCCGATGTACGCCGCGATGGGAGCGAAGGATGAATGCGGTTTTTCCATCGGTTTTTCTCCCGCGGCCAACGAGAGCGAGCACGTCGAGACGTATAAACTGCCGCTCGATTACATGGACGTGGTCGTTTACACCGGCTTCGGATACTCAGGGCGCGATTTGCTTCTTGTGCGCTCGTCCGACGCGGTCGTCATCGGGCCCGGCCGCATCGGTACGCTCAACGAGTTCGCGGTCGCATTCGAAGACAAGAAACCGACCGGAATTCTCGAGGGGAGTTGGCACACCGATGAATTTCTCAGAGAAGTCATCGACGCCGCGCATCGCCCCAACCCCAATATCGTTTTCGACTCAGACCCGAAGGCGCTCGTCGAGCGGCTTATTGAAATGGTGGATAAGCAAAAGGGGAAAGACCAGCTTGCATACAACAATCACGACGGGTGGTCGGCGACGGGGAAGAATGCGGAGGTGATTTTGTAAAGGGGCGCTCGGCCGCATTCGGCCGGCAAACGACAAGTACGTGCAAGTTTGTTTCATTATCACCACTGCTTGGTCGGGCTACTCATCGCTCGTTTGCTGCGCGATGTTTGCCGACCGAATGCGGCCTCGCTTGTCGCGGAAATATCAAAAGTCCCGCGAAAGCGGGACTTTTGATATTTTATTTTACTTGTTCGGCGACGCGGACGAAGATTTCGGGATAGTCTTTGGCGAGTGCGGCCAGCGATTTGCGGTCGAGGGCGATGTTGGCCTTCTTGAGCGCACCCATAAATTTCGAGTATGAGACTCCCGTCTCGCGTGATGCCGCATTGATGCGCAGTGTGAAAAGGTTGCGGAATTCGCGCTTCTTGGTGCGGCGGTGACGGAACGCGTGGACACCTGCGTGTTTGATAGCGACCTTGGCGACGCGCTCTTTTGACTTGTGGTCGAAGCGGTAGCCTTTGGTTTGCGCAAGAATGTTCTTGCGGCGCTTATTCTTCATTGTTCCCCGTTTGACTCGTGACATATGATGTTAGGCAAGGAAACGACTGCGGTTCACGTTGGTAAACGCCATGGTGGTCGTGCGGTTCTTGCGCTGGTGCTCCTTGCCGGAGCGCTTGGCGTTGAAGTGGTTGTGCCCCGGTGCACGGGCGATGACCTTGCCCTTTTTGGTCACACGGAGCCTCTTTGCAAAAGATTTATTTGTTTTCATGGCTAGAAAAAAGGCCCGTTCGGCCTTCGCGCCTGCCTGTGCGTGAGTACACACACGCAGACAGGGGCTACTATACTCCCTCATCGCCCGTTAATCAAGCGTTTCAGGCTCGATTTGGGCCTGTACTTCTGCGGCGGGAGCCGCCGCCGTGGATGTCTTCGCCTTTGGAGCGCCCTGCTGGGCCTTTTTGGAAAGGTCGCCTGCCTGTCGCGTCTGCGACGCAGGCAGGCGCTCTATGGCTACCGAGAGGCCCTTGGGGCTTTTCTTGATATCGTCGGCGATTTTGAACCCTTCGGGGATGATGGCGAGAAAGCGCTCGAGACGCTCTTTGAGGAAGGGAAATTCCATGTACTTGTAGCGGCCCCAGAGGAACAGGTCGATTTTGACGCGGTGACCCTCGCGCAACCACAGCGCGATTTTGGAGGCCTTGATGTTCATGTCGTTGGTCGAGGTGCCGATTTTCACCTGCGCCTCTTTTGTCTCGGTCACCTTGGCTTTCGATTTGACCTCTTTGTCTTTTTTCTTCTGCTCGTATTTGTGTTTGCCGTAGTCGGTTATTTTGCATACCGGCGGATTGGCATTCGGTGACACTTCGATAAGGTCGAGCCCGAGCTCGGCGGCTTTCTGAAGCGCGTCGCGTATCGGCAAGACGCCGAAGTTTTCACCTTCCGGTCCCAGTACGCGCACTTCTTTGGCGCGGATGCCTTCGTTCATGCGGACGCGTTCTTTGTCCGCCTGCGTAGTGTATTTAGTGAATCCCATCCCGTTAGAGGCAGGGAGCAGTGCTCCCCGTACGCGATTTATTGCCAGTAATCACTTGCCGGATTCTTTTGTACCAAATTGACATGTGTAATCGTTTGTCTCCCGCAGCCTCTAACGGGACCCATTCGTCGGGAAACTATAGCAGAAACGCGTGTTTTTTCAAACCGCGCGTCAGTGCGTCGCCTAAGCGGCGGTGGTGCCGGAGAGCCCCCTCAGCACATTCAACGCCCACATGAGCGCGCTTTTGAGACCGTCGAGTACGCTCTGGAACGTGGAAGATTGCGTGCCGTACTGTCCGTTGTATGTGTTGGCCAAGTCGTCCGAGGTGAATGTCTGCTGACCGGGCGGCGGCTGGACAGAGGTAATGGTGCCGGGCGCGACGGCATCTTTCGGACGCTCCGAGTCATCAAGTGTTTCGATGTCACCTGTGTCGGGATTGAGCCGGAAGACGAGCGATGTCGATGTGCCTATCTCCGTGGAGGTGAAAGATACGGGGTTGACCATTCTGTCGAGTAATTCGGAGACTGAGGGACCTGTTGTTGCGTTATCGTTGTCGTTCGAGTTCTTGTTGGTAATGTCGATGCCCGTGCCGGTCTGATTGCGGGTCGATGTCGCCGCGGTGCTCGTCGAGGTGGCGCAGGCGCTACCGGTGGTCGAGCAACCGTACTGGCACACTTGATACACCTGTGTCGTGCAACTGCTCGTCTGGTAGTACGTCACGTTGCCGGAGCACGAGAGTTTGGGGTCGCAGACTTGGGGCTGATTCGTTGACGGGGTTTGAGTTTGTGTCTGCGTGGTTGGTGTTTGTGTGGGCGTTACGGCCGGAGCGGGAGAATTCATTATGCTCGGCTGTGGCAGCGGCTGGTACGGGACGAACGGTGCGCCGTTGTAATTCGTACCGCTATCCGATGACCAATAGGCAGGGTCGGAGGGCAGTTGTTCTCCACCACGCACAGCGGTCCCGGGTTCAATGTGCCACGATTCATATACCATCGGCCATCGCAGTCCATACGTTGACGATTTTTCATGGGCCCACCTGCATGACAGATAGCGCTGTATGCATGCCACAGTGTTCGTATTACCCTTTGGGGTATTCGGCCAGACGCCGTCAAAGGTAAGGTCGACAGCTATGCCGTAATTGTGCTTTGAGCGCCCGGGAGGTGCGACCGTGGTGCAGTTGCCGCGTGCCTGGCAGGCTCTGTAAAGATCCGCCTGCTTCGCAATAGAGCGATATCCCGATGTGATCTTTATTCTCTTGCCTTCTGCGTCGCTTGCTTTTATGAACCTGTACAGGCGGCAGGCAAAATCTGGGTTCAGATGTGCTACATCGACGCCGCCATTTTCTCTTTTTGACTCGAGATATGGGACGGGGCTCTCGGGACAGCTGGCTCCGTAGATCAACTCCTTGTCCTTATCGCAAAATTGTCCGCTGGAGGGGATCTTGGCGCCCGCCTTTTCGAGCGCGGCGCGTTCTGCATCGGTAATGGCGTGGCATCCGGCTGCGATTTGCGCATGCGTGGTGGGAGCGCTCACCAATACAATGACGGCGATAATGCCGGACAGCAACACAAAAAAGAGGGGAGCGACCGAGGCGCGCATGTAGCTAAGTATATCGGACAAACAGATTGTTTTGTGACACCCTGTGGACGCTCGCCCCGTTAGAAGCAAAATGCCCACGGCTTGTCGCAGGATTGAATGCCAAACCAATTGTGCAAACGTGAAATTAATGTCCCTCGTGAGCTTCTAACGGGGCTCGCTTCATTTTCAGGAACAGACACCGTCCGCCCACAAACCTTTTTTCATTTCCCGCGCTTGCACTTCGGCCGCTTTGAATTCTTTTTGGAATTTGTACGGCAAGTTGTAGGTGTATTCGTGCGCGTACCCTGAAGCAATCATGTATTTGTTAAAGAGCGTTCCGCCTGCCTGCCCGCCTGCTGATGCGGGCGCAGGCAGGTCAGGCAAATAGACGTAGGCGAGCAGGCGGCCGTATTTGTCGTATTCACCTTGTGAGGCGTCTTTTTCTACGCGCACATTTTGGCCTGACAACATCTGCCTCGCTCTTTCTGACGCCTCTTTCCCGAAACACTGCACCGGCTTGCGCGGGTCCACGGTCTCCGGCGTATCGAGCCCGATGAGCCGTATTTTCACACTTTTGCCGTTCATCTCGACGGTAAGCGTGTCGCCGTCAACGACTTTCGTAACGGGGTACGTATCCGCCGCCGGCTGCACAACCTCGGTAGTTTCGACAGCGGCGACCGATGACGTCGCCGAAGTACTTTCAACAACAAGTTTCGCACTCCCGTCTGAAAATATCGTGCTGATTAAAATAACCGCAATTAACATTATTGTCGTCTGCAATATGCGCCGCCGCATTACGACAGTATGCATTATCAAACTCCGCCTTCTCCCGATGTGTTGCGGAGGCAGGTGTTTTACGTATGATGCCCGCAGTGCCAAGCCGATGAACGGCTGGCTGAGAGGGAACAGAATCATGTTATTCAAATCGACCCGGGGCCAGGCCCCGCTGCTCGGATTTGCCGATGTGCTTCTACAAGGGCTCGCAAAGGGCGGCGGTCTCTACATTCCGGAGAGCGTGCCCGTGTTCTCGCGGGCCGATCTCAAGCGATTGCGTCTTCTGTCGTATCCGGCACTTGCCGATGAGATCACACGACACTTCGTCGTGGGCGACTTGTTCAGTGCCGCCGACAACCGCAGACTCACCATGAACGCATACGCTTCGGACGTGTGGGAATCAAGCAATGTCGTTCCGGTCGTAAAGCTCTTCGACCGGGTGTATCTCGCGGAGCTCTTCCGCGGACCGACACTCGCGTTCAAGGACCTCGCAATGCAGTTGCTCGCGCTTCAGATGGAAATGGCGCTTGCCCGGCGTGGTGAGAAACTCGTCTTGTACGGCGCGACATCCGGCGATACCGGACCCGCCGCAATTGAGGCATTCGCCGGCAAACGCAATATTGAGTTGTTCATGTCGTACCCGAAAAACGGCACGAGCGACACGCAGCGCCGGCAGATGACCACGGTACTGGCGAAGAACATCCATGTCATGGAACTCGAAGGCACGTTCGACGACTGTCAGGATACGGTGAAGGCGCTTGGCTACGGTGCCATCAATTCGATCAACATGGCGCGCATCGTGGCGCAGATCATCTACTACTACTGGTCGTATTTCCGGGCAACGCGGTCGAATGACGAGGAAGTGATGTTCTCGGTCCCGACCGGCAACTCCGGCAATATGTACGCGTGCGTTCTGGCAAAGCGTACGGGCTTGCCGGTGAAGAAGATTATCGTGGCCACCAATGAGAACGATGTGGTGGCACGTTGCATCAAGACCGGTGTCTATGAACCGACCGGTGTCGTGGCCACTTCAAGCCCGTCGATGGACATCCAGAGCTCGTCCAACTTCGAGCGCTTGGTGCACGACGTGGTGGGGGACGCCGCGGAAGTGGCGCGCCTTTATGGTCAGCTCAAGACGGAGAAGAAGTTCTCCGTTGATCCGGGACTTTTCCGCGATCTCGGTATCGTGGCCGGTGCGAGCGACACTTCGCAGCGTCATCAGATGATCAAGCACATCTTCGACGTGACGGGAAAGCGTGAAATCATCGATACGCATACCGCCAACGGCCTTGTGATCGGTTTGCCGCACTACGAGCGCGATGTGCCGCTTATCTGCATGGCGACCGCCTCGCCGGTAAAGTTCCGTCCGGTTATCGAAGAAGTGCTCGGCGTGAGCATTCCGCTACCCGAACGTTTTGCGGATATCGGCGAGCGGGAGGAACGCTTCGAAACTCTCCCCGCAGATGCGTGGGTGGTGGACGCTTACATCAAGCAACAGCTCTTGGAAGCAGCGTGAAGGCTGCAATGACGAGGTTCCGCCGCGAGGCGGAACCTTTTTCTTTGTGTAGAACTGAGTATACTGCCAGTATGAACAAAATCGTCGGATATGTACTCGCCGTTACCGCGCTTTGTATACTCGCGTATGCAATATATGCCAATGCGCCGCGTATTCCAGCTCTGCCGGAAGACACCGGCACGGCGGCGGGGACAGAAATGCGCGTGGCGACCGAATTTGCCGGCACAGACGCATATCGCATAGAGGCGCGCTATCCGCAGTTCGGCAATCCGCTTGTTGATGAAAAAATAAAGTCGGCGGTTGATGTAGCCATCGCGGATTTCAAAACTATTCCGCCGAATCCGCCGGGGAGCGCAACGCCGAAGAATGAATTCACCGGTTCGTTTGATGCGGTGTATGCGGGGAGCGATGTCGTGTCCGTCAAACTCTTGCTTTCGCAGGACACCGGTGGCGCTCATCCGAATACGGTTGCGGTCGGCGTGAATGTCGACCCGAAAACGGGGAAGGCGCTTACGCTCGATGACGCACTCGCGCTCACCGGCATGACCCTCGAGCAGGTCGCGGTGCAATCGCTCGCGCAACTGAAGACACAACTCGGGTCAGACTTCATCTCGCCGCAGGGCGCAGACCCCAAGCCGGAAAATTACAGCACGTTCCTCATTAGCGCGAGCGCCGTCACGTTTGTGTTCCAAAGTTACCAAGTCGCTCCGTATTCTTCCGGCATGCAGGAAGTAACGTTTCCCAGAAAATGAGCCCGAATCGCGGGATTTTTCAGCTGGTTGGATTTTCGCTTGCATCTAGTTTTGAGTGGTGCCACACTGGAGCGGTTATTACATAACTCACTAGGGGTCATATGCCAGAGAACAGCACGCCCTCCACATCGGGCTCGGGAAACAAGATGTGGTACATTATCGGCGGCATAATCGTTTTGCTTCTCCTCGGATGGGTCATTTCGCGCGGTATCGGCGGCGCGGCCATCATAGCGGCGGGCGGCACTCCAAATCTCGACGGTTCGGCCACGTACACCGATGCTGAGGGCAACACCGCCACCGTTGGCGGCAGCTCGATGCCGGCGAATTGGCCGTCGGACGCACCGGCAAATTACGCAGGCGCTACCATCCAGTACTCGGGTAATTCAAATCCGCAGACGGGGAAGGCCGGTGCGGCGGTCGTCTACACCGCCAATGCTTCTGCGCAGGCGGTCGTTGATTACTACAAGGCGCAACTCGTGAAGGACGGCTGGACGATTGAAGCGTCCGCAAATACCGGCGCAGGTACCGTTCTCTCGGCGACAAAGAGCGGACGCACGTTCGGCGTATACATCGTGTCTAGCGGAAACGGTTCTGTTTCGGTCACTGCAGGACTCGATTTGCAGTAAATCCTTAGCCAAACACAAAACGCCCCTCGACAAGCTCGGGGCGTTTTGTGTTGTCGACCGGCAGCACTACTTAAAATAATTATTTAGAGCCACATACAGCCATACGGCGAGTATGGCGATTATGTTCCACACAACAAGGCCCGAAATGAACGTCGCCAGGGTCATTACGTCCGTGCCGGTATCAATCCGTGTATGGAGCGCGTACTCCATAAACCACGCCCGCATTCCCGGCACCAGAGCGACGCCGCCAAAGCACACTACATATACAATACTGACCCACGAACAAATAACCTTGAGCGCCTGCGATGTTTTTGTCATAAATAAAATGTTACTAATTGGTAATACGGTAAATTGTATACCCGTGGTCTTGCCTTGTATACCCCTAGGGGGTATAATGACTGCACTGAGCGCCCAACAGCGTTTACGCCATATGAAACTCTACGGTAATCACATAGCTATGCGAAAGCTTTCGGGGAATTTGGTAGTTGTGGCATTGATCGTGGTACTGGCCGGCGCTGTTATGGCCTGCCTTCTTCCCGGCATTCTCATGGGGGGCGGTCACGGACACAGCAGTGCATCAATTATCGGCCATATCGAACACGCGAAACAGCTTACGCAAACAGTCATGACCGCTTTTATGTTGGTGAGCATACTGTGCATAGCGACTGCAGTGGCTCTGTTTTCGCAGAGAGCAACCGCGCTACCAGAATTGACCTCGCTCTCTTCGTATAGAGCCGATCGCATTCCCATTCCGGTTTCCATCACGCTACTCTCCTGGCTCTCGCTTTTCGAAAGCAGCCCCACGACCTTCAGGCCGGCATAAGAAGAGGCACTCGATGCTTTCTTATGCCGATGCCCCTGTATTCACAGGGCATTTATTTTTTGTACCCAATAATAATTATGAAAGAAAGCATTCAAGTCATTCACCGGAACATACGCGCAGGCCATATCCCAACAATCGTCATCAGTATTATTCTCGTGGCGCTCATTGTTGCCGGTTTCGGAAAGGCGGCGTTATCCTTTGCGGTAAAACCGGAGAATAGCATTACCCGCAGTACATCCGCAGCCGTCCGCCCTGACTACGATTCCATCGTGGGTGTCGTCGGAGCGGAATACGCATCGTCGACCGGAGCGGCGCTCAATAATTCGTGGCCCGCAGAGATAATCTCTTCGAAGATATCGCATGTACAGCCGCAGCGGGAAGGCGTGCTAGTCGAATGGCGGGTGCGCGTGGGCGATCGTGTGAGCGCCGGACAAATATTGGCGAAACTATCGGCGCCGCCCGCAACTCCCGAGCTCATCGCAATGCTAGCGGAGAAGACGGAGTCGCTGACCCGTGCACGTGCGCAGGCGGAGCTCGCGGGAGAGTATGCGGTGAAAGAGCAGGCACGCTTTGATTCGTTGAGCGTGGCGCTTACAGCGGAGGGTGGTGGCGGTGCGGCGTTTACCGCCCTTGAGCAGATGAGAAAAAAGGCCGAGACAAAGAAGGCGCTTGTCCGCAGCTTTATCGAGCAAGCGCTCTCCGCGCACGTCGTCACAGTGACGGGTTTCTCGGACTGGCGCAACGTGCGATACGGCGGGCTCAACTCACAGTATGGGGCACTGAATCAGAATGTGCAGAATCAATATGAATCGGCTCTCATCTCACTTGCCGCAACGCTTAAGGCTTCTGCGGATACGCCTGAGGCGGAGGTGGAGAACTACTTCTCGCTCGCGGTGAGGCTCGCGAACAGCTCCGGCGCGAATCCGGAGGTGGCGGGATTCCGGGCGATGGCGGTAGCCGATCAAAAGGAATTTCTTGACATGGTCGCGGATTATCGCGAGGCGCTTGCCGATGTCTCTGACAAAGAGGCGGAGTACAAGCTCATGATCAGGGAACAAGGCGCGATGGTGGAGCGGGACCGCGGCATGGCAGAGGCCGACGTGAAAGCCATGGAAGCGTCGTACGCGACAGTGCGAAATGAAATATTGGGAGGAACAAATATCGTCGCGCCGCGCTCGGGTACGGTCTCGGCAATCTACAAGAGAGCCGGTGATTTGGTGGATCCGGCGACTGCAGTCGCCGTCATATCAGGCAGGGGCGCAGGCGAGCTTACCGTGCGCATACGTATCCCGAATAACGTCAAAAAACCTTCCGCGGGAGATACCATCTCCGTCGTTCGTCCCGGTTTCTCCGGAGATATAAAGAGAGCAAGAATACTCGGAGTCGGCGACTCGCTCGACGACCTTGGTTCCTACATGGCGGATGCGGTACTTCTCGATCCGACAGACTGGCCGGCGGGCACGTCCGTTCGTGTAATCGTGCCGAGTGATTCGAGTGTTCCGAGCATCAAGATAACGTCCGTATGGTGGGCCGCAGACGGCACGCCGCGCGTGTGGCGGATCTCGGAAGCCGGGCGCATCTTCTCGCAAGAGGTGAAGCTGGGGCGCACGCTTGGCACCTATGTCGAGATATACGAAGGGCTCAGGACCAATGACCGGTACATCGTGAACACCGCGCTCGACATCAGTGAGGACATGCTTCTCGATGAACTCGTTGAACCCATTGCACCGGCCGGTTCGTCGGGAGGGGAAATGCCTGCAGGCCACGAGAATATGCCTGGTATGCAGATGTAATGTATGTTCAACAACATAATCTCATGGTCGCTCGCGCATAAATTCGCCGTGCTCGCGGCGGCGGGTCTTGTGACGGCGGGCGGCCTCTGGAGCGTCGCCACCATGAAGGTGGACATCCTTCCCGACATCAACAAGCCGACGGTAACCGTGTTTTCGGAGAGTCCCAGCATGGCGGCCGAGGATGTGGAACGGCTCATCCTGAATCCGATGGAAGCCGCGCTCGCCGGAGCGCCCGGCATCGAGCGCATCCGCGGGAACGCGTCGTATGCGCAGGCAACCATCGTCATCGAATTCGCATGGGGAAGCGACATCCTGCGCGACCGGCAAATCGTGCAGGAGCGTCTCTCGCAGGCAATCCTTCCTGCCGGCGTGAAGCCTGTATTGGGCCCGTCGACTTCGCTTCTCGGCGAGATTATGTGGGTCGGCATGGCGACGCACAAGGGCGGTATCTCGCCGATGGAGTTGCGCACGCTCGCCGACTGGACGGTGCGACCGGCGCTTCTCAAAGTGCCCGGTGTCGCAAGCGTCCTCGTGATGGGCGGCGACGTACGCGAATGGCAGATAAATCTGAACGCAGAGAGGATGCGCCGCTACGGCATCATGATTGACGATGTGCGCAAAGGTATCGAATACGCGCTCACCAACAAGAGTGGCGGTCTCATAACCGAAGAGACGCGCGAGTACGCCATCCGCATTATGGTTGCTCCATCGCAGGTGTCGGAATTGCAGGAGGTAGCGATCGGGCGCAACGCAGTAGACGGCCGCCCGGTGCGTTTGGGCGACATCGCGTCGACTATCGAAGGGCCGAGCCCCATCCGCGGGAGTGGCGCGATAAACGGCGAGCCGGGCGTAATTTTGCGCATCATCCGCCAGCCGGACGCGGAAACGCTCTCCGTGACGGATGATATTAATGAGGCGTTTACGTCGCTCTCTGCAAGTTTGCCTGCGGGCGTCGAACTCCATCCGGATCTCTTTCGCCAAGAGAGCTTCATTCGTGCCGGGCTCCAAAACGTGGAGCGTGCGCTTCTTGACGGCACGATACTCGTTGTCATTGTTCTCGTCGTTTTTCTCATGAGTGCGCGGACAACGGCGATTACCTTGACCGCGATACCGCTCTCCATTCTTGCGACCGCTATCGTATTCAAGTTCTTCGGGCTGTCGGTCAATGTGATGACGCTCGGCGGCATCGCGGTCGCCGTAGGAGAACTTGTGGATGACGCCATCGTGGGCGTCGAAAACGTATTCCGGCGTCTACGCAACTGGATGCTTGGCGGGAAGCGGGAGGACCGCGAGCATGTCGTTCTGTCCGCCTCTCTGGAAGTACGAAATTCTATCGTCTATGCGACGGCGCTTGTTGCAGTCGTCTTCCTGCCCATATTCTTCCTGCCGGGAATAGAGGGGAGACTCCTCGTCGCTCTCGGCGCGGCGTATCTGGTGTCTCTCATCGCATCGATGGCGGTGTCGCTTACAGTGACGCCGGTTCTTTCTGCACTGCTTTTGAACGACAAAGCCCTCTCGGGACATGAAAAGGAAACGACGATTGTGCAGAAGATAAAGGAGCGCATCACCCCGCTTATCTACTGGTGTATCGAGAATGTGAAGATGATGGGTATTGCAACCCTCGTTCTCATTGTCCTCACCGTCGGACTCTATGTGTTCGCGGGGAAACAGGGTATCCCGCCGTTCAATGAGGGCTCGATGGTCGCCATGGTCTTTCTGCCGCCGGGGACCGCGCTGAATGCGACGAACGAATATATGGTGAAGCTCGAACGCGCACTTCTCGCTGTGGACGGTGTGCGGCAGGTGAGCAATATCGCAGGTCGCGCCGCAGCGGACCCGCACGGAGGTAGCGCGAATTCGAGCGAGATGCAAATAGCACTTAAGTCCGGATATGAAGGACAGCGTGAGCGCATCTTCCGCGACATTCAGGCCGTCCTCGACCGTTTTCCCGGTGCAGACTTCAGCTTGGGGCAACCCATCACGCACCGCGTAGAGATGTTGCTCTCCGGCGTGCGCGCACCGATTGCCGTAAAGGTCTTCGGCGACGACCCTGTGGAGATGGAAAAAGCGGCCAAGCAGGTGGTCGCCGAACTCAAGAAGCAGAAGGGTGTCACGAATGCTCGCGTCCAGCAGAATACGGTCGTGCCCGAATTCCGCATCTACGTAGATAGAAACCGGCTCGCAGAGTACGGTATATCTTCGGGCGTGATAGCGAATGACCTCGAAATGGGGCTCATGGGAGACACGCTCGGCCAAGTGCGGCTCGGCGGCGCATCCGTAAATGTGGTTGCGCGGTACGATGCCGAATCAAAGGGGACGATGTCGTCACTGCGCGACCTGCCGCTCCCATTCATGGGTGCCGATTCGCTCGGAAGCATCGGAGACGTGCGGCTTGAAGGAGGAAGGAACAGTCAGGACCACGAGGGAGGGAAGCGCGTCCTCGTCGTGTCGGCGAACTATCAGGGCAAAGACGTTGTCGGCGCAGTGAGCGCGGCAAAGGCCGGTATCGAGTCGCAGAAACTCCCGGTCGGCGTCACCCTCTCGTTCGAGGGGGACTACAAGAGCCAAAAGGAGAGCTCGCGCCGTCTTGCGCTCATATTCGGCATCGGCGTCGTAATGATTTTCGGCATTCTCTACTATGCTTTCCGTTCGACCGCCATTGCGCTCCTCGTGATGACGAACATACCGACGGTCGCAATCGGCGGGATGATAGGTATCTGGCTGACGGGCGGCTCCGTGAATCTCGCACACCTCGTAGGATTCATCTCACTTGCCGGTATCGTATCGAGGAACGGCATCTTGCTCGTCGGCCGGTGTCTCGCTCTTGTCCGAAAAGAGAATGCGCCGTTCACGCCGGAGACAGTCGTGCGGGCGACCTTGGACCGCGTCGTACCCGTCCTCATGACTTCGCTCGTAACTGCCCTTGCGCTCGTACCGCTCCTCATCTCGGGAAGCGAACCGGGCAAGGAAATGCTGCACCCTCTCGCCGTTGTCATCTTCGGCGGGCTCGTCTCGTCCACTATCATTTCGCTCTTTCTCACGCCCGCACTCTTCTATCGCTTTGGCAGGAAGGCGGCGATGGAGGCCGCGGACTCGTCCGGATTCTGATGTATGAAGTCCTCACGCACAGGGAAGGGACCTCCGTAAATATGCAGCGGTCGATATTAAAACTAAACAATAAAAAACCATGAACAGCTCAGCAACACTTATTATCGCAATCATTGTCGCTCTTGCCGCGGGCGGCGGGGGAGGGTATTTCGCCGCGAATGCCGGAAAGGGCGACGTCGGTATGGCAAAATCGCAAGTTGACGACCTCATCATGATGATGACAGATGAGGGGAAGCAGATGGAGGAAATGGGCGTCATGATGAAAGAAGGCGGAATGATGATGCAGGAGCGCGGCACGCGCTACTCCGACACGGAGATGGTGAACAAGGGAAAAGATATGGAGGCGCGCGGCATGAAGCATCAGACGGACGGGCAGGCGATGATGCAGCACGGTGCTCCGATGATGCAAATGACGGGGATGACGCACTAATTGCTATTCTGTAAAAACAGGACCTTGCACAGTATACCCCTAGGGGGTATACTGTGCGTATGAAAGCAGCAATAAAAAAGTCGGCCTTGCGGCGCCTCAGCATAGCCCGCGGCCAGCTCAGCGGCCTTATCAAGATGGTTGGCGACGAGAAATATTGTGTGGATATCATTACACAATCCAGCGCAATCAAGGAGGCACTTTCCGGCGTTGAGCGCCTTATCCTCGAAAACCATCTCTCGACTCACGTCATTCACCAGATGAAGTCGGGCGGCGAAAAAAGGGCCGTCGGCGAAATTCTGAAACTCTACAAGCTGGCGCAACGCAAAAAGTAATCTTATGCACGGCAGCGGTCATGATGGACATAAGAACCACCATTGGCTGATGCTGCTCTGTTGCATGCTTCCGGTTCTCGCCCTTGCCGTACTCATATTTTTCAAATGAAAGACTGTTGCCACGACATGCATGAGGGTGATACGAAGGGCGCTTCGCAGCTCCCCGCTTCCGCGCGGGTATACACCTGTCCGATGCATCCGGAAATCATTCGCGAGAAGCCGGGCATGTGCCCCGAATGCGGCATGAATCTGGTGCCAATCAAAGGGAAGACGAATCATTCAGGACATGCGGAGCATGACCCCTCGACTGCGCTCGGGGCGGGTAAGCATGCCGGACATACAACGTCCTCGTTCCTGACAAAATTTTGGATTACGCTCGTTTTGACCGTCCCTATATTTTTCTACTCCGAAATGGCCCGCGCCCTGTTTGGCGTGCAGGGACCGGAATTCCCCGGATGGCAGTACGCACTCCTCGCGCTCGGCACAGTCGTGTATTTCTATTGCGGTTGGATATTTATCTCGAGCGCATATCGCGAAGTGCGTGCGCGCCTGCCCGGCATGATGACGCTGATAGCAATTGCGGTAACCGCCGCATATTTCTACAGCGCCGTTTCCATACTTCTCGGCACGGGACACGACCTCATGTTCGAGCTTTCCTCTCTTATCGCCGTGATGCTTCTCGGTCATTGGATTGAGATGCGTGCGGTGCAAGGCGCGCAAGGAGCACTCAAAGAGCTGGCCAAGCTTCTGCCCGATACGGCCGAGGTCATCCGCGACGGGAAAACTGCGGTTATTCCGCTCGCCGAACTCCGTAGCGGCGATATCGTTTTGGTAAAACCGGGTGCAAAAATCCCCGCCGACGGAACCATCATTGAAGGGCACTCTGAACTCAACGAATCAATCATCACGGGGGAGTCAAAACCCGCATTGAAGACGGTAGATGACGAAGTCATCGCGGGGTCCATAAACGGCGACGGAAGTTTGAAAGTGAAAATAACGAAAATAGGTGAACAAACATTTCTCGCCGGCGTTATGCGGCTCGTCGCCGATGCACAGGCGTCAAAATCACGCCTGCAGATACTCTCGGACCGCGCCGCTTTGTATCTCACCATCATTGCCATATCGGCCGGAGGTCTCACCTTTGTTCTCTGGCTGCTTTCAGAAGCGGGAATCGGCTTTGCCACCGAGCGGCTCGTGGCGGTACTCGTTATCGCATGCCCTCACGCGCTCGGACTTGCGGTGCCGCTTGTCGCCTCGATTTCCACCACTATGGCCGCGCGCAACGGCCTCCTCATCAGACAGCGCCTTGCACTTGAAGCGGCGCGTAATGTCGGGGTGGTGCTGTTTGATAAAACAGGGACGCTTACGAAGGGCGAATTCGGGGTGGATGCCGTCATTCCGGCGGAAGGATTTACAGAGTTACAAGTCCTCACCTTCGCCGCATCCGTAAACAGTCAGTCTGAACACCCTCTTGCGAAAGCGATGGTCGATGAGGCGCAGACAAAGAATATTCAACTGCGCACCATAACGTCGTTTGAACGGCTCGCAGGCAAAGGCGCGAAGGCCATAATTGACGGTAAGGAGGTTTTGGTCGGAAGCGAACAGTTGCTTGCGGATATGCACACGCAGATATCAAGAGGGCATCAAGAAAAAATTAGTGTACTGGAGCGTCAGGGAAAAACCGCCATCCACGTCATTGCCGATAAGAACCTTGTTGGTAGCATTGCGCTTGCCGACGTCATCCGTCCCGAATCGCGGGAGGCGATTCGAAGCCTGAAAGCGCTTGGGGTCAAAATCACAATGATTACCGGTGACTCCGAAGATGTCGCGGCGTGGGTGTCATCCGAACTCGGCGTTGACCAATACTTCGCCCGCGTACTGCCGGACCAAAAAGCCGCCAAGGTAAAGCTCTTGCAGAAAGACGGAACAAAGGTCGCTATGGTCGGCGACGGAGTCAACGACGCGCCCGCACTCACGCAAGCCGACCTCGGTATCGCCATCGGCGCGGGGACGAATGTTGCCATCGAATCGGCCGGCATCATTTTGGTGAGGAGCGACCCACGCGACATCCCGAAGATAATAAGGCTCTCAAAACTTACGTACTCGAAAATGATACAAAACCTGTTCTGGGCGACGGGTTACAACGTAGTCGCCATTCCTCTCGCAGCGGGTGCTCTTGCGTCGTACGGCATTATCCTTCAGCCGGCCGTCGCGGCAATCTTTATGTCGGTCAGCACTGTCATCGTTTCCATAAACGCGGTACTCTTGAGGAGACAAACCCTATGATTCCGTTGTCACATTCATCGAAGCAAACGGTAGCGATTTTTGTCGTCATTGCATTTCTTATGCTCGCGCTTTTCAGTTTCGCCGTGATGATTCGGGGAGCGGACGGAGCCATGCAGGGTGATTGCCCGTTCTCTGTGATGGGGGCGTCGCTATGCTCCCAAGACGCGTTTGCCACGGTGACCCATCATATTTCCGCGTACCTGTCATTTCTCAATGTGTCATTCGGTTTCCGTATCGTGTCCGTTCTTGTAGCGGCACTCCTTTTTGTCCTCTCCGGGATTATTATCAGGATGGGCTCACCGCACATACGCGGTGTCGCTGACACCGCGCGGCGCTTCTATCCGCAACGGCCTCTTATTCCCCGGAATGATAACGCACTCCGTTGGCTTTCGTTATTTGAGCACAGTCCTTCTTTCTAGATAACGGCCACCGGATTTTTCGGTGTGCCGACCCCGATTCTCTTCGAGAATCCTTTATCCGTGCATACTCAAATAACTCAACTAATATGAACAAGAAAACACTACTCATTGGCGCTATCGTACTGCTTGGCATCGTCGGGCTTATGGTGTGGGGTAAAAGCAATGCCTCCGCCAACGGCGCACAGCAGGCAAATCACGCAGGTGCGCCGCAAGGAAACGTGCAAAGCCAGCTCACTGCACTGGAAACGTTTTACGATTTCGGGACTATCTCCATGAAAGGGGGAAAGGTGGAGAACAGGTTCACCATTACCAACAATACGGACGCATCCGTGTATATCGAATCGGTATACACCTCGTGTATGTGCACGACTGCATTCCTTGAAACTCCGACGGGAGAGAAAGGACCGTTCGGCATGCAGGGGATGGGATACATTCCACCCGCCAACGAATCCATCGCCCCCGGAGAGTCGCGTGAGGTGAAGGTAATCTTCGATCCCAACGCGCACGGCCCCGCCGGCGTCGGTATGATAGACCGGTTCGTGTACCTCGTGGACGACAAGGGCGGAGCGCTCGCGCTTGAGATACGGGCCGTCGTGACCCCGTAATTGTATGAAACGCACCCTCATCACACTCGGCCTCGTCGCGGTTGCCATCATCGGAATCGTCATTCTGAAACTGAGCCCGGCAACGGCGTCAATCATCTGGAGCGCAAGCAACGGCGGCGCATGGCTTCTGCCACTGGTGCTTATAGCAGCGATACTCGATAGCGTGCATCCGTGCTCGTTCTCTATTCTTCTCATCACGATTGCGTTCCTTTTCGGAATGCAGCTGACGCGGGAAAAGATTCTCAAGATAGGCGGTACGTACATTGCAGGCATCTTCGCCGCCTACTTCCTCATCGGTCTCGGCATTCTCCAAGTCTTGCACATCTTCAACACGCCGCACTTCATGGGCAAACTTGGTGCGACACTCCTCATCGTCTTCGGACTCCTCAATCTGCTCAACCGGTTCTTCCCGAACTTCCCGTTGCGGCTGAAAATCCCGTCCGTCTCGCACACCGCGATGGGGCGCCTCATGGAAAAGGCGTCCATCCCTGCGGCGTTCGGGCTCGGGCTTCTGGTGGGTATCTGCCAATTCCCGTGCATGGGCGGTCCGTACCTCATGGTCATCGGGCTCCTGCGCGACCAAGTAACGTACGTCGCCGGATTCGGGTACCTTCTGCTCTACAATCTTATTCTCATCGTTCCGCTCGTCGCGGTGCTGTGGATTTCCGCCGACAAAACGGTCGTTGACCGTATGCAGGAATGGAAGCGTACGAATCTGGGGAGCGTACGGCTGTGGGCTGGCATCGCAATGATTATTCTCGGGTTCCTAATCTTCTTCATCTAGCGCTATGGAAAAACAACCGACAATGGAACAGTTCCTCGCGACCATAGAGAAGTTCAAAGAGAAGGCCGGTGTCGACCTCTCTACTGCGGAAGACTTGAGTCTCGCCGTCATGAACCTCATCTCACTTGAAGAACATTTCTTCTTCACGGGTGTGAAGACCCACAAAGACGAGTACTTCGACACGTCGCGGGAGATTCGCGATGTCCGGAAAGAGCTTCTCGCGAAACTCATGCCTAATCACGAGGGGGAAACGTGGTGCATCTCGAAGCACCTGCTGTCCACGACGATGCGCCTCATCGAGGTCGGCAACAAACTCCACTCGGAGAAAAAAGAAAAAGAAGCGAAAGACATGTTCGAGAAAGCCTACAAGGTCTACTCCATCTTCTGGGCCCTCAAACTGAAACTCATCAACGGACAAACAGTAAAAAAGACGGCGCAGACAAGCGCCTCGCTCGAAGACTTGGTGAGCAAGCTTGCCGATTGCTGTGACGAATAACGTATGGAACACGAACAACACAACGAAAGAGTCAGTACCCAGTCACCAGTTTCGGTAGTCCAACAATACGCGGTTCCGATAGCGATTGTAGTCGCGGGATTTATGATCGCCGTGTCGTACTACCAAGTACAGACGGGCGGTCGTTATGCGGTACGTTCGACGCCACAGAGCACGATTTCGACCCAACTTGAAGAAAGCGTCATCCCGTCGACGGGAGTCGAACTGTCCGTCACCTGGGGTGACCTCGGAAAGCGGATGGTAGAGGCGGGCGCGATCGATGCATACAAAATGGCGGCGCTCTATCAAGATCGCGGCGGATTTCCCGCGGAGTATCGAAAGTTACTTGAGCAAGGAGGGAACGGAAAACTCATGATGACAAGAGAAAATGCCCCGTATCTCCTCAATCTCTTGTGGGCGCTCGGACTTGCCAACAAAAATCCGATACTCGAGGACAAAACGGAGATGATGAACCCCGGATACGGCGGCGCAGGCAACTTCGCCTCAACGGGAGGCTGGACACTCGCCATGGGCGATGCAATGGAGCACTACAACATGCATTCGCTCGTACCACTCACCGCCACCCAGCAGAAGCTTGTCGATGACGTCTCGCGCAACATCTACCGGCCGTGTTGCGGCAATTCGACGCACTTCCCGGATTGCAACCACGGCATGGCAATGCTCGGACTCTTGGAGCTCATGGCTTCGCAGGGCGTGAGTGAAAAAGATATGTACAAAGCGGCTCTTGCGGTGAATTCGTACTGGTTCCCCGATACGTACCTCACCATTGCAATGTACATGCAGCAGAAGAGCGTCGCGTGGGACAAGGTGTCGCCGAAAGAGATGCTCGGCGCGGACTATTCGAGCTCGGCGGGATTCCAGAACATCTCGTCGCAGGTAAATGTTCCGTCGGGTCAGGGCGGAGACGGGGGCTGTGGTGTAGACGCGGGCGCTCCCGTTCAGGTATGGTGATATGGAAAATTCTTATGGCCTCTGGACACTCGTCATCGTCAACTCGCTGGTCTTCATTGTTTTCGCGTTCAGCTTTACCAAGCCGAAAACTTCACGCGATTGGCGCTCGTTCGGCGCGTTCTCGGCATTCATCGTTGCCCTGTTCACGGAAATGTACGGATTTCCGCTCACCATCTATCTTTTCTCCGGCTGGCTGACAAAATGGGTTCCGGGTCTCGACCCGTTCACGCACAATTCCGGCCATATTCTCGAAGACTTGCTCGGTTGGGGAGGCGACCCGCACTTCGGACCCTTCCATATCCTCAGCTACATCTTCATCGGTGGCGGATTCATCCTCCTCTCAAAAGCGTGGAGCGTGTTGTACAAAGCGCAGAAAGATCATGCTCTTGCCGTCGACGGCCCGTATCGGCGCATTCGCCACCCGCAGTACGTCGGCTTCGTACTCATCATGTTCGGATTCCTTTTGCAGTGGCCGACCATCGTGACCCTCGTGATGTTCCCGATACTCGTCTTGATGTATGTGCGGCTTGCCCGGAGTGAAGAGAAGGACGCGCAGAAAGAATTCGGCGAACTATGGAATGCGTATGCTCAGCGGACCCCCGCTTTCGTCCCCACGTGGAAATTAAAAGTTATTAACACTTAAACATATGTTTCGCTCATTTTTCAGTCTATTCAAGAACGATTCTTCGCGAACATGGAAGAACGATCCGGTATGTAATATGCCGGCTTCCGACGAACTCACATTTGATTGGAAAGCAAAGACATACTTCTTTTGTTCCGATCACTGCAAACGGCAATTCGAGAAAAATCCAGAAGCGTACATCACGAAATAAAGAAAATAGAGAAAATAGGGTCGGGTACCGTTTTTCGACCCCGCAAACGACTTGGCGGCAAGACGCCGCTGGAGGTACTATTCGAGCGTACCGGTTGTGCACTTACTTATTGAATGTAGCGTTCATTTGATTATCCAATCGCGGCATACATGGTAGAATGGCGACCACTATGGAGTTCGACTACACCGTTACGACTAAAAAAGATTTTGACGCCGCGGTTAGGGCGGTGCAGGAGGAAATCGCGAAAGCGGGTTTCCGTGTGCTCTACGTGCACGATGTGCATGCGACGCTCGCCGAAAAAGGATTCGATATCGAGCCGATGAAGATTGTGGAGTTCTGCGATGCGAAGTCCGCCCATACCGTCCTTACGGCCGATCCGAAAATCGGCCTGTGCCTGCCGTGCAAGATACTCGTGTACGTGAAAGACGGGACCACAGTCCTCTCCGGCATGCGCCCGATAGTATTGCCGCAGTTTTTCCCCGAAGCGCAGCTTGGCGCACTGCCCGAAGAAGTGGACGCCCGCGTCAAAGCCGTCATCGATAGCTCAAGATAGCAAAAAGGTTCCTGACACCTTTTCCAACAGAATTTTATCAGCAGCGTAAAAAATATGTTAAAATAAAAACATGGAGACCAGAGGTGTTTGTAGAAAATGTGGAGGTGTAGTACTTGTTGGCGCCTTGGCAATGGCGCTGACGCTTTCTCCAGATGTATGCGAAAAGTGTAGACACGAAGAAGCACCTCACACGCATAATGAATCAACCCGTACAACTTTTCCCGGACAAGTAACGGTTGTGCAAGCGATCTCAAGTACAGCAACAATTACTACGCAGCCGCCGTGGATTGGCTAATAAGGGGAAAGGTCTCAGGAACGGTACACCCAAACGGTTGCGTTCAAGAAAGACTTTCTGGGAGCGGTTGCATCTCCGTTGGAAACGATTACAGGGCATCACTACTTTGAGGTACGGGACGCGTACTCTGACGAGAAAGTAGCGGAGGTAACAGCCTTTAGTGGGTCGTTGGAGGTATATAAGTAGGTCAATAATCCACGGCGTGAGGCACTCAGACACCCTCAGAGACACGGAGTGTGACGGTATATGGTTTCTTACCATATGCCTATAAGGATGTGCGCCTCGTGGCCTCGGCGCACTGAATGATATCGCCAACATGATAGGCGATATCTTTTTTGAATGTCAAAGGTTATTTCTTTGAGCCATTTAAAACACTACATATGGCGTTATGTAGAAATATATGAACACGTCGAAATTTGACTGTCAAATTGAGTGCGCTAAAATACAAATATAACGAGTCGTGGTTTTCACAGGGCCACGCAAATCTTTATCCGCTAATCGCAGTTTGCAGCATGAACAATGGCACCATCTCCAGAGGCCCTGGCCCTGTTCTCCGAGCACTACAATCAAGTGTTCGGTGAACAGCTCACCCCCGAAGAAGTCGAGCGCAAGGCTCGCATGCTCCTGAATCTCTACATCGCGGTCTATCGGACTCCGCTGGAAGAAGCACGGGTGCAAGAATTATACGAATCTAGTTAAACGCTATGGAAACACACGAAACATCTCATCTTCTCGAAAAACATCCGACGCTCAGCGACGCAGAATTGCGAGCTAAGGAGCGTCAACTCCACGACACTCTCATCACAATAGAAATCGCCCTCGCAATACAAAAGGGACAGAAGCTCCGCTTAGCTGTTTCCACTATGGAGGCCGCACACGCAATGCTGAAGGAGGAATTAGTCCGCACCCGAAACTTTATCACTATCAACATGTTCACCAGTTATGGCAAAAGCTAAATCAACAAAAACGGAAACGAGCACTGCTCCAGATGTGCCAAAACGCTACATCGTGTGGCGAACGTTTCCTGACGGTACATTAGCCGACATGGTTTATTCGCAGTCCACCGATATCGCAGAGTTTGTTGTCGCAAGCGAGGGAAAGTTCACGACACAGTCTGAACTTTGGGTCGGGACAGATGGAAACCTTACGTTTCAAGAGAAAGGTGCGGTGCTCAGGCTGCTCCCTTCTTGGATGTTGAAAGACCACGTTCGGAAGAACTTCATCCACATCGCGTCACGTCCAGAAGCGTATGGCTCGACGGCAGAATTGCATAGAGACATACGCGCCCTCATTCAAAAGTACGTAGTTCTTGAGGATGTGCGTTTCTACGACGTAGCCGCAGGATACGTCCTGATGACGTGGGTGTTTGACCGCTTCAACACCGTACCGTATCTCCGCGTCGTTGGTGACCTTGGAACGGGTAAGTCTCGATTCCTAGAGGTGGTAGGCAAGCTTTGCAATCGTGCGATGATGGCGAGTTCAATATCACCAGCCGCCATTTATCGTACGCTTGACCAAGTTGAAAGCACCCTCGTGTACGACGAGGCAGACTTCAAGTCCTCCGATATGACGGACGACATTGTGAAATTGCTAAACAGTGGTCATAGAAAGGGCGCTCCAGTAGTGAAAATGGAAGTATCTGACGACAAGATAAGGACCGTCACGTTTCGCGTATTTGGTCCGAAGATACTTGGCTCGCGGCAAAGCTTCACGGATACTGCACTGGAAAGCCGTTGCATTACTCAGCGCCTCTTTCCTCTCAAAAAGACCAGCGTAGCTGTGCACCTACCTCCGTCGTTTGACGCCGAAGCACAGACTCTGAGAAATAAATTGTTGATGTTCAGACTCAGAAACTTTCACCATGTTCACGAGGATGAAAGCTCTCTCGGAGGATTAGAATTTCCGAGAATGAAGCAAACGGCACTCGCTCTAACCAGCGTTGTGAAAATGGTGGGAGAAGAAGTGCTTGCGCCAGTCCTAGAGTTTCTGAAAGACTCTGAAAAAACACTACTAGATAGCGTCTCGACGGACACCTACGCCGATGTGCTCCTCTGCATCGCTCGCCTAATTGAGTTCGATGAGGAGGTTAGAAAATCTGGTCAGTTGTATATGGGCACTATCGCCGCTGAGTTCAATAAAATGTTCTACGGCGATTATGCGGAGAGAGAAACCAGAGAAATTAGTACGCGCGAAGGACTGCTTGTTATCCCAGGCCAGCTCGTTTCTCCAAAAAAGATTGGCGGATATGTCGACAAGCTCGGTCTCAGAAAAGCTAGAGACGGTGGAGGGGTGTACATCCCTCTCGGGAAGGAGGGGCCAAAGGTGATGAGCCTCATCGAGCGTAGAGGACTGCAAGACATCCTCACTAAACTCCGCGAGGAAGCGGCAGAGAAGAAACGCAATCCAAAGAAAGTGCCTTGGTCGACCGCTTCGGATTTTGTCAAAGACACTCTGGAGCCGTCCAAAGACTAATCAATAACGTCATTAACAAAATTAACATTAGAGAACGATACGGCACACGCTGTTAACTGGTTCTATTATTTTTTACCTGTACACGAGAGGGAGTCCTAATAATATAGCAATATAGTTCTATATATTGTCAAGTATTAGCTCCTATGAAACGACTCATTGTCACAGGCAAGAAACTAAAGACACCGAAGCAATTTAGTCCCGAGTCCATTGCGAATCGGATTTTGCTTGAATGCGGATTTGAGGGTAAAACGGCTCGCGTTAAATACGCGAACGGAAAGCTCACAATCCGCTTCGGTAAAAAGATTGATATTGCCTAACATCGTGTGCAGCAATCGTTCTCGTAAGAGAAGTAAATATGTCAAAAGAAGATTACAGCCACCTAAAATACGTCCTATACGCTCGTCGTTCAATAAAGGCTAATAAGAATGAAGAGGATAGGGGTGTTCCCTCGATTCAGTCTCAGCTAACTGAGGTTCGAGAACTGGCAGACAGAGAGGGGAGGAAAATTGTCAAAGAGTTTGTGGAGACCGTAACGGGTAGTGAGCCAGGCATGCGCCCCAAGTTCGCTGAAATGATTTCCTACATCCAGTCAGGAAAGGCAAACGCGATTATCTGTTTCAAGACAGACCGCCTAGGTCGCAATTCTATAGACGAGGGTGTTATAAAACACTTGCTCGAAAGAGGAATCATCCAGAACATTCGCTCCACGGACAGAAATTGGAACTCAGACGACCACGTTCTTATCTGGTCTGTAGAAATGGGAACTTCTACTCAATACTCTCGTGATTTAAAGAAGCACATCAAACGCGGGCAGAACGAAGCACTTCGTCGGGGTTTTCGTCCAGGCATTGCTCCGATTGGATACAAAAACAGTAAGAACAGAGAGATGGGTAAGCCAGAGGAAATACAGGTTGACGAACATAACTTCAAGCTGATCAGAAAAATGTTCGATTACGTGTTATCGCGTGAACACACGCCGTTCCAAGTATTGAAGATGGCTCAGGATGAGTGGGGTTTCCGTTCTCGAAAGACCACGCGCTACCCGAATGGGAAACTACTATCGAAAGCAAGCTGGTACAATATTCTCTCCAATCCATTCTATTACGGAGAGTTCGAGTACGGCAAAAAACCAGACCGCCACTGGCACAAAGGGAGTCATCGGAAACTAATCACTCATGCTGAGTTCGATGAGGTTCAGAGAATACTCGGCAAGGGTACGTCTCGACAGAGGACTCATAAAAATGCCTATACAGGCCTTATGCGTTGCGGTCACTGCGGTGCACGTATTACGTGTGAGAACAAAACGAAGAATCAGAAGAACGGGAATGTCCATCACTACACCTATTACCACTGCACTGGCCAGATAGATAAGGAGTGTAGGCAGAAAATGATTAGCGAGATAGAGCTTGAGAAACAGATTGTGAGGTTTCTATCCTCAATTCAAATATCACCTGCGTTCCACCAATGGGCTATAACAGAGCTTAAGAAGGAATACGACAGAGAGAAATCGGACAAGAACACGATTCTGTACGCACAGGAAAAAGAGTACCGAAGAGTGAAAGACACCCTCGAACAGCTTTTCCAGATGAGGCTGGCCAATGAAATCGACTCGGAGCGATACCACAGAGAGAATGCAAGACTAGAACCAGAGGAGCGTCGTTTGCGAGGATTCCTTGAAACGATAGACGAGCGGGTACAGAACTGGATATATGACGCTGAGAGAATACTGACGTTTGCCGAGAAAGCCGTAGATAAGTTCAGAAACGGACAAATGGACCAACGCAGAGCAATCCTTGCCGCACTTGGGGCAGAGCATAGGTATGTAGACCAAACATTGACCATAAAAACAGAAAGGCCACTTCTTGTGATAAAAGAAATGGCTTCTGAGGCTTCTGAGGCTGGAAAAATATTAGAACCTCCGAATCTCCATACCCTGTATGGCTCAAAAGGTAAAAAACATTCTTCCAGTCTAATTAGGTGGAGGTGCGGGGAATTGAACCCCGGTCCAAAGAAAAGTGTGTGCGTGTGTCTACATTGCGTAGTACATCTATTTTTGTTTAGGAATGTTGCATAAGAGATGAACAGAAACACAACATCCCGAGCTCTTATCTTACGTGTACGTCGAGCAGTGTACGCGAGTGCTTGAATGTTTTTGCGCCCTACCAACTCATATCAAGCATGAAGCTGGCGGACGGCGCTTAGGCTACGAGAGCGTAAGCGGGCTGGAGATCCTTCATCTGAATAGGTGAGAGGATTCCACGTGCTACTTTGTTCGCACTTGAATGTTTGAGAGGTTTGAGAGAGTCTCCCACTCTCGCAACGCGCAAACACACACCGATTTCCCTGTCGAAGCCAGTCACCCCCGAAGAATAGGGATTAGGTGCTAGGGACTAGGTTCTAGGGAAATGCAAATCCTAATCTCTGCTCTTCACGAGTGGCTGGCATTTTTTATTGAATGTCGGAGTGTGGTGCCGAGTCCCGAAGCAGGGGACTCGGCCAACCCGATCAGCCGAACGGGTTGTAGTTGAGCATGCGGCGCACCAGTTCCTCGTTGTTCACGATGAAATACATGGCATAGCACAGCGCAGCTGCCATGAGGAGTGAGCCCCAGAAATCGCCGTCGCGGATGATTTCCCGCAACGACCTTCGTTGTTGCACATCAGCCATGTGATGTCTCTCCGTTGCCGTTGATGATTCTGCCCATCTTTCAGAGCCAAGGCTTGAAAAAGGGCTCGACCGCTTCGGGTCTGAACAGGAAGAAAATCGCGGCCGCGAGGATAGCGATGATCGCAAGCCTTTGGATGGCTAGATCAACCGTCCTTTTCGAAATCATGTGGCTCCTCCATTTCTGGTCCACATTCCGACATTCAATATTTAAGTTTTCAAAGTTCTGTGAATTCTCCGCTTCTCGTCACGCTCGCGTATATGCTGACGTTTATCTTCCTTTTTCTTTCCGCGCGCAATCGCGATGAGGAGCTTGAGATTTCGCCCCTTATTATACACCTTAAGAGGCACAATTGTCAACCCCTTTTCGCCCTCCGCGGAGGCTACGTGGGCGATTTCTTTGGCAGAAAGTAGCAATTTGCGGGTGCGTTCGGGGTCGTATGATTTCGGCGCGTTCTTTACCTGCCATGCAGAAATGGTGGCACCGACGAGATAGGCCTCGCCGCCGCGCGCGACCACGCGCGCGCCCTTGAGCGAGCCCTGTCCGGCGCGAAGCGATTTCACCTCGTATCCGTACAACGCCAAACCCGCCTCGATTTCTTCGAGGATGGAATAGTCGAATCCGACCCGTTTATTTTCAACAAGGCTCATACGCGCTCAGTATGTCATGAACTTTTATCTTCGTCAGCGCACCTCGAATATCCCGTAATACGGGTCAATTTTCATTTTCTTGCCCTCCACATCCAGCGCCAACCATTGGTGAATGAAGAGCGAAAAGAAAAGTCTCCGTTGGATTAGTATTTCAGATTCCTGAAATGCGCCGGTATTCACCAGAATGGATTTGAGCAATCTGTTTTGAGTGTGGCACCACAGAAATTGTTTCTTGTTCGGCAGTTCTTTGGTAGAAAAATCGCCAAGTTTAAAAACACTCAGCGCACTTTTGATTTTGAATACATCCGCGTGTCCGGTGTACGTTCGCTGTATGTACGCGTACACATTTTCGACGGTCTGAAGCTTGTCATTGCCGCGAAGTCCCGACGCCAACCCGGTCAACTCCGGATACTGTTCAATTTTCGACGGCAAAAAATAGTTCGGATACAAACAGTACGGCCAGACTTTGGCAAACAACAGATAGATGGCCAGTGTGTAGAGAACCGGGACCACGTGTTCCATATGTCGAAACTATACCGTGAACAGGGTATACTTTTTGCATGAGCGAAGAGAATTTCAAAGGTTTCATCGGCGGGCGACATGCGGAGCGGGTGACCAGCATTCATACGCAAGAGCAAGTCCGGGCGGAGTCGGAACAATATCCCGCGATTTCTGAAAAAGGCGTGGACGCAACGAGGGAGCGCTCACTCGACGTCAAGAAAACGCTCGAACACGCCCCGAAAGGTACCGTCTTTTTCTTCGGAGGTACAAGTGAAGAACAGCGCACAAAATCTACGTCCGATGTCTACGGAGATACGCTGCGTTCGCTCTATGCAGGCGACAAAGATACGCTGGTGTTCACCCACCGGGAAATTGATGCGTTGCATGACGAGAAGCGGGGAGTGGCCAATACAGTTCGTGCTATCGAAGTTTTCATCGCACAGCATCCGGACAAGAAAGTGCTCATCGTCTACCCTCTTTTCTTGAAGGAGTTCAGCTTGCGGCCTGATTTCCGTGGGAAAGAGGCACCGTACCACCTCACGCGATACAGCAATGCATTGCAGCCGGGTGGGAGCGCCGAGCATGAGGCTGTCGAAGCACTGATGCGAAGCGACGGCATTGAGGTCGCGGAAGATGGTTCGATCGCGCTCGGTCCGACAGCGCTCGATGTCGCGAAGAAATATCTGGTCGGTATAAAGCGATTGCGCGAGTTTGCGCAGGAGTATGCCCCGAGTCGACCCGTGATGGTCGGTTTTGTGAGCCATGGGCTCATCCTCGATGCGCTCACGAGTTATCTTGCGAATCAGGGTGCGCCGAATGTCGCGGCATTCAAGGAGACGGGTGGAAAAATGATCCAAAGTTCAGAGATCGGCACGGTGACGATTGAAAACGGCGAGGCGACGTTCGAGTATCACGATAAGAAATACCATGTCAATCCAGTGCTCCTGAATGCGTAAATTATGAAGCCATACACAGTGCTTGGCGTGCGCAACCGTACCCTCATGACGTCGTATGGACTTGAGGATTCGTATCGTCAGAAGATAGCGGGAACGGAGTGCATGATAGAAAAGAATCTCGAAGTGGGGAAGGGTTTTGCCGCCCACACCTGTTCGAACACAGAAGACCGCAAGCGGCTACGCATTCTCATGGAAAAAGAAATCCGTGAAGGAAAGTATACGCAGGCGTTTTTTGATGCCATAGACAAAACATACAAAGACACCGTTCAGGACATCAAGACGTTCTGGAAAGCCGACCATGCGAGCGCTTCGGCGGCAGAGCTCATCGACAGGTTCGACCGTTTCTTCCGTATATACGTGACAACCATCCATCCGATGGTGCTTGGTATATATGCATCCGACCTGCAGGATGTGTTTGAATCGGAGCTTAAGAATGCGCTGGGTGAAGAAGTGCCCCAAGACGAGTTCATTGCACTTGTCTCGACGCTTCTCACCCCGACACGTCTTACGCAGGTGCAGACGGAAGAGCAACGCCTGATGGAAATACTGCGACAATTTCTCGCGGGGGATGACCACTCCAAACAGGCGTTCGATGCGTTCATCACGCAGTCGGATATACGCGCGCGCTTTCAAGAACTTGAAGAGCGCTGCGGTTGGTTCCACATGGAGTACCTCGGAGAGCCGCATACCGCGGAGGATTACGCCGCGCAGGTGTGGACGCGAATAGAGAGTGAAGGCGTCGAAGCTTTGCTGGGGCAACAGTCGCCGCAGGAAAGGCTCGAGAGCATCGTGTCGCAACAGCAGGAATTCTATGCAGCGCACGAATGTACGAAATTTTTTCGCGATCTCATTTTTGCGATGCAAGAATATCTCATTGTGCTCGACTATTCGAAGGCGGACCTCGTCGAAGGTATCTATTATGCGCGGTCGCTTCTTAATGAATTGGGGAGGCGCGTCGGTCTCAAAGATTGGGTAGGAGTCCGGTATTTGCTGCCCGATGAGCTCAAAGAGTTACTCCGTTCAGGAAAGCGAACGGACGAATCATATATTGCCGACAGGAGGAAACGGTACGCACTTTTGCTGGAGGATATGAAGATCGCGCCGTACTTCGGCGATGAGGCCGACCGCATCGTGGAAGAACTTCTGGTGCGTGACGAGCCGGGAGATATTCGTGAGTTCAAAGGACGTACTGCGTTCCCCGGCAAGGTGCGCGGTATTGCATGCATTGTGACCGGCGCGCAAGACAGGGACAAATTTCAGCAGGGGCAAATTATGGTGACGCGAGACACCACCACCGAGCTTACTTCCGTCATAAAAAAGGCGAGCGCCATTATCGCGGATCAGGGAAGTCTGCTCTCTCACACCGCGATAGTTTCTCGTGAGTTCAAGATTCCATGTTTGGTGCAGACGAAGTTCGGGACGAAAGTGATAAAGGACGGGGATGAAATAGAAGTGGATGCGAGCAACGGCACGGTGAAAATATTGAGCCGGTAATTTACGCACCCCGCTGATTCTTTGAATCAGCGGGTGAGTATGTATAATGCTCATTCATGACGCCTAGTGAGCGGTGGCGTGCGAGCTTGCTCGCATGGCCCGCGAATGACGGCGGCATATCAAAATATGCCGAACTCCGCAGATAAGCCAAAAAAGGGCCAAAAGGCGCCGGTTCCGCAGGGGCCGAACCTCTGGATGCAGCTCGCGGCCGCATTCGCGATTTTCCTCCTGCTCTCCGTCGGGTACTCGATGGTGCGTCAGTACATCACGGAGCAAACCGACACAGTCGCCATTTCTCAGATAGCCGGCGATATCAGCGCGGGGAAGATTACGTCGCTCGTAGTGGAGGGTGATACGGTGACGGCCACGTACGCCGACCCTTCGAATACCTCAGGGCAGGCAACGAAAAAGAAATCACGAAAAGAAACCGAGGACTCACTCACCGAAACTCTTTCAAAATATAATATTGCGCCGCAAGCGCTTTCGGCGGTAAATATTACCGTGCAGGACGAGGGGGGATTCCGTTTCTGGTTCCTCTCGCTCGCGCCGATACTGGTGCCTGCGCTCCTTCTTCTCGGTGTCCTCTGGTACCTCTCGCGGCAGTTGCGCGGAGGCGGCGGCATGCAGGCGTTCACCTTCGGCAAATCAATGGCACGGCTCGTCTCACCGGAGGATAGCGCGCAGCGCGTCACCTTTGCCGACGTGGCCGGCGCGAAAGAAGCCAAGGCAGAGCTCACCGAAATTGTCGACTTTCTCAAAAATCCGAAGAAATTCATCCAGATAGGTGCGCGCATCCCCAAGGGCGTGCTCCTGATGGGCGCGCCGGGGACAGGAAAGACCCTGCTTGCGCGCGCAGTCGCGGGCGAAGCGGGAGTGCCGTTCTTCTCCATCTCCGGTTCCGAATTCGTCGAGATGTTCGTCGGCGTCGGCGCCTCGCGTGTACGCGACCTCTTTGCGACCGCCAAGAAGAGCTCGCCCGCGATTATTTTCCTCGATGAGATTGACGCCGTCGGGCGTGTGCGCGGCACCGGTGTGGGCGGCGGCAACGACGAGCGCGAGCAGACACTCAATCAAATACTCGTCGAGATGGACGGCTTCGAGCCGAATGAAAAGGTCATCGTGATGGCCGCGACAAACAGGCCGGACGTACTCGACCCCGCGCTCGTGCGCCCGGGCCGCTTCGATCGCCGCGTCGTCATCGACCTGCCCGACCGCAAAGACCGCGAGGACATCCTCAAGACGCATTCGCGGAAAAAGCCGCTCGGTCCGGATGTGAAGCTCTCGGTCATCGCGGAGCGCACGCCCGGATTCAGCGGAGCCGACTTGGCCAACCTCATGAACGAAGGCGCTATTCTCGCCGCACGCGAAAACCGCAAAGAGCTCGCGCAGTTCGACCTCATCCGCTCAATCGAAAAGGTGATGCTCGGTCCCGAACGCCGCTCGCACGTGCTCAATAGGAAAGAGAAAGAAATCACCGCGTATCACGAAGCGGGGCACGCGCTCGTCGCATCCGTCTTGCCGTACGCCGACCCCGTGCACAAGATTTCTATCATTAGCCGCGGCCGTGCCGCCGGCTACACGCTCAAGCTTCCGTTCGAAGACCGCAGGATGCAGTCGCGCAAAGAATTCCTCGACGACATTGCGGTTTCGCTCGGCGGCTTCATCGCCGAAAAGCTCGTATTCAAAGACGTGACGACCGGTGCTTCAAATGATTTACAGGTATTGAGTGCGCTCGCGCGCAATATGGTGGAGCGCTACGGCATGTCGGAAAAGATGGGGCCAATAGCCTTTGCCGCTTCTGCACAAGCTGCCATGTTTGGCGACGGGGTAGATGGAGGACAGTCGCAGGAAGTCGCCGCGATGATAGATGCCGAAGTAAAAGCGATAATCGAAGGTGCGCATAAGCAGGCGGAGGCCGTCATCAAGAAGCACCGCAAAACGCTCGACGCAATCGCCAGGCGGCTCATTGAGGTGGAAACAATCGAGCGTGATGAATTTGAAAAGATTTTGATTGCAAACGGTATTACGCCCAAAAAGAAAGAAGACATCGAGCACCAGCCGCTCGCCTGAACAAAAGTCGAACCCGCGACCGGAAACATTCCGGCCGCGGGCGTATTCATGTGAGTATGCCGTACCCTCTAACGGCATAGCGCGCGAGTGCGCCTATCAACAGGTAGACCACAATGCCGGTCATGACAATCGGGATGACCGATTGGCCGGTGTCCACAGCATAGAGAGCGATGCCGCCGACGATAATCTCGAAGAAAGCGGTCATGAAGCATGCACCGGTGAGTATTCTGCTCACATCCGGCCCGAGGTCGTCCTGCAGGACTTCGTTGAGGGTCAACGGCATCCAAATGACCGTCTTGCCGAGTTGCACGACGCACCATCGTATCCAGTAGTAGAGCTTCAGCCAGCCGAATACGAGACGGACATAGAGCGAGACGCTCCCGTCCTCTTTTTCGTAGAACAGATTAGGCATGAGACTTTGCCTCCCTACTTCGCGTGTGCATGGAAAAACGACGCGGTTTCTTTTGCGACACTGACCCAGTACGTGTTCATCTTCGTGCGAATACCCTCGTACTCGTAGTACATGACCCCTGCGACGCCGGCATAAGTCAGGACGCAAAACAGTACGAAAAAGATGACTTTCTTCCCGAGCGTAAGTGCAGGCTCGTCGTGTGACTCGTGCATGAGTACCCCCGTCCACTGACGCGACTGTATACCGTCCCGCCTCGTCGGTCAAAGCGCGTTTTTGTGCGTAATTTGGAAATCCGGAGAACGCGTGATAGAGTCAATTTTTAATGGCTGTCATATTAAGCAAAAAGCCCCTTTCTGCGGCGGA
>JBBTSX010000008.1:35090-46439 GCA_038064535.1 Patescibacteria group bacterium
AGAGTCAATTTTTAATGGCTGTCATATTAAGCAAAAAGCCCCTTTCTGCGGCGGAGAAGGACCTCAGCAGAGTCCGCAAAGGCCGCGACCTCTCCTTTTTTGACCTCGTTTCTATTGACCAAGTAACGCCCGATGACCTCGGGCTTTTGTATGATGTCGCGCGCCGGTTCCGCGACTACAAGACCTACAAGTTCTCGTTCAACAAAGGTTCCTCGCAGGTAAACGCGTTCTTCGAACCCTCGACACGTACGAGCTCGAGTTTCGACCTCGCCGCCAAACAGCTCTCGATGGATACGGCCGGTGTCAGCTCCAACAGCTCGGTGGAAAAGGGGGAGAGCTATCTCGACACGGTACAGACCATCGACTCGTACAATGTGAAGACGATAGTCATCCGTTCCAAAGAAAGCGGAGTGCCCGCAGTGGCCGCGCGATACACGCAGGCTGCTATCGTAAACGCGGGCGACGGCTGGCACGAACATCCGACGCAGGCGCTCCTCGACGGCCTCACCATGCTCGACCATTGCAAGTCGAAAGATATGAAAGGCCGTGTCGTCGTCATCGTCGGCGACATCATGCACTCGCGCGTCTTCGGTTCGCTCGTCCGACTTCTGAAAATGTTGAAGGCCGAGGTGCGCATCAGTGCACCGCTCACGCTCATCCCCGAAGACGTCGAGAAATTCGGTGTGAAGTGGTACGGCAAAGTGGAAGAAGCGCTCGCCGGAGCCGATATCGTCTACGCACTGCGGGTTCAAAGCGAGCGCGGCGCCAACGGGTTCATTCCGACACTGCGCGAGTACTCAAAAATGTTCGGTATCTCGCGCAAACGCCTCGACCTCGCCAAGAAAGACGCCATTCTCATGCATCCCGGCCCGGTCATCCGCGATATCGACGTGCACTCCGCGCTCGCGGCGGTGGACGAGCAGTCCTATATCTTGCGCCAAGTGGAGAACGGCATGGCAGTGCGCAAAGCCTTGCTCTGGCTCATCGTCGACAGAATGGACGGCAAGAAAAAGACGTTCACACGCAAATAGCATATGAGCACACTTCTTATCGCCGGCGGACACGTGATAGACCCGAAAAACGGTGTCGATGGCGTTGCCGACGTGTTCGTGCGTGACGGCAAAATCGCGGCGGTCGGCAGGAATCTCAAAGAGAAAGCGGACAAGAAAATCGACGCAAAAGGACTCACCGTGACGCCGGGGCTCATCGACCTGCATGTGCACTTCCGCGAGCCGGGGAGGGAAGACAAAGAAACGTTTGAGACCGCTTCCAAGGCGGCTCTCGCCGGCGGCATTACCGCCGCGGTCGCGATGCCGAATACCAATCCTATCGCCGACAATCAGACCGTCGTCGAATTCATATTGAAGCGCTCGCGCGACCTCGACCTCATCAACATTTACCCGACTGGCGCCATCACCAAGGGGCAGGAAGGCGCGATGCTCTCGGAGATAAACGAGCTCAAAAACTCAGGTGCTGTCGCGATTACCGACGACGGTCATGATGTGCAAAAAGAGGGAGTGCTGAAGCGCGCGATGGAATACGCGCGCACTTGCGGCGTTCTCCTCATGAGTCACTGCGAGACGAAAGACCTCACCGAAGACGGTGTGATGCATGAAGGCTGGATCTCGACACAGCTCGGACTGCCGGGAAGTCCCGCGCTCTCCGAAGACATGGCCGTCTACAAAAATATTTTGCTTGCGGAGAAAACGGGTGCGCGGCTCCACCTCATGCACAATTCGACAGCCGGCTCAATGCGCGCTATCCGCGAAGCGAAAAAGCGCGGCGCAAAAAATATCACCGCGGAAGTCTCGGTCCAGCATTTCGCGCTCACTGACAAAGAGTGCATGGGATACAACACGCTCGCGAAGATGTATCCGCCTTTGCGCTCGCAGGAACACATCGACGCCATAATCGCGGGTATCAAAGACGGCACCGTGGACGCATTCACGACCGACCACGCGCCGCACATCGAGCCGGAAAAGCTGAAGGCATTCCAAGATGCGGCATTCGGCACCGTCGGGCTCGAGACGAGCTTCGCGGTGATGAATACATACCTCGTAAAGCCGAAACACATTTCGCTCAAGCAGGGCATCGAGAAAATGACATCCTCACCAGCGCGTATCATCGGCATCAACAAGGGGCATCTCTCGAAGGGAGCGGATGCGGATATCGCGATATTTGATACGGAAAAGGAATGGGTGGTTGATGAAAAGAAATTCCTCTCCAAGGGCAAGAATTCCGCATTCATCGGCAAGAAATTGCGCGGCAAAGCTGTATACACCATCGTCGGCGGGGTCGTGAAGTACGACAATGGAACTATCATCGCTTAGTTTTCTCGCGGATTCCGGCTCACTCATTTTGATGGCGGGCGGTTTTGTCGTCGGCATTCTGAGTGTCGTGTTCGGAGGAGGCATGTTTTTCTCGGTACCGCTGATGCAGTGGGTATTTCCGGGCATCACATTTGGTGCCGTGGTCGGCAATATCAAGATGGGCTCGTTGTTCCGTAGCATCGGCTCAACGTGGACGACGCGCACTCAAATAGAGTACCGGCGCAATATCGAAATATCCGCTCTCGCACTTGTCGGGACCGTGTGTGGCGCTTTCCTCATCGCATACCTGAGCCAAGCGTGGATTCTGCCCGCGACCATTCTTGCGGTCGTGTTTGCGGAACTCGCTCCGCGTATTGCCAGCCGCATCACCAACAAAACCTTTCACCTTGCCGCGTTTGTTTGCGGTTTCTACGCAGGTACGTTTGGTGCCGGTCTCGGTCTCATTCTCGTCGCGCTCGTGCGCTTGAAACATCCGGCTGATGCGGAGATAGCTCTCGTGAAAATTCAGGCACGATTCATTGAGTTTATGCTGGTAATCGTTGCTGTTGCCACACACTGGTACGGAGGCAACCTTCTGTTTGCGGTATGGTTGCCGTGGTCAATCGGTTCACTTGCGGGCGGCTATGTCGGCGGGCTGGTACTCTCGTATCTCTCCAAGTTCTCGGGAGTGGTTCAAAAGGTTATTTTGCGTGTCGCTTACGTGATATCGATCCTCACCGCAGCGGTGCATTTGTGAACGTTTGCTATACTGCGCTTCCATGAGAAGTGACAATAATAAAAAGGCGATTGCCTTGCACAAAAAGCTTGGCGGGAAAATCCGCATTGAACCTGCCGCGCCGGTGAGGAACCGTGCCGACCTCGCGCTCGTCTATACGCCGGGTGTGGCCGCAGTTTCTTCACTCGTTGCGAAAAATCCGAAACTTGCGCGGGAGTACACGATGAAAGGCCGCATGGTCGCGGTGATTTCCGACGGTTCCGCAGTTCTTGGTCTCGGCAACATCGGCGCGCTAGGGAGCTTGCCGGTGATGGAAGGGAAGTGTGCGATTTTCAAAAGCTTTGCCAATGTGGATGCGATACCGCTCGTCTTGGACACACAAAATGCGGATGAAATAGTGGAGACGGTCCTGCGTGTGGCGCCGGCGTTTGGCGGCATCAATCTGGAAGACATCGGAGCGCCGAAGTGTTTCGACATAGAGCGCCGCATCATCGAAAAATTGGATATTCCCGTCATGCACGACGACCAGCACGGTACGGCGGTCGTCGTCTTGGCCGCGCTCATCAATGCGTTCAAGGTGGTGAAGAAACAAATGAAGACCGCGCGCATCGTCATCTCCGGCGCGGGTGCCGCGGGAACGGCGATAGCAAAACTCCTCAAGGTCGCCGGTGCAGAACACATCATCATGATAGACAGCCGCGGGATAATCGACGGCACGCGACCCGAATCGCACAAAAAGCATCTGGCTTCATTCACCAACCCCGACGGCATCAAGGGCGGATTGCGCGAAGCGCTTGTCGATGCCGACGTACTGCTGGGCGTATCCGGACCCGGTCTTGCAACAGCGGCCGATATCCGGCTCATGAACAAAGACGCGATAGTGCTCGCGATGGCAAACCCGACTCCCGAGATAATGCCGGAGGAGGCGCTGCGCGGGGGAGCGAGGATAGTCGGCACGGGACGCTCGGACTACCCGAATCAGATAAACAATTCACTCGCATTTCCCGGCATTTTTCGCGGCGCGCTTGACCACCGCGTCTCCAAAATCACCGACAAGCACAAACTCGCCGCTGCACGTGCGATAGCTGCGCTTGTGAAAAAACCGACGGCAAACAAAATCGTCCCCGACATGTTCGACAAGCGCGTCGCCCCTGCAGTCGCCAAAGTTATCCGTTAGGTGTGCCTTTAAGTAAGTATGCTCTCGGTACCGATTAACAATCAATGTATCCAAGATATTACGCTATCGCGCAGATTGTGGATGTTGGATTATGAACCGAGCTTGAAGTATTTTCTGAGTGCGGCGTCGTTCTCAAGCTTCTCTACGATTGCATAACGAACGGCGTTTCCCAGGTGCATGTCGATTTTCAAAAGCGAAATCAGGTCTTCGCAGTCGTAGGGGAATACCCAGACGCTATCTTGGAAACATTGAAAACCGGCTTCCATCATAGTGCGACGCAGGTGGTCGCGATCAGTTTTGCGTCTCTCCGGAATATCAAACATCACGAGGCGCCACCGCTTATCCCATTTTTTGGGATGATGCGTCCTCTGCGCATTGAGTTGGATTTCGAGATTTGCGGCGCGCTTTCCCGCACTTGTTATCTCAACGCATTTTCTCCCGTCCTTGTGCGCAAATCGGACGTAACCCTTTTCTACCAGTCGCGACAGTACCGTTTTTGTTTGGTAGTTGATCCGGTATTTTTTCCTTCCGAACCCGCCCAGCAATTGCAATGTATTTGGTGCGACAGCTGTAAGGGCGAGAATTCCCGCTACCGCGACTGCACTAAGCACGGCTTGTTGGATGTAATCTTTCCGACGCTCTTTGCCTGCCTCTGTTTCGAGATTACCCATACTGTACTCCAAATACTAACATCCAAGATGTTACGCTACCGCGCGGATTGTGGATATGGAGGGTTGAGATAGTGTGTTTCGTACCGTAGACTTGGGAAATCCGCCTGTAGCTCAGTTGGTAGAGCGGTCGTCTTATACACGACTGGTCCCTGGTTCGAGTCCAGGCAGGCGGACAAGACAAATTGTGACGACGAGAAAAACAATGTGCTACCATTTCGCAATGGCGCACATCCACGAAAAGATAGATTTCACCGCGAGCGTCTTTATTGTGCACGGTAATACAGTGCTTCTGCATATGCACAAGAAGCTCGGTATCTGGCTACAGCCGGGTGGTCATGTTGAATTACACGAGGACCCTGTCGAAGCGGTCATGCGCGAAGCGAAAGAAGAAAGCGGACTTGCTGTGGAGCTTGTCGGGAAAACGCCGGAGTCCTTGAATACAAAGTTTGGCGCGCGCGAGCTCATGGCGCCGAGATACATGAACAGGCATTTTTTTGATGAGGCGCATACGCACGAGCATATCGACATGGTGTATTTTGCCCGCGCCAAGAGCGACGCGGCTGTGCCGGAAGAGGGAGGGGGAGAAGTACATTGGTTTACCAAGGCAGAGCTGCTGGACACGTCACTTGACCTTCTGCCCGATGTGCGCAAATACGCCCTCGCGGCACTCGAAGAATTGGCGGAATAACTTCATTAAGAAGACGTGTGTATAGGCGCGTTGCGCACCGCCGCCCGCGTGCCACAATGTGCCTATGAGAAAACTCACCCGTTTCGCGGTTGCCGCGATTATAACGCTTCCTTTTATTACGAGCGCTGCGACCTCGGCAGAATTGCAAGCGCAAGCACAGGCGCTTCTCGCGCAGGTGCAAGCGCTACAGGCACAGCTCGCTGCGCAGGGGATTACAGGAGGCACGGGCACGGGAGGCACGACGATACCGGTCTACACCGGTACGTCGGGTGTGAGCCCGGTTACCCCCGGCGTTAATTCAAGCGCGTGCCCGCTCATCGGTCGCGCACTCGGACTCGATGCCTCCGGAGACGATGTGTCGCGGCTTCAGCAATTCCTCGCACGTGACCCATCCGTGTATCCCGAAGCCAGAGTCACCGGCTATTACGGCGCTCTCACCGAGGCGGCGGTGAAGCGTTGGCAGACAAAATACAATATCGTTTCGTCCGGCTCCGCGGCTACGACAGGCTACGGCGTCGTCGGTCCGCGCACCGCGGCCGCGATTTCGCTTCAATGCTCGACCATGACGACTACGGGCGGAGGTGGCTCGACCGCCGGTCCGGTCAACACGACGCCGGGGATTATGGCCGGATTCATTCAGGTGACGCCGATTTCCGGCAATGCGCCGCTCAATGTCAAAGTGACGGTCACTGCCAATACTGCGGGCTCATGCTCGGGTGGCGTGTACCAACTTCAGTGGGGAGACGGCAGTTCGGTGCCGCAAATCGTGGTACCCGCCGGCAACTGCGGAACCGTCGTGCAAAATTACGCGCACCTCTATCTTTACGGCGGCACATACATCATCAAACTCTCTGCGGGAACGCACTCGACGAGCGCGACCATCGTCGTCTCGGGTCCCGGTGCTCCCGCCGTAGCTTCGCAACAGGAGACATTCAACGCGACGCCGACCAACGGCGACGCGCCGCTTACCGTCACGTTTAGCGGCACGGTCACGGGAACCAATCTCGGCTGGTGCGCGTCGGGATGCTCCAGCGCGCTTGAGTTTGGCGACGGTGCGACCGGCTCGGTACAGCTCCCGATTGCGACCAACGGTGTGGCCAATTATTCTCTCCAGCACACCTACTCGACGGGCGGCACGTACACCGCGAAGCTTCACCAGGGATCGGTGTCCTCGTCGCGTCTCGTCGGCAATCCCATCACGATATCGGTGACAACGAATGCCGCGACGTATTCGTACTCTCCGCTCGCGGTGACGCCGATTGTCAACGGTAATCCGCTTGCAGTGACCGCGCGGTTTGACCTCTTCTCATCCTGCACCGGCTACGACCTTTCGTGGGGCGACGGCACGGCGCACGTACTGCAAAACGACGGCGGCACCGCATGCGCGGCGACTCCCGTCACAAAAACGTTCTCGCATGTGTATGCAAATGCTGGCTCGTACACGATTTCGTTGAAACGCGGCCCGACCCTCTCGCGCGAGGACAGCGTCGCACTCGTCATCTCAAATCAGTAACCGATTTCATGGGACGTCACAACACAGTGCTCGCGACGATAGTGGTAGCCATGTTCATGCCGTTCACCGCGGGCGCCATCACTACCGACGAGGCGCTCGCTCAAATAGCGGCCCTGATCGCGCAAATAACGAAGCTGCAGGAACAAATCACACTACTCAATGCCTCCTCCGGCACATCGACTGTCCCCACCGTCATTCCGGTACGCGACGCCGTGCCCGTCGCACCGGGACCGGTATGTCCCGCACTGACGCGCCCGCTTTCTCTCGGTGCGACGGGAAGTGACGTCCGTTCGCTCCAATCGTTCCTCCTTTCGCAGGAATATCTCAATCAAGACGGTGTGACAGGGTATTTTGGCGCAATGACCGAATCGGCGGTCAAATTGTGGCAGAAGAATAAAGGCATCGCTTCTTCAGGCACCCCCTCGACGACCGGGTGGGGTTCCGTAGGGGCACAGACCCGCTCGGCGATATTTGCTTCATGCGATCCGGGCGTTCCGCAAAACGATAAGCTCTCCCTTACCGAGCGCGGACTTGCGGTGACGATAGATACGACGGTCAATGCTCAAAGGTCTTGTAAAGCGATGGAGTACACACTGGACTACGGAGACGGTTCGTTAGCGCAGAAGATATTTATACCCGCAGGTGCCTGCCGTCCGTTGCAACAAACGTTCGCTCACACCTATCGTTCAGGAGGCCGGTATACCATCGTGCTTTCTTCGGGGACTAGCCGTATAAACGGTCCGATAACTCTTGTCGCTCCGCCGTCGTGCAGTGCGCCGGTGTTCGCGACGGATGACGTTCCGGCCGGCGCTGTCGGCGAGCAGTGGACGTTCCCGCTCCTCATTTCGCTGAACTATATCGACAACATTTCGGTGAACGCAACGGGCACGCCTCCGGGCATTGTACTTGCGACTACGACAACGGGTGCAACAAGTACGGGGAATTTCTATCGCAGTTGGATTCTCACCGGCATACCCAAGGCATCGGGTACATACAATATGATACTGAACGCCAGGAATTTCTGCGGGACAACGTCACACGTTTTCAAAGTACAGGTCGCCACCACATCGCCCATGAGGAGATGTACCACCATTTCATGCGCTTCCGGCTACCATGCTTCCGGTCCTCTGTGCGAGGCCTACCAGACCTGCATTCCGAATTAAAATTCATTCGCCGGATATTTGTTCTCCATGCGACCCGGATTCGGTGTTTTTGACGCGAACCTCATTCGATAGCTATTTGTTTTTTGGCTCCGCAAAGCGCCCGTCCGGCTGTCCACCTGTGCGGCTATCTTTTGCGGTAGGGCGTAAGATAATGAACACATATCCGTCTCTTATTAAACAAAACAGTATGAAATTAAGATACGTTTCAGCAGTCGCCACGTTAGCCGTCCTATTGCCGTTTGCGGCGAGCGCTCTCACGGCCGACGACCTCCAACAGCAGATACAGTCACTCCTCTCGCAAATTTCCCAACTGCAGCAACAGCTCAAACAGCTCACCACGACGAATCCTACGCAGATTGCCTGCACCATGGAAGCCAAGATTTGTCCCGACGGCACGGCCGTCGGACGCACGGGGGCGAACTGTGAATTCGCCGCATGTCCGGGAACGGGAGTAAAATCACTACCGCCGATTTGTCCTATATTCAACCGCACGCTCGCGCAAGGCGCGACCGGCGACGACGTGACACAGCTTCAGCAATATCTCGGCGTTTCGCCGACGGGCTACTTCGGCACCGCGACCGCACAAGCCGTCACCGCGGTGCAAGCCGATGCGGGCATCTCGCAAGTTGGCATCGTCGGCCCCGCCACCCGCGCGTGGTTCTACAAGAGATGCGGCGGGGGAGGATGGAATCAGAATTTCTCCGCCTCGCCGACTTCAGGTACTGCGCCGCTTACAGTCGGGTTCACTGCTTCCAATTTGGACAAAGCGAGCTGGAGTACTCCAGGCAGTTATTCGGTAGAGTTTGGTGATGGCACGTCCGGCCAAATGAGTGGAAACGCCTTATGTCTCGAGTGCAACAATGGCTATGGGAACGGTTACAGTGTATCCGCATCACACACCTACACCTCCAACGGCACGTACACGGCAAAGCTCATATATCAGCCGTCGTTCTCTTGCCCGCCGGGTGCCATGTGCCCCGCGATGATGCCCATGCCTCGGACTATCGGCACCGTTACGATATACGTCGGTGGGACTTCTACTTCCGGCGCGCCTTCAATAAGCGGCCTCGACGGGCCGGCTGCACTCAATGTAGGACAAACAGGCACATGGACGGTACACGCATCCGTCGCAAACAGCGGGAACACAAACCTTCGCTACTCGGTGATTTGGGGAGACGAAGGCGTCATCGGACAGCTCAACGCATTCGCGGGCAATGTCCCATCCGCGATTTGGACATCCGGCTCGTTCACGCACGCATATGCAAACGCGGGCGCTTACCGGCCGACGTTCACTGTTGCAAATGACGCCGGAAGCGCACAAACGAGCGCAAGTCTTGTGGTTGGCGACACAGGCGGTATGTGCACTGGTGCGTATCCACTCTGCCCGGTGGGAACGCATAACGGTGGTCGATGCAATCAGGATTGCATCCCCGACAATACATCTGGCACATTCTCCGCCTCGCCGACATCGGGCCAAGCACCGCTTGCCGTACACTTTTGGGCGACCGTCAGTGGCGGTGAATATAAGGTTGACTTCGGTGACGGTACAAGCGGAGGCCTCTCCGGCGGCTGGTGCCCGCCGAATCCTGCAATGGGCGCTCCTTGCTCGGCTCCCGGAGCGGATCACACCTACACTTCCGCCGGCACATACACGGCCCGACTTCTACAAAGGTCGACCTGCGCGATTGACACGACGTGCTGGGTTCCGGTTCTGGGAGCGTCTACCGTGACAATTACGGTGGTGACGGGAAGTTGGACCGACAACTGCCTAAGCGTTTATGGTTGTTCTTATCCAGTGCCGCCGTCGCAGTATCCGAATGCCACGGTAGTAGTGGGTCAGACGAGTAGCGGGTCCACGCCGGTAGCGGGCACCGGCGGCTCATGCGTCTACAACGGGCAGACGTATCCCAACGGTGCCCTCATGTCGAGTAGCGGTACTGCATGCTCAAACCCCATGGGATGCGGCATCTCGAGTACCTACCTCGTGTGTCAGGATGGTCGTGCGGTCGTTTCCATCAGTCCTCCCAACAGCGGTATCTGGCGATAATCATCCGGCATCAGTGTCCTGCTCTTCGGCGCAACAAACGTCACAGCGAGCTTCATTCGCCGTGCAATTCCGCTCCGGAATTCGCGACTCGCATCGCGAGTGCGGGGAAGTTTCTTAGTGACGGGTCACGCGCGACGAGCGCCTGCGCCTCGTAGCGCGCCGCTTGAATGAGCTTCACATTCTTGAGCGCCTCCATGCCGAGGTCGCTCACGCCCCACTGTTTGCGGCCGTAGAGGTCGCCCGCGCCGCGATTTTCGAGGTCGGCTTCGGCGAGCTTGAATCCGTCGTCGGTGCCTTCGAGCGCTTTGAGGCGCTTCATCGAAATATCGCTCTTGGTTTCGGGCAGAAGAAAGCACAGCGGCGGATGCGACGAGCGCATCACGCGTCCGCGAAGCTGGTGGAGCTGTGAGAGACCGAAGCGTTCGGCGCCCTCAATCAGAATGACGGTGGCGTTCGGCACATTGACACCCACTTCGACGACCGATGTTGCGACGAGAATATCGATGTCTCCGGAATTAAATTCCTTCATCACCGCATCTTTCTCGGCGGGTTTCATCGCGCCGTGCAACAATCCGATGCTGTATTCGGGGAAGACGTCTTGTTGCAGGCGTTTCGCCTCGGCCTTTGCACTCTTTGCGATGAGCGCATTGATTTTTTTCGGGTCGGGCTCCTCGATACGCGGGCAAATGACGTATGCCTGCCGGCCTTTTTTCAGTTCCGCGCGCACGGCGTCGTAGGCTTCCGCACGCTTTTCCGGCTTCACAATTTTCGTTGTTATTTTTGCGCGTCCGGGCGGCAGTTCGTCGAGGAGTGAGATGTCCAAGTCGCCGTACATCGTGAGTGCGAGCGTGCGGGGGATAGGAGTAGCGGTCATCGAGAGGAAATGCGGCGCGGCGTCGCCCTTGTGGGCGAGCTCGCGCCGCTGGCGCGTGCCGAAGCGGTGTTGTTCGTCCACAATCGCGTAGGCGAGATGCTGAAACTCCACCGACTTTTGTATCAGCGCATGCGTGCCGACGAGCATCGCTATCTCGCCGTTTTTTATCCA
>JBBTSX010000008.1:46539-104098 GCA_038064535.1 Patescibacteria group bacterium
AGGCGCTCGCCGCCGCGACAAGCGTTTTGCCCGCGCCCACATCGCCCTCGAGAAGCCGCGCCATCGGGTGCGGCTTGCCGAAATCACTGACGATATCCGCAATAGCGCGCTTCTGTGCGTGCGTCGCGGTATAGGGAAGCGCATTGAGGAATTTCTCCGCTTGCATCCCCGCGCTTTGTACTTGGAACGACGGCTCGGCGTCGTTCTCGGCCCGTTCGATTGCCCGCGCGACTTGGAGCGCGAAAATCTCCTCGAACGCAAACCGCTTGCGTGCAGCCTCCGCGTGCGGCTGTTTCTCCGGCGTGTGTATCCAGATGAGTGCGGTGGAAAGGTCGGGAAGGTTGTATCGCTTGCGGACATCCTCGGGTATCGCATCTTCCATGTTTTTGAGCACGTCACTTCCGAGAATGCGTTCAAGGGCATGGAAAAACCACAGGCTCGTGATGCCGCGGCTTTCCGGATACACGGGGAATATCCGCGGTCTCTCCGCCGGTTTCGTTTCGTCGGCGAACATTCCCTCCGGCATCATGCCAGCCGGCACTACCTCAACTTCCGGATTCGTAATGTACGGGCGTTCGGCACTTCCTCCCACCGTGCCCGTGAGTTTGACCGCGGTGTCTTGTGCTACATACGAAGCCATGTACGGCTGGTTGAACCACATCACCTTGACCTTGCCGCTCGAATCTTCGAACCATCCCTCGGTCGCGTTGCGCCGGCTCTTCCAGAGTTTCTTTGCTTTGAGGCTGGACAGCGAGCCGAAGAGCGTTACCTTTGCTCCGGGCACGAGACTCTTCGCTTGTGCGGAGCTACCAGCGGTCTCATAGCGGGCGGGGAAGTGCCGGAGAATGTCTTCGATTGTGCGGATACCAAGACGTTTCAACGCAGAAGTTTGTACAGGCGTAAGGCGGAAATGCTTCGATACGTCATCGCTGGGGGACATGGGAGCATGATACACCGACTTATTCACACCCCCTCTTTTTTCAATATTGCATGCGCCTGCCGGGTGCGTACTATGTCTGGGTTCGGTGTTACAAAGTAGTTTTTACGGATATGGCATTTTACGACGACGAAGAAAAAGAGAAAGGAGAGGGCACGGTGAGCGAAGATGCGCTCGGCGAGGTGTTGGGTGTGGATGAGGACGCCGATGATGAAGATACGCCAATTGTGCCTCCGGTAGAAGAAGACGAAAAGTGGGAGTAAGGGGGTGCTCGGCGGCGACACTGTCAGGAACGACGGGAAAGTACTGATGTGACGCTTGTCACTACTGCGAGATGTTACTTATGTGCGGGACTTTGCTGCGCGATGTTCCTGACAGTGTCGCCGCCTCGCTTGGGATGGAAGGAGGAGCTGTGAAGACGGGAAAATATTCGTCCCGCCTCGCTTGGGGTGAAGGGGGTGCGCGATGTTCCTGACAGTGTCGCCGCCTCGCTTGAGGTGGTAAATAGAGTACAATAATTCCATGCATACCGTCCTTCGCTACTTAGGGACAGTCGCCGCGGTGGCGCTCACCGTCTCCATCGTGCCCGGTGTCATGATTACCGGTGGCTGGGAGACGACGCTTCTTGTAGCACTCGTATGGTCCGTCATTACGATGGTCATTCGTCCGGTTCTCTCGATACTGACGCTCCCCATTACCATCATTACGTTCGGTATCTTCAGTGTCATTCTCAATGCGTTTCTCTTTTGGGCGATGACGCTCATCGTGCCGGGGTTTGTCGTCGCCGGATTTTTCTCCGCGCTCTTGGGTGCACTCGTCCTCTCGATTTTGAGCTGGTTCATCCACCAAGTTCTCTAGAAACACATCCGGAGGCAGGTGTTACAATCCGTTGATGACGGATTTTTGTTATCTCAACGGCGAAATAGTGCCGCTCGCCGAAGCCAAGGTGAGCGTTAACGACATCGGCATGCTACGCGGCTTCGGTATCTACGAAGGTCTCGTGACCCACAACAGGAAGCCCTTCATGCTCAAGGACCATCTGGAGCGCTTTCACCGTTCCGCGGAGATGATGATGCTCAAAGTCCCCGCGACGGATGCGGAGATTGAAAAGGCAATCAACGAGCTCGTGAGCCGTAATGTGCCGGAGGGCAAGGAGGCGCTCATCCGCTTCATTCTTACCGGCGGGCCGACGGCCGGCGTCATTGAGTACGACTATGAGACGCCGACATTCTACATGCTCGCAACGGAGTTTGTGCCGCTTGAAGAGCGCTACCTCAGGGAAGGGTGCTCCATCGCGACGGTAGATTACCGCCGCGAGCTCGCGGAAATAAAATCCATCAACTACATCAAGGCGGTGCTTTTGCAGAAAGCGCGCAAGGAGCTCGGCGCGCTCGAGATGGTCTATGTCAAAGACGGCGTTGTGTACGAAGGCTTGGGCAGTAATATTTTCATCGTGAAAGACGGCACGCTCATTACGCCCAAAGAGGGAATAGTCTACGGCATCACCCGCAAAGCGGTGCTCGACCTCGCGCGCCAATCTTTCCCCATAGAGGAGCGGCAAGTGTCGGAAGCTGAAATGTATGCGGCGGACGAAGTTCTCATCACGGGCTCTTTCAAGGAAGTGGTGCCGGTGGTGCGTATCAATGACAAGCAAATAGGAAACAGGGCCGTCGGCCCCGTTTCCAAGCGTGTCGTGGAACTCTTCCGCGAGTTCACACGCACGTACTAATTTTGTTTCGGCTGCTCGTTCGAATTTCCGGTGAAATCGGAGATTTTGGCTCCCGTCACCGCGAAGAGGTAGATTATCTCGAGAATACCGAGCGTGTTGATGATAAGGAAAGCAATGAACCACCATTTGTCGGCGCGCTTCGCCGCTCTCCAGAGCGCGAGTCCCTTCCACAGCAAACTCCAGATAACTAGTAAAATGATGAGAGAACCGAACGCCGGAGCAACGGCACTCATCATGCCGAAATCCCCGAAATTTGAATAATTCATCCCGTTAGAAATAGGACGCGGACTATCAAGCGCCGCACCCTACTTGGCTAAAGTAAATAAAGAAGACCTTTGTGAACCCCGGTTTCGCGTGCCCCGTTAGAGGCTGTGCCTCTAACGGGGCGTGTCCGCGATTTCTAACGGGATTCATATGCATCTAAGTATAGTCCCTTAATCGGACAGCACAACATGAAGTTTTGCCGGAATAACGACTCGCGAAAGGGTGTATTATGGAGGAGCGCCAGATACATTAATAAACGGCGCAAACTAAATAGAATATGAAGAAAACAGCAACAGTGATTATCAGCTCGGTACTTGGAATGTCACTCCTTGCGGTCGCTCCCGTGTTTGCGGAGCAAGGACCGCGGCAAGACGGCAATCAGGGTCCGCGCGGCGGCACGATGCGGATTTGGGGTCATCGCGGAGACGACCGGATCCGGGCGGAGATTCGTGCGGATATACGGGAAAACAGGAACACCGACGACAATAACAATGAGAACGGAAGTGAAGACAGGGGAAATTCCACTGTCCGCGGCATGGTGGACCGTCCGCTCCAAGTGCTTATGGGCATGGGGCTTGTGCGCGGTCGCGGCGAGATGCTCGGTCGCTCGCTCGGCGGCAAAGTGACCGCCGTCAGCGCGCCGAATTTCACGCTTGAGTTGCCCCGCATTGGTGACAAAGCGACGACGACCGTGAACGTGGTCACGAACGCATCCACGACATTTTTGCTCGGTAAAAACAGCGCATCAATGAGTGACGTCGCGGTGGGAGAGTTTGCACTCGTCGCAGGACCGTTCGCAAGCTCGACGAACACCATTACAGCACTGCGTGTGAATCTTTCGACTTCGACACCGGCGCGCGGTCAGGAGGTGCGCATCGAGGTACGCGAGGCGGTCGCTGAGCGTCTTGAAGACAAATTCGGCACTTCGACGCGGCGGGAGTTCGTACGGGGGATGATGAATTCCGTCTTCCAGGGTTTTGCCCGCTTCTTCGGGCGATAATCTCGAATTACAGAATTACAAACAACAGCCCGCTTGTAGCGGGCTGTTGTTGCGTGATTCTGCGAGAGTGGCATGTTATGGTGGTATCTCACGGAGAGGTGCCAGAGCGGTCGAATGGAGCACACTGCTAATGTGTTGAACGGGAAACCGTTCCGAGGGTTCGAATCCCTCCCTCTCCGCAGGAACGTGAGACGGTGTTACGCGACCGTCCCTCATCGGGGCGGTTTTGCGTATTTGATGGTTCTTATCTACCACCAGTTGAGTTTGTTCAACCTTTCACGGAATTCTTCTGCCAGCTTGAGAAAGTTCTCGTGTGAGCCTTTGAACAATCCAGATTGAGTCACTGGCCAATTCGCATTATGTTTCTTCGCTTCCGCCACAACTCGGTCGTACGGATTCCCGTCGCCGCGATGGTGGTACTTCCACCCGTAACGTCCGACAGGTCCCCATCCTCGTCCGGTTTCGTCCGAGAAAACCAAGGCGGTGTAGATTTCGAAGTCATCAAACAAGTCCTCGTAACTTTTCCCAAGGAAAAGCAATGCCTCGATTTCGGGTCTGGCCTGTGCAAACATCAGCTCACTTCTGGGCGCATAGTGATGCTCTTGACCGGGTATTTTCTTGAAAAAGTCTGTGATATCCGCAAGATTCGCAGCCACCGGCACAACGAGCGCGACGCGTCGACCTTGTGACGATATCGTTTGTGTCGGAGTCTCTAGTGCGACACGAAGTGCATCGTATTTGCCCGCAGCGATGGCTGAGATCCCCGCTGCGTACATCAAGATTTGGAGTGGGTACCAGTTCAAGTGCAGCCATAGCGTCAGGCCGGCAGACTCTCGCTCCACATTCTCCGCGAGGCGACTGAAAATCTTGGCAAGTAAGTCAATATGTCCTTTATCCCCCCATCGCGCGAGCAGTATGACAATCTGCTGCAAGCCTCTCGTAACTTCTTCGTATTTAGTGACTCGATCGTTGAAGTCCTCCTGCCGTATGCCTGAACCTTGTGCCGGAAAGTGCTCAGGGGCCGTTGCATCGAGAAATTGCTTGATATGGTCTGTTACGAAGTCGTCGAGCGCTATCCGCTTAGCGGGGTCAGAGAGAAGTTCTTTCATTGTTGCTACGGTTGAAGTTTTGTTTGCCATATTATTCATGCGCCGCAGACGGGGCGCTAGCCACGGCGGCCAAGGAAGCGTCGATAGCGGATTCACGAGGTGCGTTGTCGACAACATTCATCATATGACTGATAACACCCAGGATTGCTAGGGCCTCTTGGTGCAGGATCTGCTTCTCATCTCCGTGACTCAGATAGTTCCTCCAGAATCCCATCGCACCCATGGATAAAAGCTTGAATCCGTCTTGAAGCGCGATGCCACGCTTGCTGTTGAGGTGCGTGATGCGCACGAAAGGCGTTTTTTCATTGAACGCCTTTCCCATCAAGTCTGTTCCAATCGTCGTGAGGGACGACTTCTTCTGCACGTAGACTTCGTATTTCTCGAGGCCTTTCCGTACCGACTCGTTCAAATGTCCATTCTTGAATAGATCACTGCAATCTGGCAAGAGGAATGGGTGCAGTCCTATCTTGTCGACCATCGCGCGAAATTCTGGTGGTGGCGGGACGATGGTCGGCATGTCCTTGGGAAGGTTAAGGGCCAAGATTTCGCTCTCGAGATCGACGCCAAGCGACTTGAGAGTAGCGTTGAGTTCGAGGATCTCCGCCGCCAGCACCAGCTTTCCATTCTTGCGCCGCCGTTCTATGCCGCGCGCGAGGTTTTCCCGGAATATTTTATAGAAGGTCTTCCGGTGACGGCGATAGACCTCCTTCAAGAAGGAAAAGATCGCTTCTTTCTTACTGAGGTTCGGCCAATACTTTCTCAAATGCGCGTCGCTGGCGATTTTCTTGAAGCAGAACGCGTTATTACCGAATGCCGTTGCCGGTATGATTTCTCCGGCTTGATCCGCGAGCTTGCGCAAATCCTGTATTGCCCGCGCGGACAACATACGTCCTCGTGCGGCAGGCTTTTTTCGGGGCTTCTTTCTCACCTTCTTCATACTACATGTTTGTCTTTAGCCAGTCCGTGACTTTCGTTGACAGGCCTCGGCTGGCCCAGTCCCGACTGGTCACGTCGATTGTTAATAGCTCGTCATTGTCGTCGATGAGTGTCTTCAGGGTGTCGCGTACCCCGGTAGCTGTGGATTTCGTTTTCACCACCCAGAAAGATTCGAGCGGTTTCGCCCAAGTCGGATACTCTTTGATGCGGTCGATGAGCTTCTTGTACGCGGGGGACTCCTCGTGCCCGTTGAGATCGTAAGAAATGAGTATTGTATTCATACGGTTTACAGAAAATTAGGAATTGTTGCAACAACGACACCTTGTATCTCCGCATCCTCCGAGAGGAGGGTCGGTCTGTGCTCCGTATTGGACGAGCGTGGGACAAGCAGGGTAAATTCACCCCTGCGCTGTAGCTCCTTGACCGTCACTCCGTCAGCCAAGCACGCGACTACTTTCTGTCCGATGTCTGCGTGATTCTGAACTCGGATCAGCACGAGATCGCCGTTGTTGATGCCAGCGAGATCCATTGAGTCGCCATCCGCGCGCACAAGGTAGTATTGGTGACCTGGTTTTGCGAGACGTGTGTCGACGTCGACGTAGCTTTCGACATGCGCGTCACTCATATTCGGCCCGCCGCATGATGCGAGGTTTGCATAAAAAGGAACACTGACCGTCGACTTGCGACCGATGCCAGACCCGATAATCTCGTGCTCTGGATACGGCGCTCCGCCCGGCAGGGAAGCAACACCGTTCAGCGCTTTTTCAACCCCCTCGATATCGGGCATGCGATAATAGGCGCGACGACCGCCGCGAGTTGAGTAACCGTCCTTCTCGAGGATGCCATACGCGACGAGCTTGCGGAGATTGGGCACCCAGTTAACTCCATGCTTCTTCGCTCGCTCGAGGACCCAAGTTCCCGCAAAGCGTCCTGTCTGTATGGTCTTTGCCTCCTCGAGCGCTGCCATCAAAATGCCCCGCCAGCGCGGATGTTCTCGAAGAAGCAAGACGACCGCTTCATACGTGCTCGTTTCGTGACTTTCTGCCATACCCTCACATCTTAGTACATCAACCTACCCCCAAGCAAGTGTTTCTGTACTAGAATATAGTTTTCTCATTTGGCAATATCTCTTCAACAGAACGTCTCCGTGGTCATTTTTCCAAACTCAGCACTCCTTTCGTGAGCACCAGCTTGCTTTTGATACAAAGCAACAGCTCGCGCTTCTCGGTCACGCTGCCCTCACGCAGTAGATACTTCGCATAGCCTCGCAGGTCGATATCCTTCTGCGGCTTCGCGTCACTCCCGCCGGCGAACGCGCGTTGGAACTTCCGCATGCGTTCCACCTCTACCTCGAACTTCTCTCGCATACTGATGTTGTTGAGGTCGATGTGGTCCATGATCTTCACCGTCTGCGTAATCAGCTCCTCCTCGCGCACGTAGCCATTCTTACAGTCCTTGTCCCGTGCGCGGGTGCAGCCGTAGTAGACGTAGCGGTTGGAGCTGCCATCTCTCAGCTTCTTGAATTTCTCCTCTGCCGTGATGCCTGAGCCGCACGCCCCGCATAGCATGAGTTTGATAAAGGCGAACTCTTTTATATCGGAGCGTATGATGCGGTCGCGCTTGAGCTGTTCCTGCACTTTGTCGAACAGTTCTTTCGTTATCAGCGGCTGGTGTTTACCGTCGTACCAGATGCCGCTCTTCACCGGATACTCGAAGACACCGTAGTAGAAGGGATTTTGCAGAACGACGTATACGCTACTCAGCGTCATGTTCTTGTTGCCTCTGCTTTTGAAGTTCAGTTCAAATTTCAGCCACTGGTATATTTTCCTGCCGCTCCATTTTTCGTTCGCAACCTTCTCGAACATCTGCTTTACCACCGGCGCTCGCAGGGTGTCTACCACCGCGTGGCATTTTCGATCCATGTGCTTCTCGTTGCTGTAGCCGACTGGCGCGACGCCGGGACGCAGTCCCATCTCGCATCGAGTTCGCAGACCGCGCTTCACGTTCACTCCTCGGTTGTCGTTCTCTAGTTTTGCCTGCGAGCCGAGAATCATCAGCAGGAATTTCTCATTCGGATTATTCCTGAAGCTCTGACTGTGCGTCCGTATCTCTTGCAGGCCACCCGCGTCCATGAGGTCGACAATCTTGCCGAGGTCGCCTGCATTTCTGCTAATACGATCCGGTGCCCACGTGAGGATGCCGTTGTATTTACCGGCTCGTAGATCCTCAACTATCTCGTTGAAGACCGGTCGTGTGCCGGTCTCCTTTGCTGAATGACTCTCTCGCTTCATCTCTACGATCTCCAATCCTTCTCGATCGGCCAGCTGGAGCATCTCCTTGATTTGCGAGTCGATGGACAGGACCTGCCGCTCCTCCGACTCGGTGCTCTTCCTTGCATAGAGGCAGTATTTGACCTTAACGGGCTGTGCTACGGGGTTCTGCCTCTTAATGTCCCCGAAGCCAGGCCTTGTTGCTATTTGTTCCATACAGCCCAAGGGATGACGCAGGCCTCCGAAGGAGTCCAGCGCGTCCGAATGCCCTCAAGCTGTTGGCAAGTCGCTACCGAATTTCTTCCAATTGTGTTGGGGTGTCAGGGCGCTATCACGCGTGTTGTAAAATGGCCAAAAATAAGGGATTATATGCGCAAGGAGGGCACGCCCCGTTCGCGGTACTGGGCTCTCTGATACGCATGAAAATTTCCCCGATACTCAACTCTCCGTTTGCCGAACCACACCACTATTTTAAGTCCGATGAGCGTGGTCTCACCGAAGAGATCGTAGACTCGCGCCGCCCGAGTACTATTCAGATTCCAATCCAACGTCCCCGAGGCCGCGCCGCGCACGCTAATCACGATCCGGCGGCACAGGCATGGAGTAGCGAGAGACTCAGGGAGAATGACTTCGTCAACAAAATACGTGCGAAGGTGGGCACGTGGCGAAAGGCGGGTTACCCCGGCACTACCAGGACCACACAAGACCTTCTTCGCTACTGGACCGACGATTCGCGCGAAAACAAGTTGTTCTTTTGTCAGATTGAGGCGCTAGAGACACTTATTTATATCAACGAAGTCGCCGAGAAAGCTGGCGAACACTGGATTATTAACGACCTAAAGACTTTTAACCAAGGCGCGAATAATGGGTTGTACCGTCTTGCATTCAAGCTCGCAACCGGGACCGGCAAGACCGTGGTGATGGCGATGATTATCGCGTATAACACGCTCAACAAGATCCGTTACCCGCAGGACACGCGCTTCACGGACACATTCGTCCTCGTTGCACCAGGCATCACGATTCGCGACCGCCTCAATGTCCTTCAGCCAAACAACCCGCGCAACTACTACAAAGAGCGAAGTATCGTGTCGGGCTCTGACTTCGATGATCTCAATCGTGCGAATATTCTCATTGTTAACTTCCAACAAATGGTATTGCGACAGAATCCACGCTATTCGGTCGGCGGCGTCATGAAAGCAGCTGGACTCATTAACGAAGACGTCGTGCAGGAGACTCCGGAGGCGATGGCACGTCGCGTATTCAAGCAAGTCGCAGGACGATCGCGAATACTCGTTATCAATGACGAGGCCCATCACTGCTATCAGGAAAAGCCGACGGACGAAAAGCTCTCGGCCGAAGAACGCGCGGAGGCAGCAGAAAACAACAAGGCCGCTCGCGTCTGGCTCGCTGGCATAATGACACTCTCATCGCGCACAACGGTCAACGCCGTGATAGACCTTTCTGCGACGCCCTACTTCCTGTCTGGTTCCGGCTACGCTGAAGGAACACTTTTCCCGTGGACTGTGTACGATTTTTCACTTCTCGATGCGCTGGAGAGCGGCGTTGTGAAGATTCCGCGTCTGCCGAGCTCCGATGACCGGATCTCCCGAGAATCACTGCCGGAGTTCAGAAATCTCTGGGTGCATATCCGCGAAGAACTGCCTGCCGAGCGTTTGCCCGGGAAGCTTGAGACGGCCCTCCTCTCGCTCTACGGTAGCTATGAGAAATATTACCGTCGATACGAAGAGGCAAAGAAAAATAGTGCGGATGTGATGCCGCCCGTAATGATTGTCGTCTGCAACAACATGACGGTCTCGAAGCTTGTCTACGAATGGATCGCTGGATACGAAGCGCCGACGGCTGGTGGACGCACGACCATGGAGAAGGGAAACCTCGACATTTTTAGAAACGAGGATGGGTACGCGCTTCTTGAGAAGCCCAACACACTACTCGTCGATAGCGCTCGTCTCGAGAGCGGCGAAAGTATCACGCCGGAACTCAAGAAAGCGTTTGCAAGAGAAATAGACGAATTCAAGGCCGAGTACCGCCGTCGCTTCGCCGGACGCGATGAGCCAACAGACGAAGAGATTTTGCGTGAAGTCATGAACTCAGTTGGCAAGCCTGGTCGTCTTGGCGAGAACATCAAGTGCGTCGTTTCCGTCTCCATGCTCACGGAGGGATGGGATGTGAACACCGTTACGCACATCCTCGGTGTCCGCGCATTCTCTACCCAACTACTGTGCGAGCAGGTCGTCGGACGTGCCCTTCGCCGCGTTGAATACGTTCCCGACGAAAATGGTCTGCTCCGTGCGGAATATGCCGAGGTCTACGGCGTACCGTTTATCCTCTGGGATGAAGGCGATACCCCGCCCCCGCCTCCTCCGCCAGTTGAATACCACCACGTGAAAGCGTTGCCGGAACGTGCGGCCGAATTCGAAATATCATTTCCGCGCGTTGATGGATATCACTATGAAATAAACGAGGAGAAACTTGCGGCAAAGTTCACCGACGAATCTAAGACGACTATAGAGAATGAGATGACCAAGATCGTGCTTGAGGGCATCATTGGTGAAGAGGTTGAGGAGACCATGGAGAAAATTCGGGAGCGGCGCGAGGGCGAAGTCGTTGCCCGTGTCACTGCGGAGCTCCTCAAGCGCTACTATCGTGATGCAGAAGGCGCGGAGAAATACTGGCTCTACCCACAACTCAAGCGCATAGTCGAAGAGTATGTAAAGACGCAGGTCCAACTCAAGGACAATATGTTCATCGGATACCTCTCAATCGGTGAGTACTTGCACGGCGCATGCGAGAAGATCCAGCACGCCATCGTGACCGAGAATCTCGAAAGCCAGAAGGGCGAGCGCAAGCTCCTGCCTGTGCTTTCCGGCCGCAATGTACGCGGCTCAACGGCGGGTGTCGACTTCCTTACGACGCGGCCGGTTTTCGAGACGACGAAGAGCCACCTAAATTATGTGGTCGCTGACACCGAGGTGTGGGAGCAGGCCGTGGCGAAGCGTCTTGAGGAAATGGAAGAGGTCGTCTCGTACGTAAAAAATTACAAGCTTGATTTCGTAATCCCGTACGAACGCAACGGTGCAATGCACGTGTACTTCCCGGACTACATTGTCCGAATCAAGCGCGCGGACGGTGACATAATCAATCTAATTGTCGAAGTAACTGGCGAGAAAGACCAGAAGAAAGTTGCGAAGGTAAAGACGGCAACCGACCTGTGGGTCCCAGCGGTAAACAATCATGGCGGCTTCGGCAAATGGGCAATGCTTGAGATCCGCGATATCCACGAGACGCATAAGTACATCCGCGATGCGGTAGAGAAGATACAATAGACATATGGCGCGAAAGAAAACACAGAACCCAACAACCGCAGCTCCCGTAAAGAGCTACAAGCATCGCGCAAAGCGGCCACGCATCCCTACGCAGGAGGAATCCAAGAGCCTCTCGCCGCGCGATAAGCAGCCCGTCAAGAAAAAATACGCATACGACCCGTCGCTTGATCCGCAGCTCGTCTGGGCTGGCAAACAGGAGGAAGGCACAGAGTTCGCGGTCTCGACAGTTCCCATCTATGTGCAGGAGAACATCGCTTCCGAAGGCATAATTGCGCGGCTCAAGGCAGGAGCATCCGACGACCAGCAGATGATGCTCTTTGGCGAGACAGCGGAGATACAGGCGACCAAGGCGGTCGACTTCTACAAGCACGAAGACAACTGGCGTAACCGCATGATTCTCGGCGACTCACTCATTGTGATGAACTCACTCCTTGAGAAGGAGGGTTTCCGCGGCAAGATTCAAACAATTTATATCGACCCGCCATATGGCATCAAATTCGGTTCTAACTGGCAGGTCTCCACGCGCAAGCGCGATGTGAAAGACAACAAACTCGACGATATGATCCGTCAGCCGGAGCAGATAAAGGCATTCCGGGACACGTGGGAACTCGGCATCCACTCCTACCTCTCGTATCTACGCGACCGTCTCACCACAGCCCGCGAATTGCTGACCGAGAGCGGCTCATGCTTCGTTCAAATAAACGACGAGAATGTACATCTTGTCCGAAACTTGATGGACGAGGTGTTTGGAAGTAGTAATTTCGTAACGGAAATCATTTTTACCAAGACAGCAGGTCTTGGGGGACAGCTGCTCGATACTACAAACGACTTTATTATTTGGTACGCGAAAGATAGATCTCAGATTAAGTACAGACAACTCTTTTCACAGAAAGTGCTAGGCCAAGAGGGCACAACTCAGTATAGATTCGCACAGAACAAGACGACCGGTGAGATCCGACACCTGTCAATGGAAGAAATCAAAGATGTGATTGACGAAGGGTGGGAGATTTTTGCAAACGACAACCTTACTTCTCAGAGTGCTAGTTCGACCACAATTCTACCTTTTACTTACAAAGGCAAGGTATTTAAGCCGGGAGTAGGTGGGTGGAAAACTACACAGGCAGGACTACAAAAGTTAGCTGATAAGGGCAGATTAAACGCACTTGGAAATAGTCTCATGTACAAACGTTTTATTAAGGATTTTCCCGTCTCTCCGCTCAACAATATCTGGCGTGATGTACTGATGACTGGGCTTACAGAGAATAAAACCTATGTAGTACAAACAGGATCTCGAGTTATTCAACGATGCATACTTATGACCACAGATCCGGGCGATATCGCACTCGATCCGACATGTGGTTCGGGAACGACTGCGTACATTGCTGAGCAATGGGGACGGCGATGGATAACGATAGACACTTCGCGCGTAGCGCTTGCTCTGGCGCGTACACGACTCATGACTGGTAAGTTCCCTTATTACAAACTCAAGGAGAATGGTAACGATGCAAAGGCGAATATCGCCGCTGGATTTATTTATAGGACCGTGCCGCATGTAACACTTAAGTCACTTGCCAACGATGAAGAGGCGGAGCAAGAGGTGCTTTATGATCAGCCGGAAGAAGAAAAAGGAATCGTGCGTGTTTGTGGACCATTTACCGTCGAGTCACTCTCGCCACATCGCGTATCAGACGCGCAGGAGATGGTTGCTTCTGAACGGTTTGTTGAAACAGTCATAGAGAACCTCCGCAAATCCGGCGTACAGACAGGCGAGAAAGGAGCACGTGTAGAATTTGTGAATCTTGAAATTCTTCCGAGCGGACCAGAGGTTCAAGCGGTCGGTGAATACAAAACAAAGGATGGGCTCAAAAAGGTCGCGATCGCCATTGGGCCAGAATTTGGGAGCGTGGACGACGACTTTATCCGCGACGCCGCTCGCGTTGCCAAGAAATTCGCTGATCTACTTGTGGTAGCTGCCACATCCATGGACGCCTCGGCGTTCACAGAAGCCAAGCAGCAGAATGGCTTGACGATCATGCGCGTCAAGATAAACCCCGACCTTTCGATGGGCGACCTTTTGAAGAAGACCGGCTCTGGAAACCTATTCATCGCATTTGGGGAGCCGGACGTGCAGGTCAAAACAACCAAGGAAGGTGTCGTCGTTAAGATTCTCGGCATGGATGTATACGATCCGGTCAAGAGTGAAATCCGCTCGTCGGGTGATGGCGAACTGGAACACGACATTGCCGCATGGTTCATCGACACCAATTACAGTGGTGAGGCGTTCTTTGTGACCCATGCGTATTTCCTCGGCGCGGATAATCCCTACGAGAAACTGAAAAAGGCACTCAAGGCCGACATCCCCGAAGAGATATGGGAGCAACTTCACTCAACCACTTCCCGCGCCTTCCCGAAGCCGAAGAGTGGCAAGATCGCTGTCAAAGTCATCAACCACTACGGCGACGAGGTGATGAAAGTTATTGAGGTATAGATGGAGTTCAAACTGACGAGACTTCGTCTAGATATCCATTGCCGTCGGTGGACGGCACAGGACCTCCTTCAACGAAGGTCGAGAGTTGCCGTCTCTGATTTACCAGATCTCGTCCTGCGCGAGCAGTAGGGCCGCGTCTCACACGTGCCCAGGTCCCGAACAAGAACTGTTCAGCTCGCGTCATCCCGACGTATAAAAGTCTCCGTTCTTCCGCCAGGTCGCGGTGGTCCATCGGTATTATCCCAGTCTCAAGACCGACTATGATGGTTGCTTTTACGGTTAACCCCTTAGAACCGGCTAGTGTCATTATTCGAACAGCGTCATTCTTTTCCAGCGCTATGTCTTTGGCGATAGGCGTGATTTGTCCGAGGTACCGGTCAAAATCTATATCTGGCTCGGCGCGTTCGTCAATTTTTTTAAGTAACTCTCGGAAGGAATCAGTAATAGTAAATTGCCCTCCGTTTAGTGCAAATATAAATGTGCTCCAGCCGTCCTCCGGTTTTGCATCGGGTACTTTGATTGATTCTACTGCTTCGACTATTCCCCGGGTTGCAGCAGTCGACCTGCCTTTAAGCGCCGTCGACAACCCCGGGAAACCTGCCCCGTAAGCATCAACGAGCGCATGTCCAAACGTTACTCTCGATGCCCGCGCACGTTCATAGATGTAATCAAAAAATGTATTACCGATTCCCTGTGTCAAAAAGAAGAGAGATGCCCATGCAAGCGAGTCCTCCCGATTCACTGCCAGGCGGAGCAGGCTGATGGCCTTTCGATTTGTAGGTTCTGCAAGTATTGCCTTCATGTCGTTTGGATCGGAGTATGCGATGCCGCGTCCCTCAAGCTCGTCTTTTATCGGTCGGCTAAATTGCCCATTGTGGTCGCTACGCAACAGAACCAGGATTTCTTCGGCAGGGACGTGTTTATCAACCATGAGGTGTTGAACTAACCGGCCAACGCCGCGCGCTTCTGCCACATGGCCCGGGAACCCAAGGAGGGCCACTTCACCATCAGTAGCTCTATCGGCGGCGGTAAGCGCACCCCGAGCTGCTTCGCGATCCGGATCGCCCTGTATAACGTAGTTTGCCCACTCCACAATTCTCCGAGCGCACCTGCGTGTGATGGTCAAGGGATAATCTGCTGCGCCCGCATAGTCCTCCAAAAAACGTCGGATGCCTGCCGGATGAGCTTTTCGGAATGAGTAAATTGATTGTTCGTCGTCGCCAGCAGCTATGATGGCGCTCCCGCGTCCAGAAATGAGCCGCAACACTTCCAGGTCACATGCATTCAGATCTTGATACTCATCGACTAAGAGCACTTGATGGTCGACCCCAGTCAGGTCAGGATGATCCTGGAGAGCTGACCTAAGAGCATAAGGAAGTTCGGAAAGAAGTGTGTAACCCAAAATCTCCCTATGCTCCCTCCATCCTCCCATAAATTGCGCTCGTTCTGCCGGCTCCACCTCGGCAATCTCTTCCGGAACGAGCGATTCCCAATTAGCGGCAAGTTCTGAAAACAAATCCCCGACATCTCGTTTGTCGATATGCAATCGGCGCGCCAGACTTCCTTCAACAATGACATCAGTTTCCCAGTCGTCGGCCATTCGGAATGGCCTCGGGAACTCGCCGACCCCGCCATTTTCTAAAAGGACTGCTATGCAGAAAGCGTGGATTGTACTCGGTTTATCAAGAGCAATATCCTCTCGATTGGTTAGTTTCCCGACGAGTTCAGCCGTGGCAGCCCGCGTAAAAGTCAGGAGTTTGGCGCGAACATTTGGATTCCGGCTAATCCATTCGATAACTGTTGCACTCTTGCCAGTCCCGGGTCCCGCCAGAATTCGGGCGTGTCGATTCGAAGGATGCCTGAGTATTTCGGCCTGTTCATTAGTTGGTACGAATGGCATTGCCTCCGTATCTTACTCCTTTGCTTAAGAAGATTGAAATCGCGACCCGAAAGGTGCGCGAGGTGATGCTCAAAGCTGTCTTGCTGTCTTACCAGACTTGATAAGTGATTGCCTGAGGAACGCATAATGCAGGCGGTCAGCCTCTAAGAAGTAGACCTCCTTCGGCCGCTCTGGTGATCCGCCAATTCCGAACGCGACGAAGACCGGCATGCCAGACTCTTTTTCGTACGCCGCATAGCGGTCGCCTTGCCACCTGTTCCACCATATTCCGAGCTCTCGGTTTTTGTCATACGCCCAGCGCCCACGCCACTTGCACTCAACAGCAAAATTCTTTCCAGTTTTCTGATTCCGGAACATGAAGTCCGGATGCATGTCGGACTCAACACGACGGTCAAGGAATTTTGACACGTCACGTGTTCTATCCACGACGACGAAATCCGGCTCAGGGAAGAGTGTTGATACATACTGCTCGAACCGCGTCCCTTTCCAGTACGGGTTGGTGGTCCAATATGTGTAGTACACGATGCCCGCGAACGTAACGATATCGATGATGACCCAGATGTGTCGCGGGAGTACGATCGGTATGAACGGGTTGAAAAGTGCCGCAAGCAAGAGACCTGCTATTCCGAGGTCACGGTAGTTCATCAAAAACGAGAGAGCGGCTATCAGCAGGAACCCTCCCGTTATGACCAATTTGAGTAGCCAAAAGTCGGTCGATATACCAGTTGCCGCCACCAGCAAGAATAGGCCAGTTACACCCACCGCTGTGCGCACAAGTACAATCCTAGTCCTGGGTGCGAGCATTGTAGGTCAGTATAATACGAGCGCGACCAGCATTGCTCATAGTTGTGCCGTTTCCTATACTCCCGCTCGGTACCGGTGTTCCGCGCTCCAGCGGCCGCTAGCTTCAATCACATTCACCATGAACAATGTATTGTCGTACGCTGAGTACCAGGAAAAAGTGAAGAACATTAAAAATCCGGAAGACGCCGCCGCGTTCGCGCAGGAGCTTCTTTCTCCCATGCTCGCTGGCATGAAGCGGGCTACCCCGCCGACTGGAGGGAGGGAGGAAGCAGAAGAGCAGCCTGGCAGGGCTGCTCTTCCGAAGCGATATGGTCGATCAGCAAGACAGGATCTTCCGAGCCCGTGGGCTGATGTCGTAGGAAACGATAACGAGGCGATGGTCGTCGATCTCTATTCAAAAGGGATGACCACGCGCGACATCGCAACCTACATGAAAGCGCATCACGGGATGGAGCTGTCGCAACCCGCAGTTTCCGCGATAACGGATAAGGTGTATCCGTTGATCAAGGAATGGCAGGCGCGGCCGCTCGCGTCCTGCTATCCGATAGTGTACCTCGACGGACTGCACTTCAAGGTGCGGGAGTCGGGGAAAATCTCGCCGAAAGTCGCGTACATCGCAATGGGCGTGAGTCAGTACGGGCAGAAGGAGGTGCTTGGTATCTGGACTGCCGAGACCGAGGGCGCGAAGTTCTGGATGAGCGTTCTCAACGACCTCAAGAATCGAGGCGTTGAGGATATCTTCATTGCCTGCGTTGATGGGCTCAAGGGTTTTCCCGAAGCGATCAAGGCAATCTTCCCGAAAGCTGATGTCCAAGTGTGCATCGCGCACCAAATCAGGCATACGGTCATGTTCCTTCCGCACAAAGATCGGCAGCTCTTCTGCGACGACCTCAAAATGGTCTACACCGCGCACAACGAAGAGGCCGGTCTCACAGCGCTCAAGGAGGTCATGAACCGATGGCCGCAGTACCGCTCGTATCTGAAGAGTTGGGAGAATCGTTGGGCGGATCTCGCACCGTTCTTCGCATATCCGGACCCCATTCGCCGTATGATTTATACGACGAACGCAATTGAGAATCTCAATCGCCAATTCCGGAAAGTTACGAAGACCACCACGGTCTTCCCGCATGACGAGTCACTGATAAAGCTCCTGTGGCTTGCGCAGGCAGATATCGCTCACCGTTGGTCGTTCGCGATCAGGGGATGGGGCGAAGCGATGGCGCAACTTAGCATTCTGTTTCCGGACAGGGTCACGTTCTAGTTCAATCAATCATTAATCCGCTAGCAGGCCGAGGGCGCGTAAAGCGGTGCCCGCGCGAAGCCGCAACGCATTCGTTGCGGCTTTTGCCGTTTGCGGCGATTATTTTTCCTCGGGGTCCTCTCCGAATTCCTTCATGCGCTTCCGGTCGGGAGCATTGCGCTCTGCATCTTCGAGCTCTTCTTCGATGCGCTCTCTCATTTCCTCGGTGGTCTCGGGCAACTTGATCTTCCGGACTCTAATTTTTGCAAGCTCATAGGAGTGTGCATTCATCTCCTCGAGACTCATAGGCTCGGTAGCAATCTCATACTCATGGATGAAACGCGTGGTCACAGCGTACTTCGGGTGATTGTGTTTGAGCCAGAAGATCATCGCGGTCAGGTTATCGTCTTGAATCATGCGTATGAGCCGCGACTCGGCCATGTCGTTGATGAGGAACTGACCGGCCTTCAGCGACCGTTCGGCTGCCCGCGCGAATATCTTATCTCTCACGCGCCACTGGTAGTACGTCGAGCGGCCGACTCCCGTGCGCTCGCAGGCGAGTTGAACTATGGGTGTTCTACGCAATTGTGCTACCAACGCCTTTTTCTGTTTCTCCGTATCTTCTGCCAGAGTCTCCAGCCGCTTTTTCGCTCCCGCATTTCCTTTTGGAGTTGCCATACAAGTCTCTAACTAACCTTTTTTGCCTTCTCACCCGTATGCTTCTCCCACCGACTCTTGATGACCTCGGCGTAGACAGCCGACTTCTCCATGACGTAACAGCGACGCTTAAGTTTGAGAGCGGCGATCAGCGTTGATCCGCTACCCCCGAACGGTTCCAACACTAAATCGTCGCGCTTGGTGAGCACTTTGATGTAAGGGATCAAGAGTTCGAGCGGTTTGGTTCCGAAGATGATGTCTTGCCCAGAAGATTTCTTATCAGCCGCGATATGCTCGATAAAATCAGTTGGACAGTATTTTTTGCCCTTACCGTAGCTTTCCCAGTTGGGCTTCCCAGAGGTGGCGTAGAGTGCGTTCTCGTATTCATTCTGGAATAGCTCATCAGATTCGGGTTCGGTATTAAGAGATATCTCGCCTTTGCTTCCCACGACCGCGATGTCGCTCTTGTTGAAGAATTTGTACTTGGCAGAAAAGCCCTGCATACGATTCGGCACGTGCCACGTTATGGTGTTGCGGTACTTCCAATGCGCCTCGAGCGCATTCCAAATGATGCGGAGGTTCTTTGGGTTCTCAAAAATTATGATTGAGAAATCCGGCTTCTGTACTTTCGCCACATTGGCCATCCACAAGTCGGTGAAGTTTTCGGGCAATGATTCTGTCTCGAGGTAGCGGCGGTTCTTCTTTGCACCGAACCCGACCGTCACGCCGTCTTTCTGCTTCGTCTTGCCCTTCAGGTAGTCCAAGAGGTAAGGGGGGTCAGTAAAACACATATCCGCTTTCGCGCCGTCCATGAGTTTCAGCACGTCAGCTTCGATGGTGCTATCTCCGACCATCAGGCGAGAGCCGCCAATCTCGTAGACGTCACCTTTCTTTGCCTCGACCTCAATGCCCATCTTGTCGAGTTCCTTCTGAAGATTGAACTGTTCGGGCGTTGGGTCTATGTCGAAGACGCTATCAAGTTCCTCTGTTGAGAAACCTACGTCCATAAGCATCTCTTCGCCGAATGCCTTCAACAGATCGAGGTCAAACTCCCCGGTGTTTTTGTTGAGACGCAAATTTAATTCGCGCTCTTTCTCGATATCCGGCAGATTAACGTACACCACCGGCACGGTCTCAATGCCAAGGTCTTTGGCGACCTGCAAGCGGAAATGACCGCCTATCAGGATGTGCTCGCGTTCGGGAGCGGAGTTTGCGATAAGGGGATCAACCAAACCGAAGCGAGTAATGCTCTCGCGGAGAGCGTTTGTCTGAGCCTCGCTCCACTTTCGCGGATTGTACTCGGACGCTTTCAAGGTACTCACGGGAACCTGCACAATCTGCAGATGAATATTTGTAGCCATATTAATGCGATTACTTTTAATCGCACCTCGAGGATGATCGGGTCGCAACACAAAAAGGCCGCAAACCAAAACAGCGATTATCATCACTGTCTTAGTTCGTGGCCCTTGTTTGAACCCTCACTTCGCTTACGCTAGAGAGCCGCACAGTTTTTCCTCAAACTCCTCGAGACTCACTGTTCACCGGTTTTCTTCGGCGATGCCGCCGGTGTCGAGTGGACTCATATTCCTTCCTTGAAGGTGCTACATACAGCCTAGCAGACTTTAATCGCTCGGAAGTGAGGCAAAGGAGGGGCTGTGGATAACCCCACGGTATGTCAATAGTGTCAATAGCGTAAATAATCCGGTGTTGGTAACTGAGCTTCGCAAGACTCGAAAGCTAAGCTAGGGTGCCAAGCGATAGCTCAAAGTGCTATCATGCTCATGTACAACCGAATAGCCCGAAAGGGCGGCGGCCTAAACCGAAGTTCGCACTCCGGCATGGTTGCTTAAAGAAATCCCGCTAGAGGCCAGTAAACTCCTGGTCAGAGTCGCTCTAGCGGGTAGTGTCCGAAAGGATACTGGCTCCCGAAAGGGAGTCGCGATGGCCAGGAGCTTATTGGGAAAGGCTCCTCGTCGCACAAAACCCGCTAGAGTGCATGCAATTCGAATATCCCGAAGATCGGGAGTTCTTCGCCAATCTGCTCGCCGATGGTGATGCCAAAAGATTGGAGGATGAATTTTCTGAACACTTCGACTTCAGACACCAAGCCATCAAGCGATGGGAGTTTAATAAGACAAAGAAAAAACTGCTGGCAGGTCTGATACTGACGCATGGCGGAAAATGCCAGCTCCACATTCATCCGGATTGCAGCAAGGAAGAAATTTGGGAGCCCGACCATATCGTCCCGCTTGCGACGAACGAGCTCAACAAAAAACTCAGACACATTGCGCGTGTTTCATCGGAAAAAGTCGCGGCACAGGATTTTGGGTCCAATCACATAAAAAATCTGACGCTCGCGTGCAAGCGATGTAATTCGTTCAAGAAGCACCGACTCATCATTCCACGCAGTTTTTATAGAAGTGACCTCGAAATATTTCCGCACCGAGTGGACAATGAGATTTTTACACTCCCATCCGGTGGACACACCCTCGTCCAGAAATATCTCCTTCAGTTCAAGCAGTGGGAGGGCGCACCTGTGCCGACCGACTATAACGGCAAAGCGGTCATCGACTGGAACGGCGAGCCGGTATTCGCCGAGCTTGCGGTTTTGCGTTTGTTCCAGTCGCACGGATGGAACGGCGTTTGGGTGGACAGCTACCGACGGAAGTATCGGGTCGGGTTGCCCGATGTCGCCACACCCGTTGAACTCCCCGAAGCACGGAACCGAGTCGTCGAATCCCTGCGAGCGAAGACCGGAAAAAGCGGCGGATGCTGGGATGTGCTCGCGTGGAAGGACGACAGTATTTTGTTCATCGAGCTGAAACGTTCAAAGAAAGACCGCGTGCAACTGTCGCAAACACAGTGGCTCAAAGCAGCTCTTTCATCGGGATTTGATTCCGAAAACTTTGCGCTCGTCGAATGGGACCTTGCGGGATGATTGCGGAACGACAGACGGGAAGTATAATTTCCGTATGGCAGACGATAAGAAAAAGAGAGGCAGACCAGATAGCTATCTGATCAGCTTTAAGGAAAAGTGGGAGTTCTACTATGCGGTGAAGCAGCTACAGAATAAAGCCCCTGAAGGGACAACAAAGCAAGATGCAAAAGAGGCTCTGACTGCGGCTGCGAAGAAGATAAGCCCGAGCGAGGGTAGAAAGAAGATATTAAGAGAGGCGCTTAGAAGACTCCGCCACTAGGCAGAGATGTATGAAATATAAAGCCACGGATACGATTAATATGCGATCCAGGCCTAGTATCGATGGTCCGAAAATTGGCAGCCTAACGGCGGGAACCGTTGTCGAGAGTGATGAATATACCTGGAAAGCAGTGACGCTGGCAGACGGCACCAAAGGATTTTGTACCGCGACATATCTTGAGCCCGTGAAAGAGAATCTAGATCCTGCTTCGAAAAATAAGTGGCACGCCCCAATTCGAGCGGACAAATTCAAGGTTACGCAGAAGTTTTTAAGTCCCGACAAAGTAAATTACCCGAAAACAGGATGCCACCCCGGCACCGATTACGGCACACAGAGTGAAGATAACGTGCCGCTTTTCCTCTGTGCCGACGGTGAGGTTATCGAAACCGGAACGAATCATAAATATTTCGGGAATTACTTTTTCTATTACGTGCCTGAGGCGGACCGCACATTCGCGTATTTTCATTTGCGCGACAGCGTACCCGCGAAAGGAGCTCATAAGGCGGGAGAAGAATGCGGCATAACCGGAAAGACTGGTTTGTCGTACGGAATACATTTGCACCTCGAATGTATAAAGAGTAAGAAGACCTCGGCCGACAGGGCGAGACTCTTTACGACGAAGGACGCTTTAAGTGCGGCAGCGGAGGATGCCGATGCGTTCATCCGTGCAAGGTTGTAACCCTCTTTTTATAGTGTCTATCGTGTCTATTGAGACCCGACCGTTCCTCCTCATTTTGTCCAGTCGCAAAGTCGCTGGAAAACCCTTACACTGCTTGGGATGGCTGGGTCCTAGACCGAGCCTCTCCGAAATTGAGCATAGCGAAATTGAGGAGAGGAGCAGCGTGCAGTGCACGCAGCGTGAGAGATTCGAAAGGTTTTGCGCGGGCGCCCGAGAGTACTCGGGCTCGCAAAACCAGGCCCGAGAGGAGAATTGTCGCGACGGCGGCAGTTCGAGCTCTTGGGAGCATCCCTCCCTCTCCGCAGGATTGAGCACGGTGTTATGCGACCGATTCATATGAGGCGGATGTGCAACCGAACGCCATAAAAAATTTCCCCGACTTTCGCCGGGGATGCGCCCACCAATTGTTTTTTTGCAATTAATCAGAGCGCGAGGATTTCTTGTACCGAATAGATTCTGTTTTCAAGATCAGACCGCTTCGCAACGATCTGCTGCGCAAGCTTGAGCCCTCCGTTTGCATATACGCGCAGTCCTTTGACGTGCGTCGAGAATTTGAACGTCAGATCTCCGGACTCGTCAGTGAAGATGAGTTCGTGGTCGGCGTGCGGCAACATGCCGCACCGTTGTTTCGTCAAGGCCGAAGTGGGAATTTCGAGCGCCTGCATCATCGCCGCAGCAGTCGCCGACTCGGTCGTCTTCGATAGCTGATGCTTCTCCGAGATTTTTGTGGTCATCCCAAGATTGAGCAGTGCCTTGAAGCTCGGCAGAATCTTTGAGAACAACGCGACAAACGGAAGCGCAAGATTGGGCGCGACTATGATTGGAAACGGAGGCGATTCGGGCAGCAACGCAGTTTGCCCGGACGCAGCATGGATGAGCGGCGTCTTACTTGCCGCACACCATACCAACACTTTTTTTAGCCGTTCTTCGCTGCCGACGTGAACAATGACTGAGTTAGATTCGCTCCAATTCCAACCCTCGCTGTGCATCCACATATTCCAAGGAACGTCGTGTTCCTTGCAGGCATCGATGAGCGCGAGCGCCATCTTGCCTCTTCCGGCGATGTAAAGGTACATCGGTTTGACTCCCCTGATTCGTCTACGCTGATACTGTCGGAATGCGACCAAGAAGTCAAAGCTGAGTCGCGACCGTTCCCCCTAAAATTGTCCAGTCGCAAAGTCGCTCAAAAACCCTTACACTGCTTGGAACAGCTTGGCACTAGACCGAGCCTCACCGCAACTACAAAATAGCGCCGTAAGGCGCATATTTTGTTTGCGGAGAGGAGCAATGTGCCTGCGCACATTGCGTGAGGGATTCGAACGCCGGAACGATGCGGCGCAAGCTTGCGCCGCAGTGAGGCGGTGCCCAGCCCGAGCCGCGCGACGGCGCGGCAAGAGGCGAAGGAGAATCCCTCCCCCTACTGGACGATGACATCCTTGCGAAGCACAATATCGTCTTCAAACAGATACCGTACGAGGTGAAAGTATATTAACGCTATGGAACTCAAAAAATACCAAAAGAATACGCTAGATACGCTCGGAAATTTTCTCGCCGAGCTTCGCAAGGCGGGACTCAAGTATGCGTTCATGGGGATTACCGAGAAGCCGTATCAGGCGCAGGCGTTCGGCGATGTCCCGTTTGTGTGCATTAAAATCCCGACCGGCGGCGGAAAGACATTTGTGGGATGCCATGCGGTAGAGAAAATCATGAGCAAGGCACTCTCGAACAAAATGGATCACGGCATCGTGATGTGGTTCACTCCCTCGGAAGCTATCAAGACGCAGACGCTCAAAAAATTCAAGGACAGAAAAGATGCGCATCGCAAGATTCTTGATGAAGCGTATGACAATCACGTGCGCGTGTTCTCGAACGAGGAAGCGTTGAATATACGAAAGTCGGACGTGGGCGGTAATCTGTGTGTAATCATCGCGAGCCTCGAAGCGTTCCGAAAAGAAAAGACCCTGCAAAAGAAGTACAAGGTCTATCAGGAGAATGGCTCGCTCATGGACCACTTCGAGCACCTCGACGAGCCGGACTACTTGGAGCGCGATAGCGAGGGAACGGTTATCAACTCGCTCGCCAATGTCATACGCCTAAGCAACCCACTTGTTGTAATAGACGAGGGACACAAGACATCAACCCAGCTTTCGATAGATTTCTTGAAAGACTTAAACCCAAGCTTCATTGTCGAATACACCGCGACGCCGCGCGCGGGCAGCAATATACTCGTCGAAGTACACGCCTCTGAATTGAAAGAACAGCAGATGGTAAAAATCCCCATCGTGCTTGAGAGTGCGGCACAGTGGCAGAACGCGCTCACAAACGGCATCCAAAAACGCATTGAACTCGAAAAGGCGGCAAAAAAACTCAAGGGCGAATATATTCGCCCGATAGCTCTCTTGCAGGCGCAGTCTAAAGCTGGAGATGTGACAGTGGAAAAAATAAAAGAATTTCTACTTGAAGGTAAGATTCCGGCTGACGAGATTGCAATCAAGATTTCGGGCAAGAACGAACTGGAAGGCGTAGACCTGTTCAGCAAAGACTGTAAAATTCGTTACATCATTACAGTAAACGCGCTCGCGGAGGGCTGGGATTGTTCGTTCGCATATGTCCTCGTATCGGTAGCCAACTTGGGCTCGAAAATTGCGGTCGAGCAAATTATCGGCCGCATTATCCGCATGCCGAATGCTCGCCGAAAGGCGGACGAGGATTTCAACCGAAGTTATGTATTTGCGTCGGCGCGGAATTTCAATGAAGCCGCCGACCAGATAATCTCCGGTCTTGAAAGCAACGGATACAGCGCGGCGGACATCGTGAGCGCAGGAAAGAAAGACGCCGCGTATGCACTTGAGGCGAAAAAGGCGGTATCGGGGAATCTCAAAGTGCCGATGATGACTCTTAACGGCGACAAGCTGACGTTTGAGGATTTGGTCGGAAGCGGTTTCGAGCTTTCGAAGCAAGAGCCGGAATTTGAGTTCCAAGTACACTATGATAACGACGGGCGAGCGGTTCTCGACATCAAAGGAGAGGATGAGTGGATGCGAGGGGCACAGAAATCATTGAGATTGAGTTACTCGGACAAGAGCCTTACGAAAAACGAGTTAGTACAGTGGCTCGATAAAAAGATGCGGTTCACGCTGCTTGAAAAATCGGACAAGGTACGATTTCTGGAGAAGGCAATCGAATACCAATTAAAGACGCACACGCTCACGGAGCTGTCGGTAAATCGGCACGTTTTGGCCGAACGGATGGCCGGACATATAGACACTGTTCTCGAAGCACATGCAAAAGCACGGTTTGATGCGGCAGCGCGCGCGAAGAAAATAACGGCGAAGCCGTTTGATGTTTTCCCCGATACTATCGCGCTCAAGCAAGCTGTGCCGCAGGAGTTCAACAGGAATTACTATGACAAAATCGATAAGCTAAATAGCGAGGAGCTCGGATTCATCCAGCGCCTCGATCTTGATACGCTGCCGAATATTAAATATTGGGTGCGAAACAGGGAGAAAGTTGACCCGTTCTATATCCAAGGGTGGAGGAAAGGAAAGTTTTATCCGGACTTTGTCGCAGTCACGAAAAAGGGCGCGGTGGTCGCGCTTGAGTGGAAAGGCGGAGACCGCGTGAGCAACGAGGATACGGCGTATAAAGTTGAGATTGGCGAGATTTGGGAAAAACTCGGCAAAGGTAAGCTGCGCTTTTTCTTAGTGCACACGGGCAATACGGAGGAGGTGTTGAGCGCGCTCAAGAAACTGTAATCTCTATTATACCATACCTTGCCCGAAAAAGCAAGCGTTTGAGCGCCAACTATGTGAGCCGTTCGACTTTGCGCTAAAATACGGACATGACTGACGAAGCACCAATTCCCAAACCGATTGTCCCAGAGTCCGCGCAGGAAGCTCCTGCGCCCGTAGAAACACCTACGCCTGCTCCCACCGAGCCGACAGCACCCGAAACCGCCGCCTCCGCACAAAACTCCGTCGAGCCAACGCAAACGGCTCAGCCCGAAACCCAAACGGCTCAAATGGGAAGAAGTGAGCCGTTACCCACTCCGAGTGAGCCGTTACCAGACCAGCAACCGGCATCGCAGCCGAGTGCGCCGACACAGGTGACGGCGCCAATCGCACACCGCGGTCGTGATGTGCTAACCAAAGCACGCGCTACGATTCAAGACCGGAAGCGAAAGAAGCTAGACAAGATTCTGGAAGCGCTGACGGTGAAAGGGAAAGTCACCAACGACGAAGTGGAGAAACTTCTGCATGTTTCGGACGCAACAGCGACACGATATCTCTCTGCATTGGAAAAGGAAGGAAAAATCCAGCAAGTCGGAAAAACGGGAAAGGCGGTCGAGTACACGCGCATTTGAAAAACAAAAACGCCCGGACAGGGCGTTTTTGTTTTGCCGGAGTGAGACTACTTAGTCATCATCGCCGAGACCAAGGCCGAGACCGCCGAAGAGATTCAGGCCCTTGCCTTTGCCCTCGTGTCCGTCCTTGAAGCTGGCGTTTGCGTTGGCACGCAGTTCCGCCCTCGCGTTGACCTCGTGGTCCTTGTCCTTGCCGCGGTTATTGTCGCCGCGGTTGTTGTCCTTGTCGTCCTTTGCTTCAGGCTTTTTGACGTCATGCTCGCGCACAACTACGTTCGTCGCTGTGACGACAGAGCCGTCCGCGTTCGGCGTACCCGAGACCTTGACCTCATCGCCCGCTTGGACAGAGGCGAGTGTCGTGGTCGCTGAGCCGTTGAAGGTGATAGTCGTAGAGGCGTTCGTCAGCACAGTGATGGAACGGTCGCCCTTCTTGATGACGAACGAGCCGCCCGCGCTGTTCACGCTCGAGACTTTCCCGCCAATCACATGCTTGAAGGGGAACAGCGATTTCGTGATGTCGCGGACCTTGCTTGCCGCGACGGTGAACGGGGAGCTAGTGCCCGTAAGCGTGCCCCTGAAGCTCACCTTGTCGCCGACCGCGATGCCGGTCGTCGAAGCGTTCGCCGTACCGTTGCCTGAGACCTTGGTCGTCGCCGAGATGTTCACAATCCAGCTGAGGATTGTATTGCCGAGGGTGGTAACGGCGTTGACGACACCGTTACTTACCGCGGTCACATCCGCGCCGATGACGCGCACGATACCGTTGGGGTTGATAATGACGCCCGTGGTGCTCGACGCATTGAGCGTCGCGGCGCTGGCCGCAAACGGCATAAGCACGAAAGCAGCCGTAAGAGCGGCAGAACCGATAGTCGAATTCATTTTGTTCATAGTATTTTCTTTATCTGCTAATTAATCGCGGACTCGCGCCCGCATATATGAAGACGATGCAGGGCGCATATCATTACCGGCGACGTAGAACGAGAGAAGAGAGCGTGTACCCACGCTCTCTTCCGAGTCGAGGAGTCGGAAAACCGGCTTAGCGGTTTACCGACGCAACGGTAAGTACCTCTTGGGATAATCGTCTGGTGTAACTGAGGCTCATGAAAACCTCATCTATAAAATGTGATAGTGAGTATGTTAATAGGTAGCACTTGCATGATATGAAAATACTTTTGGTTGAAGACGAAGAAAAACTTGCGACTGCGCTCAAACGCGGTCTTGAGCTGGGCGGGTATGCGGTGGATATAGTCGGCGACGGTAAAAAGGCGCTTACGCGCATTTCGCTCCACCGCAACGACTATGACGTTGTTATTCTCGACCTTATGTTGCCCTCAATGGACGGGTACGAAATCTGCCGCGAAGTGCGGGAAAAAGATATTGCGGTTCCGATTCTGGTACTTACCGCGCGTGCGGAGACCGATACCAAGGTAAAACTTCTGCTCGCCGGCGCCGACGATTATCTGGTGAAGCCGTTCTCCTTTACCGAGCTTTCGGCGAGAATACAGGCTCTCTTGCGTCGTCCGGCCGAGCAGGTACCGGAAGTACTGAAAGCGGCGGATATTGAGCTCGACCAGGGAACACGACGCGTCGTGCGCGACGGCAAAGAAATACCGCTCACGCTCAAGGAGTTCGGACTGCTCGAATACTTCATGCGGCACCCGAACCAGGTCGTAAATCGGGAGGACCTCCTTACTCACTTATGGGACTTCAATTATGCCGGATTCAGCAACGTGGTGGACGTCCATATCAAAAACCTTCGCAGAAAACTCACTCGCACAAATAGCGAGGATGTATTGGAAACGGTTCGCGGGGTTGGTTACCGACTCTGCGTATAACTATCGCACCGACCCGTTTTTCCGCACCGAGGTCAACGTGGTAGTGCTACAGGGAGCTTTTGCGCTCTTTCTTCTCGCGGTTGTCGGCGTCATTGCGACACAGCTCTATCACGACGCCTCGACGGCGGTCACAGAGGGAATCGCAAATGCGCTGACGCCGAATTCATCGCCCGCTTCTGTCGGCGATACCATTATCGCTCAGCTCGATTACACACGCTCACGCACGGTCATCGTGGCGCTTACTTCGGTGCTATTTGTCACGGCGGTGTTTACGTACATCATCACACGCATGGCGCTCCAGCCGACGCGAAAGGCTCTTGAGTCACAAAAACAATTCATCGGCAACGTCGCACACGAGCTACGGACGCCGCTCTCTATCATCAAGACCAACACCGAGGTGCGGCTGATGGACAGCGACGTACCGGAGGCGGCACGCACCGTGTACCGTGAAAATCTGGAAGAGCTCGACCGCATATCAGAGACAATCAACAATCTCCTGTCACTCTCCGCGAGCATCAGGCCGGAGCGGATGGAGTTCAAGGACGTGGATTTGGGTACCGTAGTGCATGGTGCGCTCCAAAAACTGCACCCGCTCGCACAGCCGAAGCGTCTCGAGATAGAAGCGCGTATGAGCGAACGCAAAACGGTATTGGGCAACACGGCCGCGCTCGAGCAGATTACGATGAATATCATTAAAAATGCCATCATCTACACCCCGCGCGACGGCCGCATACTGGTGACCGTAGAGCCCGTGTATCCGGATTTCATGGAATTCGTCGTGCAGGACTCGGGTGTCGGTATTCCGCGCAAAGATTTGTTCCGGATTTTCGAGCCGTACTATCGCGTCGACCCTTCGCGCGCACGCGGCGCGGGCGGGAGCGGCCTCGGCCTCACGATTGTTTCCGAGCTCGTGAAGTTGCACGGCGGCAAAATAACCGTGCGCTCCGCCGAGAGGCGCGGAACTACCGTAACGGTACTCCTGCCGGCCGGTCACATCGCTCCCGGCGCACGTTCTTCGGGCTCGCCACGGGGCGGTGAAAACGTGAGCGAAGTCGCCGTCGACTTCTCGCACAATCTCCGGCGCAACGGTACCGGATGACGATGTTCATCTTGTTCTCATGCCTCATCCGTATGATGAGAGAAGTTTTGGTCGTTTGAGGTCCGACGCCGCGGCACGCGTGCCGCGGCGTCGGACAGGAAAATGTTCTGTCAGTTTAGAAGGTTCAAAGCGTAACACGCAGAGGTTTGTATGAAGGAAATCCTTCTGATGCAGCCCGATGGCGCCGAGGGCGCGCACGACGAGCTCATCATGTAAGCCGGAGGCCGCGTAGCACCGAAGTGCGCGCGGCCTCCGGCGCATGCGGGGCTATGCTTTGCCATGGAGGACTTGCGAGGATAGTATGGGCAGGCCATCGGTTGTGCATGTACGTAAGAAAGCGGTCCTGCGTACGTCTCAACTAACAGGCGGAACGATGAAATCTTCTCAAGAAAAAGCGTTTCTCGAGGCGTTTGAAGCGCACGCAGACGCGCTGTTCCGTCACGCATTCTTCCGCGTGAGCGACCGCGAAAAAGCGTACGACCTTACGCAAGACACCTACCTCAAGGCGTGGGACTATGTGGTGCAGGGGGGCGAGGTGAGGCAGTACAAAAGTTTTCTGTACAAGATACTCCACAACCTCATCATTGATTCCTACCGCAAGAAATCCTCGCGCTCACTCGACGAACTTTTGGAGAACGAGGCTACGGCCGCGGCCACAGAGGCGCTTCTTGCCGAAGGGAGCGTGCGCGAAGTAGAGGAGGGCATGGATGAATCAATGCTCGTAGTAAAAATCCGCGAGCGGATTCCCGAATTGCCCGAACACTACCGCGACGTGCTCACACTTCGATTCGTTGACGGCCTCTCGACCGGTGAGATTGCGGAGATGACCGGTGTGTCGGAGAATGTCGTGTCGGTGCGCATCCACCGCGGCATCGCCAAACTCAAGACCCTGTGCGCCACCTACAATATATGAACGACGAATTTCACACACATCTGAAAAAGGCGGGAGATGAAGTTACACTCTCTCCAAACGAACGCACGCGCATGCGCGGCGTTTTGAACGCATACATGGAAATGAAGCCGGTGCGCCCCGTTTCGAGCCTTTCGTATACGCGCGGGTGGAGCGGCGCGTGGCTCTTTTCGCCGCGACCGTTCGCAACAGCACTCGTACTCGCCCTCTTTGTCACCTCGACCGGAATTTCCTACGCGGCGCAGGGCGCGCTTCCGGGCGACGCGCTCTATCCCGTCAAAGTGAACGTCAATGAACCCGTCGCCGGGGCGCTTGCGGTCACGAACTCGGCGAAAGCCGAATGGGCAATGAGTGTCGCAGGGAAGCGTCTGGAGGAGGCGGCGACCTTGGCGGCCGAGGGACGCCTGAGCAGGACGACGCAGCAGGAGCTGCAGACCAACTTCGAATCTCATGCGGTGCTGGCGATACGACATATTGATGAAGAGGCGAGCGCGAGCGCTGATGCCGGGGCACAGAGCGCGATGCAATTCGAAGCGCAACTTTCCGAATACGAGCGCGTGCTCTCCGAAGTCGGCGGTACGGACAGTGATTCAAATACATTCGCTTCGGCAATCCGGGCTCAGCACGACCGCGTTGCCGGAATCCGCACACGTGCCGAAGCAAAAAGCGCCACGATAGCCTCATCCGGGAATACGGCGGCAGCGGTTTCTCGCATGCGCAGTGCGGCCAAACACCGGCTCGACAATTCGTTCAATCTGGCGCGCAACGTCGGTTCGGCGCTTGCCTCGTCGTCCGCGCGGGTCGTCGCCAGGGAACTCGAAGGAGCGAGTACCAGTATTGCTGACGGTGACGCATTGCTCGGCCAGGATTCTTCTCCGGAGGCGCTCGGAGCATTTCAGAGCGCGCTCTCCGCAAGCGAAAAACTCGGCGTGTTTTTGCAGACCAGCTCCGCCATTCACAAGCGCACAGGCAAAGTCATCACCGAGCCCAAGCGCGATACGAAATCCCCGTCTGAGCTTGGCAGGGAAGGCAGGCAGGGTGGCGGCAAATCAGAAAAGAAATCCGACTCCGGCAATGCTTTCTCCGCGTCTCTCCAAAGCGGTGATTCAGTGCAAGCGACGGCGAGTGTGCAGAGCGAAACCGGCGATTCCGGTTCGCGGGAACAGGGCGCGTCGGGCGGCAGTAATACAGAAATCCGCGCGGAGAACGGCGATGAGCAGGAGGACAATGCTCTGATAACCATTCCGGCACCCTCCTCATTGTTCCGCGACTGATTTCCCTACGGACGACGTAGAACGAGGAAGCCCGCGAGCTGTGCTCGCGCGCTTCCGAGTCGAGGAGTTCGAAAACCGACAGCGTCGGTTTACGCACGGGCAAGTGCGAGCAGCGTGACGTTTGCACCCGCGCGCCGCAGGGGAGTGCCGGCGTTTGCGAGTGTGGCACCGGTCGTAGCGACATCATCAATGAGAAAGATGTGCGTATTTTTGACGAGCTCCGCATCGGGCACGGAAAATGCGCCGGCGACATTCGACAAGCGTTCCGAGCGCGGCAATTTCGTTTGTTGTTTGGTTGCGCGTGAACGGACGAGCACTTCCGGCGCGAGGCGCGCCTTCGTGCCGTCACGGAATTCCGGCGGGAGTGATTGCAGGACGAGTGCTATCTGATTGAACCCGCGTTCGCGAGAGCGCGAAGCGTGGAGCGGCACCGGCACGAGCAGGATTTCCTTTTGAGAGAATATTTTTGCGGATGATAGTTCCTCCATCAAGTATTCCGCAAGAACTCCCGCGCACAGATGCGCGGCCCTGCCGCTGCCGTCATACTTGAGCGACTGGATGAGGTCCTGTACCTCCTGCCTCTGATAATCCATCAGCGTAGCGATTTTCACGCCGAGCAAATCATGCGATGTCGGCGTGAGAGGAATATCTTCCGCCGAAAGCTGTTTTGTGCGTGAGGTACGTGCCCGCGGCGGCAGTACCGCGTCAAGAATCGTTTCGAGACCGGCGTACAAAGCCGCAGATAGACTTCTCATACCTGCATAATACGACAATTTTTCCTCACTAATTTTCCATCACGTATTTTCTCTGGCTTACTTTTGCGCCCAACGCGCAGGACCCTGGATTCCCGCTTGTACCTATGAGTAGCTATAGCAACATATAAGTACGGCGTCAGTGAAGACCAAAGAGTTTTCTCAGTCGTACGTCGTTTTCGAGCATGTCGACGACCATATACAGAATGTCTTTGCCAACACGAAAGTCGGCCTTGAGAAACATAATCAAATCCTCGCAGTCGTACGGGTACACCCAGACGCTGTCCTGTAGTCGCACGAAACCGATTGCATTGAGCGTGCGTCGGACCTTTTCCCGTAAGCCCTTCCTGCGTTCCGGGATGTCAAAGATAAGCACGCGCCATTTACTGTCCCACTTCTGAGGATGAGGGATGCGATAGGAGCGAGCTTCCAGAGAACGTAGCACCAGCTCACCCCGGCGTGTCAGCCGCAGGAATTTGCCTTGACGAGCAAGTAGGCCTGAATGGATGAGACGTTCACAAGAGCGATTCACGACATCCTTTTGGCGGGACGAGGGGATAATCCCAAGCTTTACCATGGCGCCGACCACGTTGGGGGCAACCAGTCCGACACCGATGACCCCCATCGTCGCGATTGTGGTAAGTATGATTTTGCGCAACTCATTTTTCCTTGAACGTTTACGGCTTTGTGTTTCGAGGGTACCCATGTGTACTCATTATATGCTATAGCGTGGGATAAGTACGGCACATCTGTTGAGAACGTTTGATATACTGTGCGACATGTCTTCCGACCTCGCTCAAAAGAAGTGCGTCGCTTGCGAAGGGGGCACCGCTCTGATGAGTCGTGCCGAGGCGGAAACACTGGTGAAGCAGCTACAGGGGTGGACGCTGAGCGGAGACAGGCAATGGATATCAAAAGAGTTTACGTTCAAGGATTTTGCCGAAGCAATCGGCTTTGCCAACAAAATTGCCGACATCGCAGAGAGTGAAGGTCATCATCCCGACCTGCAGGTACGCTGGGGAAAGGTGGTCGTGGAGCTTACGACGCATTCCGTTAAAGGATTGTCGGAAAATGACTTCATTCTTGCCGCAAAAGTCGATAAAATCGCCTAGTGCAAGCGAAACGATGCTATAGTCGCTTCGCTCGTTTAGCCGTCCCTCGCTCGGAAACGTGAACAAGTTCACGTTTCGCTCGCTCGATAGGCTATAATTGCTCTAATGGCGTTCTCTTTTGGAGATTTGTTCAAGAGTTTTGGCGGTGCGGGTGCCGAAGCGTCCGTCTTGGGCGTGGACATCGGTGCGTCCTCGATAAAAGTCGTACAACTCCGCTCCTCGCACGGCACCGCGATACTCGAAACGTACGGCGAGATAGCACTCGGCCCGTACGCGAAGATGCCGGTGGGGAAGGTGGTGAAGCTTACGCCCGAAGTGACGGCGCAAGCACTTCAGGACCTTATGAAAGAGGCCAATGTAACGGCAAGGACCGCCGGCATTGCGATTCCTTTTTCCTCGAGCCTCATCAACGTCATCGACCTGCCCAAAGTGGACGCGGAGAGTCTCAAGCGCATCGTGCCGATTGAGGCGCGCAAATATATTCCCGTACCCGTTTCCGAAGTGTCGCTCGACTGGTCAGTCATTCCCGCCGACGAAGCACAGCAGGACAGCGCGTTCGACCAGTTACAGCAGAAAAAACCACCCGCGGTGCGTGGGCAGGAAGTGCTTCTCGTCGCGATACAGAACAGCACACTCAAAGATTATCAGACCATCATGGAAACGGCGGGACTTACGGCAAACTTCGTCGAGATTGAGATATTCAGCGTAGTCCGTAGTACGTTGGGTCACGGACTGGCGCCTGTCATGGTGGTGGACCTCGGTGCGGCGACGACGAAAATGTACGTGGTGGAGCGCGGCATCGTGCGGATGACGCACCTCCTGACGCTCGGCGGCCAGCAGACGACCGAGGTTCTGATGCGCACGATGAACTGGGAATTCGAAAAAGCGGAGCGCATCAAGCGCGAGAGAGGCCTCGTCGAGGGGAGCGCGTTCAGCGCCGAAGAGAACGAGCGCATCAAGGAAGCATTGTTATCAACACTCACACGTGTGTTTAGCGAGGTCAATCGGGTACTATTGAGCTACGGGCAGCGATACAACAAAAGTGTATCGCAGGTGATTCTCACCGGCGGCGGCGCATCGCTTCCCGGCTTGGCTGAAGTCGCAAAGACCCAGCTCAGCGCTCAGGTCTCCATCGCAGACCCGTTCTCGCGCACCGAGGCGCCCGCGTTTTTGGGCAACGTCCTGCGGGAAATCGGCCCGGCATTTTCGGTACCGGTAGGGCTCGGATTGCGGAAGTTGAAGCGCTCTTAATGTGTATATGAATAAAAATCTTCAAATGCGAGGCACGGAGAAAGCGACGAACGAGCCGTACAAGCGTACGGTGAGTGAGTCGCAGAGGCTCCGTAACGAAGCAGTTGAGATTTTTTAGGCATATTTATATGGATATAGGCACACAACCGTCACTAATACCTCACGATGCTGCGGCGGCGCCTATGCCGGGCAAGCGCTCCGCCGGCGGTCTCGCCGAAGTCGGCCTTCTCATTTCAATAGTATTACTTGTCGCCTCCGGAGCGCTCGCGGGCGCCGTGTTCCTCTACGGGCAGTATGCGCAAACGAGTGCAGGGAGCAAAGTCGAACAGCTCCAGCGTGCGAAGCAGGCGTTCGAGCCGTCGCTCATCGAGGAACTGACCCGTCTCGACGACCGCATGCGCGCCGCCGCCGCGATTCTTTCCGCGCACATGGCGCCCATCGCGTTTTTTGACGCGCTCCAGCAATCCACTCTCACGACAGTCTCGTTCCAGACGCTCGACCTCGAGGCAAATGACCCCCAGCGCATGGTCGTCAAAATGAACGGCCTCGCGGAGGCGGTCAATTCCATCGCCCTGCAGGCCGACCTCTTTTCCAAGAACGGCGTCATCACGAACCCGATTTTTTCCGATATTTCGCGACAGCAGGATGGCGTGCACTTCGCTCTCAGCGCGAGCGTGAATCCGATGGCCATCAATTACGTACAGCTCATCAACGCCGCTTCCGCCGCGGGTGCAGGGCAACAACAACCGGCAGGTACGCAGTTCTCACCCGCTTTGCAGAGTGCGACTCAGCAACAACCGCAAGGCGCATTACAGCAGCCGTATCAGCCGGCCACTCAGCCCGCACAATAATATGATGCGCACCATTATTGCCGTTCTGTGTCTCCTCGGCGCCGGCGCCATATTCTTCATGTACACACAGCCGACATACGATTCCGTGCAGGCCGAGAACGCGCAGATTGCGCAGTATGATGAGGCGCTCTCCAAAGCTTCCGAGCTGCAGCAGCTCAAGCAATCGCTCCTGTCGCGTTACAACACCTTCGATCCCGCGCAGATTGAGCGCCTCCAGAAGCTCCTGCCCGACCATGTCGACAACGTCAGGCTCATTCTCGATATCGACTCGCTCGCCGGCAAGCACGGCATGGCGCTTCAAAACGTCGTCGTGAGCCAAAATGCATCTTCGCAGGGTTCGCAGAGCGCGACCGCCATCATCGGGGCCTCACAGCAGGCGTACGATTCGCTCACCATCAAATTCACCACACAAGGGTCCTACGAGACCTTCCGCCAGTTCCTCGCCGCTTTTGAATCGTCGTTGCGTATCGTCGATTTGGTCTCCCTCAACATCTCGCGCGGGTCCAATAATGCGCAGGGGAATGCGGCGGTACCGCTGTATACCTACAACATCACGCTGCGGACCTACTGGCTAAAGTAGCTGTTATGAATGAAATGAATTACAGATACTTTACCCGCCCATCTGCCAGCTGGTCGTTGTTGAGCGGTACCGCAACAGACAGGTCGACTTTAAAGAGGGAACACGGTCGACGTTTGGGCAAGGGGCAGATAGGCGGGTGTAAGATGTTTCTAAGCTCGCCCGTACTCGCTAAGAAAATCTAACATGCAATGGATACAACAACATAAGCTCATATTTGCCGTCGTTGTCCTCTTGGTCGCCTTTGGCGTGTGGTACGGGCTCTCACAATCCGCCGCGCCGGCACCGCTCCTCACCACCACCTCGGATACGGGCTCGCCCACGGTCGACAGCGCCGACCAGCAGCTCGTGACGACGCTCCTCGCACTGCGCGCGGTCACGCTCAACGGCAGCATCTTCAGCGACCCCGCCTTCATGAGTCTGCAGGATTTCAGCACGACCATCGTTCCGGAACCCATCGGACGCGAAAACCCGTTTGCTCCGCTACGCTCCAAGGCGACGACCACTCAGGAAAATCCGCACGCGGCGCAATTATTTGCTCCGAAGAAATAGCGTATGGCGGTGACCCCGACTCAATCCGCGGGTTCCGATGTTCCTGCGCGCGTGCTCGGCGATACGAAAATACCCTACGATGTTCTGCGCGCCATACCGGAGGAGAGCGCCGAGCACTACCGGATAGCGCCGCTGGCCCTCGCGGACGGTATTCTCGAGGTTGGTCTCGTCGACCCCGATAACATTCAGGCGATAGACGCGCTCAATTTCATATCGAAGACGAGCGGACAACCGTACAAGGTGTTCCGCATCGACGAAGCCGATTTCACACGCGTACTCACGATGTACCGCGGCCTGCGCGGGGAAGTGGCGAAGGCGGTATCGGACCTTCAGACGGAGAGTTCCGCAAACCCGGTGCCGAAAACCGGCGAAGAAGCGACGACGCTCGACCTCGAAGACCCTTCCATCGGCGCCGACCAGAAAAAGAGCGACAATATACAGGAAGACGCGCCCGCGATAAAAATCGTCTCCACCATTTTGCGCTACGCCATCGACGGCAAGGCATCCGACGTGCACATCGAGCCTCTGCCCAGCGGCGTGCGTGTGCGCTACCGCGTCGACGGCGAACTGCATACCTCTGTCGTCTTGCCGCTCCAGACGCATCGCGCCATCGTCGCGCGTATCAAGGTGCTCTCGAGCATCCGCCTCGACGAACGCCGCAAGCCGCAAGACGGTCGCTTTTCCGCTTCCATCGACGGCAGGCAAATCGACTTCCGTGTCTCGACGTTCCCCTCGTACAACGGCGAGAAAGTCGTCATCCGTATCCTCGACCGCGTGCAGGGATTCATCCCGCTCGACCAAATCGGACTCACAGAGCGCAATCTCAAAATCATGCGCAACGCCATCCGCCAGCCGCACGGACTCATCCTCATCTCAGGTCCGACGGGTAGCGGTAAATCGACGACGCTCTACTCGATGCTCAGTGAGCTCGACCGCGAGCACAAAAACGTCCTTTCGCTCGAAGACCCGATCGAATATTTCGTCGACGGCATCATCCAATCGCAGGTGCATCCGGAAATCGGTTACACCTTTGCTTCCGGCTTGCGCACGACCCTGCGTCAGGACCCCGATGTCATCATGGTGGGCGAGATTCGCGACGGCGAGACGGCAAAGCTCGCCATTCAGGCCGCGCTCACCGGCCACCTTGTGCTGTCGACCATTCACACCAACGACGCCGTCGGCACCGTCGCACGTCTCATCGACATGGGCGTCGAACCCTACCTCATCCCACCCGTTCTTATCGCGAGTATCGCACAGCGTCTCGTGCGCACGTTTGCTCCGGGGGCGGAGAAGGAATTTGAAATATCCGCAAGCGACCGGAAAAATATCGAAACACAACTCGAATCTCTCCCCAAAGAATTCCGTTTTGCGGTCCCGAAAATAGCCTACGAGGCCCAGCGGACCCAGACGTCGCCTACGGGTATGCGCGGACGCGCGGCGGTCTTCGAAGTGATGGAAATGTCTCCGGCGATAGAGAAAATCATTCTGGAAAACCCCGTCGAGTCAAAATTGTGGGCTGTTGCCCGCTCCGAGGGCATGCTCACGATGCGCGAGGATGCTATGATAAAGGTGTTCAACAAGAAGGTACCGTTCTCCGAAGTGAATACGCTAAGCGCCGTGATGCTCGCTGGCGATGATGATGTCGTAGCTGCGCCCAAATCGCCCGAAACGCCCCAAGCAACCGAAGATACAACCGTATGAGTCCCGTTAGAAGCCGCGGACGCACCGCACAAAACATATGAACATATCGGAACGGTCGACATTAGCAGAAGTTAGCCGAGGAGGCGCGGGGCATCTGTCCGCGTCCTGCTTCTAACGGGATGAGCCACACCGGCAACATTCTCCTCGTGGACGACGACAAATTCCTGCTCGACATGTACAGCATGAAATTCGTACAAGATGGCTACAGCGTACAGGCGTGTCTTTCGGGACACGACGCTATCGCGGCACTCAAGGCGGGATTCGCGCCCGACGCGATATTGTTTGACCTCACGATGCCGGAATGCGACGGCTTTGAATTCCTGCAAATCCTCGCCAAGGAGGGTCTTGCGAAAAGTGCGATTAAGCTCGCGCTTACCAATCAGAGCACCGACGCGGAGAAGCAAAAAGCGATTGAGCTCGGCGCCGACCAGTTCCTCGTGAAGGCGACCCTTATCCCGTCCGAAGTTGTCAACACGGTAAACACTGCACTTTCGGGGAGAGTGAGCGCATAATGGAGGTATGGAGTACGCCGCAACACTTAAGAAATATATCAACGTCGTCGTGCACGAGGGGGCGTCCGATTTGCACTTCTCCACCGGTGCGCATCCGACCGTGCGCGTCGCGGGCTCGCTCACGCCGATGCTCAAAGAAGACATTCTCAAACCGGAAGACACACTCGGCTTTCTGCATGTGATGCTCACCGCCGAACAGGAGAAGCGGTTTCTCGCCGAGCAGGAAGTCGATTTTGCATACGAGACCGACGACGGATTCCGTTTCCGCGGCAATGCGTTCTATCAGCGCGGCTCTGTCTCGATTGCACTGCGCCTGATACCGAAAGTCATCCGCACCATCGCCGAGCTCAACCTGCCCGAGGTGCTCACCAGCTTCGCGCGCCGCTCACAGGGATTTTTCCTCGTCGTCGGTCCTGTGGGGCAGGGGAAGACCACGACACTCGCGGCACTCATCGAGCTCATCAATACCGAGCGCATGGAGCACATCGTGACCATCGAAGACCCGATTGAATATGTCTTTGAGCCGAAGCAATCGCTCATCGACCAGCGCGAGGTGCGCATCGATACCAAAGATTTTGCGACCGCGCTTACTTCGGCTTTCCGTCAGGATATCGACGTACTCCTGGTCGGCGAAATGCGCGACCCGGAGACCACCGCCGCGGCCGTGACCGCCGCCGAGACCGGCCATCTCGTCCTCTCGACCTTGCATACCAACAACGCCGCGCAGACCATCGACCGCATCATCGATATTTTCTCTGCGGGCCAACAGGAGCAGATACGTCTTCAGCTCGCGGCTTCGCTTGCCGGCATTTTCTCCCAGCGGCTCGTCCCGCGCGTATCCGGCGGCCTTATTCCGGTGTGCGAACTGCTCGTCAACAACAAAGCCGTCGCCAATCTCATTCGCGAGAAACGCACGCACGAGATACAGACCGTCATAGAGACGGGCATGCAGGACGGCATGATAGACATGAACCGTTCGCTCGCGGAGCTGGTCGCCCGCGGCGAGATAACCACCGAAACCGCCTATCAGTATTCGCTGAATCCAAATGTGCTCGATAAACTCCTCTAGTCATGGCCGTATTCAATTACACCGCACTGGATAGCGACGGTCACGAGCGGCAGGGCACCATCGACGCGGTGTCGATGGACGTCGCCATCACCGCTCTACAGCGCCGCGGGCTCGTCGTCTCGTTCGTTGCTCCCGTGGAGAAATCCATGTTCGGAGGCGGTATTTCGTTCTTCGACCGCGTCACCAACGCCGACGTCGTGATGTTGAGCCGCCAGATTACGACGCTGTTCGAAGCGCAAGTGTCCGCCTTGCGCGCTTTCCGGTTGCTCGCGGCCGAGGCACGCACGCCGACTCTCGCTGAGAAACTTACCGAAATAGGCAACGACATCCAGAGCGGCAGTTCCATCTCCGCTGCGCTATCGAGACATCCGAAAATCTTCTCGGCCTTCTATGTCAACATGGTGCGCTCCGGCGAGGAGTCGGGGAAGCTCGACGAAACATTTTCATTCCTCGCCGATTACCTCGACCGCAACTATGAAATAACGCAAAAAGCCAAAAACGCACTCATCTATCCGGCGTTCATCATGGGCACGTTTGTCACGGTGATGGGGCTCATGATGACGCTCGTCATTCCGCGTCTTGCTGACATGCTCAGCGGCTCCGGACAGGCGATTCCCATCTATACGCGCGTCGTCATCGGTACGAGCATCTTCTTGCAACACTACATCCTGCTCATTCTCATCTTGCTCGGTCTCGGCGGCGTCTTTCTGATACGGTACGGACGCACCAAGCCGGGAGCCGAACTTTTCTCGCGCGCACGACTCGAGCTTCCGGTCGTCGGCGGCATTTACCAGAAGATTTATCTCTCACGCATCGCCGACAACCTCTCGACGATGCTCCGGAGCGGTATTCAGGTGCTGCGCGGTCTCGAAATCACTGCGAACGTCGTCGAAGACCCGACTTATGAGAAGGTGCTCAACAATGCCGCGCTCGACGTAAAGGCCGGTCTCCCAGTTTCCGAGGCTCTGCGTAAGCACAACGAAATTCCGGGCATCATGGTCGCCATGATGAAGATAGGCGAAGAGACAGGAAACATGGGTACGATTCTCGAGACGATGGCGCGCTACTACCGGCGCGAGGTGAACAACGCTGTCGACACCATGGTCGACCTTATCGAGCCGATAATGATTGTGGCGCTCGCAGTGGGCGTATCCGTACTGCTTGCTTCGGTGCTTATTCCGATTTACAACCTCGCTTCCAGCTTTTAACAGGTGAGAGTAGTCTTTAGTACGTAGAACGTAGAAAATACGACACTTGATGCATCCGGGGCATCTTCTCTACGAGCTACGTTCTACTGCCTATTGACTGCTCGGCCGTTATCCACACGACAGGTGCATTCCGGGAGGGTGGGGTATACAATGAGCGTACTTATTAGAGCAAACGCGAAAAGCAATTATATGACGCAATGTATTCGACGTGACCATACTTCTCTGCGCGGCTTCACACTGATTGAGCTTCTGGTGGTCATTGCAATCATCGGCATCCTCTCCTCGGTGGTGTTGGCCAGTCTCAATTCGGCGAGACAAAAAGGCCGTGATGCCAAGCGTATTTCCGACGTCAAACAGCTGCAGCTCGCGCTCGAACTCTACTACGATGCCAACAGCACATACCCTGTGGCAATTAGCGGGACGCAATTGACGACCCCCGGCTATATCGCCGTTGTTCCGAAAGACCCGACGGGTAATACCAACTACTCGTATACACCGTACCAAGTCACGGGTGCCACCGGTATCTGCAGTAGCTACCACATCGGTGCTTCGCTTGAGGTCTCCACCAACTCCGTGCTCTCCTCGGATTCCGATGTAGTCGCGGTACCGACCGGCTACGCTATCTGCTCCGGAGGTCCGGCGGCCGACTTCAGCGGTGCCGATGCTCTGCCGGCCGGCGCGCCCTCTCCTGCCGTGCGCTGTGCCACGGGGGATGCGGGTATCGCCTGCTACGACGCGAAGTCGTAAACCGGTGCCGGTTTTCGGACTCCTCGGCTCGGAAGCGCGCAAGCCACGCTTGCGCGCTTCACTCGCCCTACGTCGTCCGTAACTCCTGAAAGCAAAAGTTTCTTGTCTCGAAGCACGAAAAAACACCGCCGGCTAAAACAAAAAACTCCCTAGGGAGTTTTTTGTTCGCCCGATCGACGAAGTCGATATAGGGGGTGTTTTTTCGTGCGATACTTTGCGTATGGATGCTCTCGCGTTCGGTATTTTCGGCCTCATCGCGGGAAGTTTTCTCAACGTGGTCATTGTACGGCGCGGAGCGAAGAGCCTCGGCGGAAGAAGCGCCTGCATGTCATGCGGCGTGCAACTGCCGTGGTACGACATGGTGCCGGTCTTTTCGTGGCTTGCCCTGCGTGGTCGGTGCCGCTCCTGCGGGAGCCGCATCTCGATGCAGTATCCGCTGGTGGAGGCGGGGACTGCCTGTCTCTTCGCGCTGATGGGAGCGGCACCGATGGGTCTGCTCCCGCGCATCGGCGCACTGCCATTACTGGGGCTCCTCATCGTGATTGCGGTGTACGACATCAGGCATACCATCATTCCGGACGAATGGGTGTATTCGTTTGCCGGGCTCACGCTTGTGTACCAATTCATATTTCCCGTTCCGGCCGGCTTCGGCACCGCGCTCCTCCTTCTCGCGGGGCCGGCCGCGGCGTTGCCGCTTTTTTTGCTGTGGCTGTTCTCGAAAGGCGCATGGATGGGACTCGGGGACCCGAAGCTCGCGCTCGGGATAGGCTGGCTTCTGGGGCCGCTCTGGGGGGTGTGGGCCGTATTTTTTTCTTTCATCATCGGCGCGCTCGTGAGCGTCTTAATCCTCCTGCCGCTACCGTACATCGTGCGGTTTGCAGGCAAAACGGCCCGCCTGCGCGACCGGGTGTTCGGGCGCGGGCAGGGGATAGCGCGATTGAACAGACAGTCGGCGCGATTTACAATGAAGAGCGAAGTGCCGTTCGGGCCGTTCCTCGTTGGGAGCTGCATATTCGTATGGTTTTCACTGCTCTACCACATACCGCTACCGCTATGATTATAAAACAGGGAATAGGGAATAGGTTACAGGGAATAGTAAAAGCAACGGGTACAATATTTGCAATGCGTCGCTACTCCCTAAAACCTAAAACCTATAACCTATCCCGGGGCTTCACCCTCATCGAATTGATGGTCGTGACCGGCATTATTGCGATAATCTCCGGACTCGTGCTCGTCAACAACAACAAATTCGGGGGAGCGGTGCTTTTGGAAAATCTCGCATACGACATGGCGCTCTCTCTCCGGCAGGCGCAAGTGTACGGTATTTCGGTACAGCGATTCAACGGCGCGTTTGGGGCCGCCTACGGTGTGCACTTCACGCCGAGTGCCGGAGGTGCACAGTCTCTGTATGTCCTTTTTGCCGACGCCGTCAACAAAAACGGTCTCTACGACTCCGGAGAGCTCGTCCAGTCCACGAAGGTGGCGCAAGGGTATACCGTCAGCAATCTCTGCGCGAATGCGGCGGGGAGCGAGACGTGCGCGCAGGCGTCGGCTCTCGACATCACATTCCAGCGCCCGGAGCCCGATGCGTATATCAGGATATCCGGAGCGGGCAGTCTCTACGAATCCGCCACCATCACGGTGAGCTCGCCGCGCGGCGACACGAGGCGGATTACCGTGTATGCCAACGGGCAGATATCCGTACAATAATATGCAGGGAATAGGGAATAGGTTACAGGGAATAGTAAAAGCAATGGGTACAATATTTGTGATGCGTCACTATTCCCTAAAACCTAAAACCTATAAGCTGTCTCGCGGATTTACGCTCATCGAGATGATTGTCTCGGTCGGCCTGTTCGCGGTCGTGATGATTATTTGTGTTGCCGCGCTTCTTTCTCTTGTGGACGCCAACAAGAAGGCGCAGGCCATCCAGTCGGTCATGAACAACCTCAACGTGGCGGTCGACGGCATGGTGCGCTCGATTCGCATGGGCACCAACTATCACTGCGGTACAGACCAGTCAGTCACGTCGGGTTTGCCGTCACCTCGCGACTGCGTGTATCCCGGTGAGTCGTTTTTCCAGTTCGAACCGTTCCATGACTGTTCGGCGCAGGGTACGAATTGCGACATGGACGGGAACATACCTCCCACCTCGTATTACTATCAGTCCGACACCATCGGCGGTAAGGCCGTGGGGCGACTGTACCGTTCGACAGACGGTCTGCAGGGCATAGCCATTACTGCTCCGGAGGTTTCCATAGACAGCGTGAAGTTTTTCGTGACCGGTTCGTGTCCGGCCCGGGCAGGATACTCGTGCACACCGGACGACATACAGCCGAAGGTACTCATGGACATCAAGGGAAGGGCGGGCGCCACGAAAGCGACGATACATACGACGTTCCACATACAGGCTACTGCCGTACAGCGCCTGCTTGATATATGATGCATCAGTTTTTAGTTGCTAGTTTTCAGTTTTTAGCGGGACAGGTCAGAGATTTTGTATTTGTGCTCAAAACTCAAAACTCAAAACTCAAAACCACCTCCGGCTTTACCCTCATCGAGACACTCGTCGCCATTTCTCTGCTTGCAATCGCAATCGTCGCGCCGATGTCGCTCACCTCGCAGAGCCTTACCGCCGCCTACTACGCCCGCGACCAGGTGACCGCATTCAATCTCGCACAAGAAGGACTCGAAGCCGTCCGCGCGTTCCGCGACGGGCAGGTACTGCTGATATCGCAAAGTGCGAGCGCCGCCGGCATCAATCTGTTCGGTGTCGAAGGCGCGGGCATTCCCGTCAATCAGGATTTCATCATCGATTCGCGCGTCACCGACCTTGCACAGTCCATGGATACATGCGGAGAGGCCGGCTGCCCGTATCTTCAGGTGGATGGCAGTGCCACTCTGTACGGCTACGACCCGCAATGGACCCCGACATATTTCAAACGCATTCTCCGCGCGTGTTATATCCAACCCACCCCGGCATACACCTGCAACTCGACACCGTCGGACGAGATGCGCGTGACGGTGACGGTGACGTGGCCGACCGCCTCACAGCAGACGCGCTCGTTCACCATCTATGACGACCTGTACCGGTGGGTAAACGACGGCTCCGCCGCACAATAATATGAGAAAACAGTTCTTAGTTCTTAGTTGTCAGTTTTTAGAAAAGCATTTCTCTACTTTTGCATTCCTGCTCAAAACTAAACACTCAAAACTCAGAACTAGCCGGGGATTTACGCTGCTGCTCGCGGCGCTGGTCTCGTCGATAGTGCTCTCGCTCGGGAGCTCAATATTTCTTATCGCGCAGAAGCAGGTCATCCTTTCATCCTTGAGCCGTGATTCGCAGTTTGCCTTTTATGCGGCCGACACGGGAGCGGAGTGTGCGCTGTATTGGGATTTGCGTTTTAATGCGTTTTCCACCACAACGCCCGCGACGGCACCGGTATGCGACGGCAAGCTTCTGAACGCGCCCGCACCGGCGCAGGGCACACCGCTTCCGTATACGGTCGCGTTCAACCTCAATCTCTTCGTCAACGGAGACGGCGTAGCGGGTACTTCGGACGACAGAGGGTATTGCACCTATGTGACGGTGACAAAAGGGGACTCCAATCCGTTCACCGTTATTCACGCCGATGGGTATTCGACATCGTGCGAGGCGACAACGACGAGTGCGCGTACACTCCAGCGCTCGGTGGAATTACACTACTAGATTGGGTATCATGACGCAATGTCTGTCCCAAAAGACATCCGCACCCACTACGAAAAGCTCAAAGCGGCGGTAAACCGCTACCGTACCCTCTACCACGTCTACGACAAGGAGGAAATCAGCCAAGCGGCGCTGGATTCGCTCAAGCATGAACTGACCGAGCTCGAGGGGAGGTATCCGGAGCTTATCGCGCCCGATTCGCCGTCTCAGCGTGTCGCAGGCAAACCCCTGCCGGGGTTCAAGAAGGTGCGGCACACGGTCGCGCAGTGGTCGTTCAACGACGCGTTCTCTCCGGATGAATTGCGCGAGTTCGACGCGCGCGTGAAGCGTTTTCTCTCCGCCAAAGGCGGATCCTCCTCCGGAGGAAAGTCGGCGGGAGAGAATGTGCACCCCACCTATGTGTGCGAGCTCAAGATAGACGGCCTCAAAATAGTTTTCACGTACGAAAAGGGGATACTCAAAACCGCGGCGACGCGCGGCGACGGCGTCGTGGGCGAAGACGTCACGCAAAACATCAAGACGATAGAGAGCGTGCCGCTCTCGCTCCCGCGGCCTGTAGATATCGTCGTTGAGGGGGAGGTGTGGATGAGCTCGAAGAACCTTGAAGCCCTCAACAGGGCGCAAGAAAAAGCCGGTAAACCGCTCTATGCCAATCCCCGCAACGTCGCCGCCGGTTCCATCCGCCAGCTCGACCCGCGCGTCGCCGCATCTCGCAAACTCGATGTGTTTATATACGACGTCGCGGCGACGTCCGAGCAGTTTCCCAAGACGCAGGCCGAAGAGCTGGACTATCTGCGCGAACTCGGTTTCAAGGTGAATCCGAACTACATTGTCGCCGGAAATATTGGTGAGGCTGTGGATTTCTGGGAAACGTGGAAGGGGAAGGGCCGGCATCAGGAGTATTGGATAGACGGCATTGTCGTAAAGGTCAACGAGCGCTCGCTTGAAGAGACGCTCGGCTATACGGGGAAAGCGCCGCGCTCGGCCATTGCGTTCAAATTTCCCGCGGAGCAGGTGACGACGGTCGTGGAGGACATTGTCCTGCAGGTCGGACGCACCGGAGTGCTCACGCCGGTCGCGCACCTGAAGCCTGTTGCCGTCGCCGGCACCGTCGTCTCGCGCGCGACACTGCACAACGAAGACGAAATCAAGCGCCTCGACGTACGCATCGGAGACACGGTCATTCTGCAGAAAGCCGGCGACGTCATTCCCGACATCGTACGCACGCTCACTGAATTGCGCACCGGCAAGGAACGCGAATTCAAATGGCCGAACAGCGTGCCTGAGTGCGGCGGTGATGGGCGCATCGAGCGCGTGCCGGGTACCGCGGCATGGCGCTGTGTGAACAAGAATTCTTTTGCGGTCATCCGGCGCCGTTTTCACAATTTTGTGGGCAAGCACGCGCTCGATATCGAAGGCTTCGGCCCTGCGACTGTCGACCAGCTTCTCGAAAAAGGTCTCGTCCAGCACTACGACGAACTGTTCACGCTTACCGAAGGCGACTTGCTGACGCTCGAAGGCTTCGCAGACATTTCCGCCAAGAAACTTGTCGCCTCAATCCAGAAAAAGCGCCGAGTCGAGCTCGCGCGCCTGCTTGTCGGCCTCTCCATTCCGCAGGTGGGGGAGGAGACCGCCATTCTGCTTGCCGACAAATTCCGGACGATAGACGCGCTTGCGAAAGCCACCGAAGCGGAATTGTCGAAGATAAACGGTATCGGGCCCGTTGTCGCAAAAGATGTGGTGGAATGGTTCGCCGAAAAGCGGCACAAAGACCTCGTCGCGCGGCTCAAGGAAGTTCTCACGATAAAAAGTCCAGCCCTTCGACAAGCTCAAGGCGGAGAGCTAAAGCTTTCCGGAAAAACATTCGTCCTCACCGGCTCACTCGAGAGTATGTCGCGCGACGAAGCGAAAGACAAAATCCGCCGGCTCGGCGGCGACGTCTCGGGCTCGGTATCTAAAAAGACGACCTATGTCGTCGCGGGAGGGGAAGCGGGCTCAAAACTCGACAAGGCGCGACGGTTGGGAGTCGAAATATTGACAGAAAGTAAATTCCTAGAAATGCTAGGATAAAGGTATATTTATGGGAAAGCCAGAAGGATTTGAACAAACACCAGAAGTTCCTTATGTGGCCGTTCTTGAAGTGACCCCGGCTCTCGCTAGCACTGATGGCGCTCGTTTGAATTTTCACGCGCACTTGAGAGCAAATCCCAAAGCACTATTGCTCATAGCGTATGCGAGTGGTGGAACTCCGGAAAGTTTGAACCCATTTATCCAAGAGTATACCGATAGAGGGATTCCTGTTTTTCTACTTTCAAATAATCCTGCTGACGATCACGGCATAAGAGAAATTACATATGGTGTCCAAGCGGATGCGGCGAAGGCGGGTGCCGTTTCCTTTAAAGACGTAAATATCAATAATTTTCATCAAGTGGTAAGAACAATTCAGGATGCTGCGAAAGAGGGCTTAGAGGGTGAGGATTTGAAAAAAGCTATTATTGCTCAATTTGGTATGGCAACTGAGGGTTCTCACGAATAACCCACACTTCTTTTAATACGAAATCGCGCGTATAGTATGCGGATATGAGTGACAAGGTGGATATCGTTGCGCTTGCGAAACTCGCGCGGCTTGAGGTTTCCGACGCTGAAGTGGCGAAACTCGAAAAGGAAATCCCGGAAATCTTGAAGTTCGTTGAGGCAATACAAAAAGCCGATGTGTCCGGCGTCTCCGAGACCAAAAGTCTGCGCAATGTCATGCGCGCTGATGAGAACCCCATTGAGAGCGGGAAATATACCGAGACCTTGCTTGCTGCTGCGCCGTCGCGAGAAGGTAACAGAGTTGCTGTGAAGCAAGTGTTGTCACGGAAGGGTAAAAAATAGTATGGACATCTCCACACTGACCATCGCAGAAGCTCGCCGTGCGCTCAATGCCAAGGAATATTCGGCGCTTGAGCTGACGAACGCGTACCTCGACGCTATCGCAAAAAAAGATAAAGACATTCACGCCTATCTCGAAGTGTGGACCGGTTCTGCTCGAGAAGAGGCAAAAGCGGCCGATGTGCTCATCGCGGCGGGGAAGCAGAAGCCGCTCACTGGCATTCCGCTCGCGCTTAAGGATAATTTGTTGGTGGAGGGGCGCGTGGCAAGCTCGGCGTCGAAAATACTTGAGAACTATGTTGCCTCATACGACGCGACGGCAATCGCCAAGCTCAAGGCACAAGGCGCCGTGTTTCTGGGTCGCACCAACATGGATGAGTTTGCCATGGGAAGTTCCACAGAAAATTCCGCGTATGGCGTCACAAAAAATCCTCACGACCTCTCCCGCGTACCAGGCGGTTCGTCGGGCGGCTCGGCGGCGGCGGTCGCCGCCGGTCTCGCCCTCGGGGCACTCGGTTCCGACACGGGGGGCTCTATCCGTCAGCCCGCCTCCCACTGCGGGCTGGTAGGGCTCAAGCCAACGTACGGCGCGGTCTCTCGCTTCGGACTCATGCCAATGGGAAGCAGTCTCGACCAAATCGGTCCGCTTGCGAGAACCGTTTCCGATGCGCAGATTCTTTTTGACGCAATCCGCGGGTACGATGTGAATGACAGCACGTCGTCGCCGGAGAATTTCTACCCGCAACATCCGTTCAAGCGCGTTATCGGCGTGCCGCGCGCATTCATTTCCAAGGGAGTCGACGAAGATGTGCTTGCTCGCTTCAATGCGACGCTCGATATACTCAAAAATGCCGGATATGAGATACGTGACGTGGACATGCCGAATCTTCCGTACGCGCTCCCCGTGTACTACGTCATTTGCCCCGCAGAAGTTTCCACAAATCTCGCCCGCTACGACGGCATTCGCTACGGACTCTCGGTCCCCGCAGACACGATTGGCGAGGTCTACACGAAGACGCGTGGTTCCGGTTTCGGGCCGGAAGTGCGCCGGCGCACGCTCATCGGCACGTTCGTCCTCTCATCCGGCTATGCAGATGCGTACTACCGCAAAGCGCGCTCGGTGCGTGAGCTTATCCGTGCCGATTTCGCCCGTGCGTTCCAGTCCGTTGACGCGGTGGCGATGCCAACGGCTCCCGGCCCCGCATTTCGCATCGGCGAGAAAGCGAGTGACCCCCTTGCGATGTATCTCGAAGATATCTTCAGTGTTACGGCGAACCTCGCCGGTGTGCCGGCCATCTCGATACCAAGTGGCACTGTTGAGCGCGACGGGAAGAATCTTCCCGTCGGGTTCCAGCTCATCGCACCGCATGGGGGAGAGGAGACTCTGTTCAAAATTGGAGCGGATGTCTAAAGCATTTCCTGAATTTCCCTAGAACCTAGTCCCTAGCACCTAGAACCTAGTGCTATACTTTTCGCATGGAATCCCGTTAGAGGCCGCGGTCGCTTTTGGGGTCCAATTTACAATGATAGGTCGAACATATATTCGAGAGCGTAATCGCATGGTGCGCGGTGTGACCGCGACCTGCCTCTAACGGGATGGAAGGCGACCCTTCAATCACAGGCGGTTTTTTCTGGGCACTCCGCTCGGTGAGTGACATCGCCCTGCGTTGGATACCGGGGACAGTGGAAATCATCGCGGGTACCGCCGGGCCGGGGTACGTCGCTTCTTCAATCATCACCAAGCCGATTACCGAGCCCGTCACCACCGCGGACGTGGCCAATTTTCTCCAAAGCACGGCATCAAAGGCGGCGTACGACGGTTTGTTCCACAATTGGGCAGTATGGGTCGCCATCGCGGTCGTCATATCACTCCTGCTTTCTGCGGCCGTCATCTATTGCCTCGTACGGGTCTGGCAGATACGACAGCACGAGTGGGCGAAGGCGCAGGCCGCCGGCGCTACCATTGCGGCGAAAGACGTGCCCAAATCCCAGCTCCGCTGGAATCACATTCTCGAGCGCGCACACTCCGACGACGAGAAAAGCTGGCGCCTTGCGATACTCGAAGCCGACATGATGCTCAACGAATTGCTCGATGTGCTCGGGTATCGCGGCGAGACGATGGCCGACAAAATGAAGCAAGCGGGCCGCGCACAATTTCAGTCTATCGATCTCGCGTGGGAAGCGCATCGTGTACGCAACTCGATCGCGCACCAAGGCTCGTTGCAATCACTCTCTGCACACGAAGCGCGCCGCGTTATCGGGCTCTACGGGCAGGTGTTCCGCGAGTTCAGATTTGTGGGGTAGGGACTTGGCCAAGAACATTTCTCGCCGTTGCAGCATGCGGGACTAGGTCACGAATAATTCAAGCTCCGTCGAGCTTGAATTTTCTCGACCCCGGCTCGCGGTCGCGCGTACTCGCGCGTCATCGCTCCGCCTTGCAAGTCCCTCACGAAAGACGCGAAGGCGTCTTTCTCCCCGCAAACGAAACGCCCGCGTAAGCGGGCGTTTCGTTTCTTGTTGCGGGGGAGGGACTTGCACCCCCGACCTCCAGGTTATGAGCCTGGCGAGCTACTACTGCTCCACCCCGCTATAGTGGGAACATCCTACTACAAACGGCCGTTCGTCGCAATCGAACTCATTCCGCGAGGATGCCGAGCACGACCTGTACTATCGTCGCGATGACGAATACAATGAGTGCGATAACGAAGAGTTTCCACTGCCAGTAAATAATGCTGTGTCCGGTGGCGTAGATGAGGAATATGACCGCGGCCGGCCAGACCGCGAACGAGTTAACAGCCATTATGGTGCTCCACATACGACGAGTGTACTAGCCGTTTTTTTAAAAACAAGTATAGTTTTCGTTATTGTCGGGGTAGTCGCGCCGCTCGTTCACCGACGGCGCTCGGAAAAAGTGAGAATATGTTGTATTCTCACTTTGTTCCTCACTTGTCGGGGTAGCTCAGTCGGTTAGAGCGAGCGTTTCATAAGCGCTAGGTCGTGGGTTCGATTCCCACCCCCGACACTCGGAAGAATTGAGAATTATGGTATATTCTCATTTCGTTCCTCATTTGCGGGTCGTAAGCGTGAGCTTTCACCCGCGGCATTCGCAGAAAATGAGAATATGAGATATTCTCATTTTGCTGCTCATTTGCGGGTGTAGCTCAATTGGTTAGAGCACTCCCCTGTCACGGGAGAGGCTGCGGGTTCGAGTCCCGTCACTCGCGCTAGCGAGCCAAAAGGTCACCTTCGGGTGGCCTTTTGGTTTGCTTTCAGCAAGACGGGACTCGAAGGCCGGAAGTGCGCGTCCTGTGGACGATAAAGCGCTGAGGCCGGGCCGGCGGCACTTATGAGCGAAGCGAATTAGTGACCGTGGCCGAGTCCCGTCACTCGCGCAAAGTGAATGCAAGTACGTGTTACGATATTGGTATATGTTCTGGTCCAATCCCGACAGTATTAAGCCCGTAGTACAAGCACGCGCCGTTGAGCGACTGGATTCGATAGACGGCGAGCAGCTGGAGCAAATTAAAGGGCTCCCGAATCTACTTGGACATACGGGGGGTTTCATGGCATTCATTACGGGAGAAGCAAAAGAGGATGCAGAGGCATTACATGAGCTCAAGAAAAACGAAGATGTCAAAAAACTCGTTATAAAAGGAGATGATGGCAGCATCATCGGCATCGCTGGTGTAGAGAAAGGCAAAGATGGTCTGAAGGTAAAAGTTATGCAAGGTAATCGAGAAACACTGCCAGCGCTCGTACAGGAAATCAGAGCATATTCGAAAGAAAAAGGGCCGGTTACCGTCTTTGTCGATGCAGATATCTCGAGTACGGCGCGGCTACTTGGAGACTCGGGATTTAGCGAAGTTGCTTCCGAAGAAAGTGGTAAACGAGCGTTCCGCAGCAGTTGATTTCTTTCATGGGCAAAAGCCTGAAACGTTTTTGGAAATTGCTCGGGCCGGGATTCGTCACCGGAGCGGCTGATGACGACCCGTCGGGCATCGCGACATACAGCCAGACGGGAGCGATGTTTGGCTTGGGACAATTGTGGCTCGTGCTTTTCTCGTACCCGTTTATGGTTGCGGTGCAGGAGATGTGCGGTCGCATCGGCCTCGTCACCGGTAAGGGGCTCGCCGGCGTAATCAGAAAATACTATTCACGGCGGGTGCTCGCTATCGCCGTGCTCTTACTCATCGCAGCCAATGTCATCAACATCGGCGCGGACCTCGGTGCGATGGCGGCCTCTTTGCAGCTCCTCGTGCCGGTTTCTTTTGCCGGCCTTTTGTGCGGCATCACTGCTTTCACGCTTTTGCTCCAGATATTCGTCCCGTATCCGCGTTATGCCCGCTTTCTCAAGTATCTCGCACTTGCGCTCATCGCATACATAATCACCGCGCTTTTCGTGACGGAAAACTGGCCGGTTGTATTCAAGGCGCTCGTCACGCCGCATATCGAATTCTCGCGCGAATTCCTGTTCAACATCGCGGCATTTCTCGGCACGACTATCTCACCGTACCTCTTCTTCTGGCAGGCAGATGAGGAGGTGGAGGAAGAGCTAGTGCATCACAAGCTCCGCTGGATGGGGAAGGGCGTGCCCAAAATATTTTCGTCCGACGTACGGAAGATGCGCGCCGATACCATCATCGGCATGCTTTTTTCCAACGTCATCACGTTTTTCATCATTCTCACGGTCGCGGGCACGGTCGGTGTCGCGGGGACGACCGGTATCGCGACGGCCTCCGATGCCGCCGAAGCGCTCCGGCCGGTCGCGGGCGATTTCGCCTTTTTGCTCTTCGCGCTCGGTATCGTCGCGACTGGATTGCTTGCGATTCCGATTCTCGCCGGCTCCGCCGGCTATGCGGTTGCGGAGGCGTTCGGGTGGAAAGAAGGACTGGGGAAGCGCTTCGGTCAGGCCGCCGGATTTTACATCGTCATCGCGCTTGCCACACTCGCCGGCCTTTTTGTGAATTTCAGTGACATTCCCGCCATCACGCTCTTGTACTACGCCGCGATGCTCAACGGAGTCCTCGCGCCGCCGCTTCTCATCATCATTCTTTTCATCGGCAACAACTCCCGCATTCTCGGCAACCGCACTAATGGTTTCTTCTCCAATGTGCTCGGCATCATTATCACCGTCGCGATGAGCATCGTCGGCATCGCAACAATAGCGTCACTTTTTATATAGTTGTATGAAAACAGCACAGGAAATATATGACGCATACCGCATCATGCCGGCGCTCCAATTGCATCAGCTGCGTGTCGCCGCGGTCGCAAAGACCCTGTGCGACAACCTCACGCGCGATGTGGATACGCATACGGTCGTCCTCGCCTGCCTCTTCCACGACATGGGCAACATCATCAAGTCCGACCTATCGCTGTTCCCGGAATTTTGCGAACCCGAAGGAGTCGCACACTGGCAATTCGTCAAGAATGATTTTGTGAAGACGTATGGTGGAAATACTCATGTCGCGAACGTCGCGATTGCCCGCGAACTTCACCTGCCGGACACCGTCATCCGCCTGATAGACGACATCGGCTTCTCCCGGTTGCCGGTCATTCAGGAAAGTTCTTCGTATGAACTGAAACTGGTCGAGTACGGCGACATGCGCACCGGTCCGCATGGCGTTATCCCGATGGACGCACGCATTGCGGAAGGAAAGACGCGTTTTGAGAACAAACATCCCGGGGAACATCGGGATGAAAGCGAATGGGAATCAATCGTCGCTTCGGCGCGCGAGATAGAGCGCCAAATATTTGCGGAAGCGAATATTGCGCCCGATGACATTACGGAGCAATCAATTCAGCCGCTCATTGCGGAGCTTCGCGGGTTCCCGCTCGCGTGATATTATCTGCCGTGCCATCGACGACGAGTCGATGAAATAGGCCGACGTAAGCACAGTTTTCGTCGGCGTCATTCGGAAAATATGAGAATACGTAGTATTCTCATACTGTTCCTCATTAGCCGACGTAGCTCAGTTGGTAGAGCACGTCCTTGGTGGGCCGCATGCCCTGCCCATGTACTCGGCAACGTATACATGAATCCCGAATAACGGTTAATCCCCGACCTAGCGGGCAAGACCGTGGCGCATTCGCGCCCGAACGACTGACAAGGGTCTGCCTCGTGCAGAAAGATACAGTCTAGCCCTCCGATACTAGAAGAAAAGAAACGGGGGTATAAGCGAAGGACGAGGTCACCGGTTCAATCCCGGTCGTCGGCTCAAGAATCAAACTCAACGGCTTTTCAGAGGCCGAAATGCGCGCGGCGCGAAGCGCCGCGTAGGGGGGAATGGGGTTTCCGCGCGCTTCACGCGCGTGGATTGAGAGGTTCAATCCGAAAACTTTTTGGAGGGGGGATTTTTTGGAGGGAATGTCTTCTGATTTTGCTATTTCATCAAGACGCGAAGCGTCTTGTATCCAGTTTCGCACAGGTTCAACCCACGCGGCGGGGGCTCGTTCAAGACGGACGATTTGTTCTTCAATCGTCCGGCGCTCGCTCATGAGAGCGCGGCGGCGGGACAAATAATCCTCACGTTCAATATCTTCGGCAACGTACAAGTCCGTAAGACGTTCGAGTTTGTTAGAAATATCAAAAACTTTGTCCCGCAGTTCTTGAACGGCCTCCGCCGCTGTTTTAGAGGCGTTAGCCGCTTCTGTGTCGAGCATCGCCGACAAGGGCGATATCCATTCTTGCGGCATGGCGTACTCGCCAAGAAGCGCCGAAAGTTGCGAATCCAACAGTTCGCTTCGCATCGGCGCTTCTTTGCATTTCACGGCCTTGTTCTTGCGAGTACAGCGATAGTAGGTGTAATGATGAACATTGCCGTTTTTCTGATGTTTCTCTTTCACTTCGGCCGTGATGCCCATGCCGCAGAAACCGCACCGCAAAAGGCCGCAAAGCGGCGCGGGGTCTGTCGCTATGGAAAGTGTCCGGCCACGCCCGCGCAAAACCGCGTTCGCTTTGTCGTACAAAAATTTTGAAATGAGCGGCGAATGATTGCCTTCGTACACTTCGCCCGCGTAGCGGAAGTGGCCGTAGTAAAAAGGATTTTGCAAAATGAACGAAATGCGCGAGATGTGAACGCGGCGGTTTCCTTTTGACATCACACCCGCGTTCTCTAGCCACGATGTCAGCGCATCAAGTGTCGTCATGCCGCTCGCGTACTTCTCAAACATCTCGCGCACAAGCGCGGCGTTCTTTTTGTGGACGCGAATGGTTTTGGTGCGCGGGTCGTTGAGGTAGCCGATAGGGGCAAGGCCGGGATATATCCCTTGCCGCGCTTTCTGGCGCAGACCGCGCGCAGTGTTTGCGGAAAGTTGTCGGATATATTCATTCGCCATTCCCAATTCAACGGACATCATCAAAACATTGTCGTTGGGGAAGTGCGAGCGGTCGTGGGTTTGGATATGGCGGATAATTCCTTGTTGCAAAAGCCACTGTATCTGTCCGCCGTCTACAGGGTTGCGTGCGAGCCGGTCAATCTTCCAACAAATGATTCCTTGCGCTTCGCCGCGCCCAATGCGCGACATCATGTCATTGAATATTGCGCGACCCGGAATCTTTGCGGATTTCTTTTCGACAAATTCCTCTACAATCTCAAAATTATTTTTTAGCGCGAGCGCGCGCAACTCGCAGAGCTGCGCTTCAATGGACAGCACTTGCTTGTCTTCAACGTCGGTAGATTTTCTAGCGTACAGAAAATACTTCATAATTGTATTCTAGCAGGCGTTTGTGATACAATCACACCCATGACCACCGCAACCCTCAAAAAGAACATAGTAAAGATGGCGCGTGAAAGCGTTCAGGAGGCCGTGCGCGCTGAAATGATGCACTTGCGTGCAAATGCACTCCCGTTGGTGTCGGCAAGCGAACAGCGCGAGATCATGAGAAAGTACAAGAAACCGTCGCGCCAAATCGCGCGCTCGGTGCGCACCCGCTTCTAGTTTCACATGGACTGGGTATTCGACTTTTCGCGTCAGGCCGATAAGTTTCTTCGTAGACAGCGCAATGAGCAGACTTTTGTCATCGAAATAGTACAGCGTGCCTTGCGAAAGCTGGACGGCGAAGCAGTAGCGGTAGACCTTGAACGTTTGCACGAACCCTGGAAAGGATACTTCAGAGTACGGGCGCAAAAAATCAGAATTATCTTTTCATTTGATGCGCATGCGCGAAGCGTTGAAGTTGCTGTCATCGATTTTAGAGATTCTGTCTATCGCAAGAAGCGTTAAGGGAGCTTCGCAAAGCGAAGAACTATTTTGTGCGCGTATGGGGGGGCGGGTGAGAAGCGAATGCGTGGAGCTTCGCAAGGCCGGAGCGCGTCGGCGCGAGGAGGGGTCGCGGGCTTTTTCACCAGAAAAAGACCTGTGACATACACCCCACTATGTATGTATAGATTCCTGCATTTGCATTTCCCCTCCAAACCCCCCTCCAAAAAGTTTTCGGATTTTGAATTTTCTGAACCTCCTCCACTGCGCGCGAAGCGCGCGGAAACCCCATTCCCCCCTACGCGGCGCTTCGCGCCGCGCGCATTTCGGCCTCTGAAAAGCCGTTGAGTTTGATTCTTGAGTCTCTATTGTACTCCGCTAGAACCTACTTTAGCAAAAATCTCGACTGACTT
>JBBTSX010000009.1:0-80100 GCA_038064535.1 Patescibacteria group bacterium
ATGACGCCAAGTCAGCATGTCCCTCTGATGTCCTGGGCTGCACACGCGCTACAATGGCCGTTACAAAGGGGCGCAATGGGGTAACCCGGAGCAAATCCTTAAAAGCGGCCTCAGTTCGGATTGGGGTCTGCAACTCGACCCCATGAAGCTGGAATCGCTAGTAATCGTGGGTCAGCCACACCACGGTGAATACGTTCTCAAGCCTTGTACTCACCGCCCGTCAACTCAGGGAAGTTGGAAGTGCCCGAAGCTCATCCTTGCGATGGTCCAAGGCAAATTCAATGACAAAGAGTAAGTCGTCCTGCCGAAAAGGCATAGCGACCTGTAGGAGTAATCTTACAGAAAAATCCAACTAAAATCGGTGAAGCCTGAATGCTGCACATGATAAAATTCATGTATGGCAAAGGTAATACCGAGGGAATCTAAGAGGATCACATATTCGTCCGAGATACGAGCCCTCAAGCTTGTACCATTCAGCTCCGAACAACTATCGATCGTTAAAGGGTCGTTACTTGGAGATGGATGCCTACATACAGCTTGGCCAGGGACCAGTAAAAATTACGTATTCTCAAAAATGCACTCGATTAAACAAAAGGAGTACATTGATTGGGTATACGAAAAGCTACAGCCGTTCGTAAGAAAATTGCCGCGGCCATATGAGCCAACGCAATCAATACGGCTAAGAACCATAAGTCACTCTGCGCTAACGGTACTGATGTCAGTCTTTTATCGTGATGGTAAGAAAGTTTTACCATCCGAAATCGATGAGATTATTGCTGATCAGTTAGCTCTAGCAGTTTGGTTTATGGATGATGGCAACATTGTGCGTAGCGAGGGAAAGGTAAAAGGGTACCACCTGAATACTCAATCATTCGACCTCGCAGAACATCGCCGCTTAATTCAAGCGTTCGAAAAGAGTCATGGAATTCATGTCAATATCGAGAAGAATAATCGATATTACAGACTCGCGATCTTCCGAAGAGAATCGAGAGAGAAATTCCGTAGCCTTATTCACGCACACGTCCTCCCATCAATGCAGTACAAACTCGGATAAATATGCGATCCTCCTAGAACCCGTAGAGACTGGAGTTTTGCGCAAGCGAAACGAAGATAGCAAAAGTGCCGGCTTAAGCCGGAGAGACATTGCTATAAGACGTTGGCCCCAGTGAATATCGCTGGGTGAAGGTATAGTCCATGCAAGTAGAAATACTTGAATAACATGAACAAGGCACGGGTAGCGGAAGCTGCTCGTGGATTCATTCCAAAATTGGACGTTGAAGTCCCGCCTCGGCGGGATGGAAACTGATAGTCGATTTGAGCGTCTCGATCGAGCGCTCAACAGGAAATGGCATTCATCCTCAAATGATGCCTGACGTATCGGCAAAGACCGGTAGTTTGGACGAAACAAAAGAGTGTCCCGACGCGCACAGTGCGGTCGGGGCCCCGACTGAAGCGTCGGGGTGTATTCGAAACTTGCTGTGTGAAAGCAAAAAGCGCCGACCCTGATGGGCACGGCGCTTTTTGCGTTAGAGCAATTATTCTTTAATCTTGAGAGGCGTTACTGCTCCTTCCTGTTTTTGTTTCTCTATTATGAAATTTCTATGCGCAACAAGCTCAGGATGCATCAACACCTCCAGAATCTTTTCTGCGGGAATGATTATTGCGATACCCGTATTTATTTTGCTTTGGTCCTCTGAAGCATCGATATCTGCAGAATCGCTTTTTGCAGAATCAACACTCCAATGTCCGTGAATAAGACCTGCGAGGAACAGTCTAGTCCCACCCCCGAGAGACGTACCGGTGCCAGTCAATTTGAAATAGGGTTCCTTAAAGAATACGGGCGAACCACTCAGTCCACCGATAGACCGCGCCTCAATTAAGTGTGCATCTATTTCTGCGTTGTGCCACTTTACTGCGACCTTCTCGTTCTTATCGGTAGTAAGCAATGCAATATTCCCAACGCGCACAATTGGTAGATTTGCAAACTTGCCATGATGCTGTGAAAAAAGACCTACAATCACTGCCTCGTTTGCAACTTGCACGTCACCCTTCTCAATATTCTCCGGTTTTAGAAACAACGAAGTCGGTACTGTTCTGTGAGCGTGCTCTATTGTTCCAAGCGGGAAAGGAATTACCGCAACATCCACATCTGAATCGCTCGGGTGCGTGTACCACTTGGAGCCCTTCATAACATAGTCGAGTCGGCCTCCATCTTTTCCATTCAAACGAACGCTTATATTGTCCAAATTCTCATTTTCGAGGTTGTGTAGTGCGGTGACGAGGTAGATAAAATTCAACTGGTTTTCATTATCGGGAACGCTCACAAAGAAACCTGTACCCTGTGGCGTATATATCTCTTTACCGTTAACAACCTTTTTCTCGCAAAGAAATACCACACATTGACGGATATTGTCGGGGATTTCCATGGTCGCCTCACAGTATGCTCATTGGCACGCAAATCAAGCGGTTGCGGGTGAAAATAGTCAATTTGTTATAATGGGACATATGGCCAAACAACCCAAGAATACAATTTGCCTCTGGTATGAAAAAGATTGACGTCGCCGCTATAGAGGCCGCGTGCCGCGGGTAAGGAGCGGTTTTTTTGTGATGTGATACCGCTCAAAGCTTCCTGTGTTTTTTGAGTAACGTGTCTATTTTTTCGAGCACTTCTCGTAGCGTGAAATTCGCTTTAACGAGGAAATCGTCCGCGCCGAGCTCGCGTGCGTCCGCGATCTCCTGTTCCTGACCGAGGTTCGAGAAAATAATCACGATAACGTCCTTGAATCGTTCCTCGGCCCTGATTTTTTTGAGCAGATCGAAACCGTTCATGCCCGGCATAATCATATCCAGTAGCACCAGGTCCGGCGTGCGTTTTTGGATGAGCTGCCAGCCTTGCTCTCCGTCTAGCGCCGAACTAACGGTGTAGCCTTCCTGCGCGATGCGAGTCGTGGCAAGGGACGAGAGAAACGAGTCGTCTTCAACGACGAGAATATGTATCTTCTTGCGAGCGGATGGTGTACCGGCATCCGTCTCCGGCGTCTGGTCGGCCGAAAGGTATTTATGCATTTTAGATAACACCTCGTCGGGGCTGAACTGGGCTTTCACGATGTAATCTTTGGCCCCGAGCGCCAAGATGCGCTCGATTTCTACCGGCTGGCCGGAATTTGAAATCACAATGACCGGTATCTTCTTCAGCTCGTCGTCCTTGCTGATATCCTCTAGCACCTCGTACCCATCCTTTTTCGGCATAACGATATCAAGCAGGATGAGATCGGGCTTGAATTCGCGCACAGCTACGAGCCCCGCTTGACCATCGAGCTCCCACTTCGCATCGAAGCCCTGGCTACTGAGTTTAGCGAAGAGGATTTCCCCGAGAATTTTCTCGTCCTCAATAAGGAGTACTCTTTTTCGTTGTTGCATGAAAGTGTGAGGTGGGGTGGTGTAGCGCTAAGTGTAATACAGATTCATCATGTGCGCGCGGGGTTTGTGGACACCGGGATCGTAAAGGTGAACGTCGTGCCTTTGCCCTCTTCACTCTCAAAGGTGAGACGCCCTCCGTGCTTTTCGACAATGCTCTTCGCGATAAACAGTCCGAGGCCCGATCCGTCTGTTTGTTGCCTCGCCGCATTGTCGGCGCGGAAGAATTTATTAAAGATACTCGATTGCTGGCGTTGGGGAATCCCGATGCCGGTGTCGGTAACGTTGACTTTCACCATATGGTCGGTCGCACTTGCGCTCAGCCGTATCGAGCCACCCTCGAGTGTATACTGGGCGGAATTTTCGATGAGATTTTGGATGACGTTACGTATCTGCTCGGAATCGGCTGATATGAACGGTAAGCGCTCTTTCGGCGGATCAAAGGTAAGAGCGATCTTCCGCACATGCGCCTGACTGGCGAAATCGAGCACCGTGCTCTCGATGAGGTCCTCAATGTGAATGGGGGCAAACGCAAGACGAATCTTGCCCGACTCAATACGAGTCACGACAAGCATTTCATTGATGAGTTTCAGCATGCGCTCATTACTTTCAAAGCCTTTCATGAGCAGACTTCGTTGCTGAGGGGTAAGATTCTGGGACTGTTCGTCGATGAGAATTCCGAGTGTCCACTTGATTGCTGAAAGCGGAGTGCGAAGCTGGTGCGCGGCAACCGAGATGAATTCCGATTTTATTTTGTCGAGTTCTTGGAGGCGCGTATTTTTCTCTAGCAGGTCGATTCCTTGGGCGCTGAGTCGATCGTTGAGCACCGCCTGATGCCAATAGCTCCAGAGTGCGACGATAATAGCAAAGAGTCCGAGTATGAAGATGGCGACGGCTAGCCATGTGACGACCGTCGCTTCCCTCAATGCTTCCGACTGCGGCCGCTCTACGAAAAGGCCCCAATTCGCGATTGGTATCGGAATTCCCACCGCAAACATGCGCACGCCGCGGTCATCTGCGTAAGAATCTTCAGTAGCGAGTCCGTCCACCGCTTGTCCATCCACCGCGACCTTTTGCACTATGGGCCGATTGAGCAGGTTGTGTCCCCCCGCGGCACGAGAGGAATCGGGATCCAGTATCTCGAGACCTGCGTGGTCCGTGATGTACACCCGCCACGTGTCCGTCTTCGGCAGACCGACGATTTCCGTAAAGCGCTCCAAGTTGACGTCTACGGCGAGTACGGAGTGTATCCCGCTCGCGCGCACGATGGGAACCGTAACGACAGACGTGGGCCTCCCGTCTTCATCTCTCGTTACGTCACCAAAACTCGAAGATCCTGCAAGTGCGAGGTATAACCCGGATAATTTCGAATAGTCTCGCATGTCGTCTTGGCCGGCATGGAGGTGCGAGCTGACCATCTCCGAACCGTAGTGTTCGACTACGGCGGCATGAGTGAATGATGGATTTCTTTGCAGAAGTCTGTCGATAATCATCTTCGAACGATCGGGTTCCGCCTGCATATCCAAGGCAGCATCCTGAACTTTCGCCAGGACGGCTTCGAGTGATGTGCTGATGTCGGAACTTGCGTTTTCCGCGACCTGCATTGACAGTTCTGATGCGGACGAACGCACGCTTTTCTGCGTGGGAAGCAGCCACAAAAGATCCAGTAGGACCAGCCATAAAAGGAAGAATAAGAAAATGAAGACGGTACGTCTTCGCGAGAGAAACTCAACAAAAGCAAATATATCCATGATACGCGTCGCGGATGTTACGGCACCTTGTTCTGGAGTATGATGTCTGCCTTCTTCAGGAACGAATCACTGAATGACACGCCGATTGCTTTCGCGGTGTCCTGGTTGACGACAAGAATGAGTTTTTCCGGGACCTGCACCGGAATAGCGCCGGGGTCCCCGCCCCGAAGAATCTTATTAGCAATATCGGCCGATTGGCGTCCGGAGACGGCGAAATCGGGACCGAGTCCGAACAGTGCTCCCGACTCTACCTGTGAACGGCTAAACACGGAAAAGGGAATTTTCTCATCGATTGCCCGCCTAATGTACGTGTCTATACTGCCCCAGACAAGCGAATCTCCGCCCACTATCATGCCGTCAAAATCCTTGCCGGAGATCCGAGCGGCTACGGCCGCGTTATCCTCCTTTGTTTTCACCGGGAATAGCGAGAGTTCTATTCCGAGAGCTTGCGCCGTCGCCTTCGCTATCTCGACGGATTTGGTCGCCGCAACGTCGCCGGCCTCTTTCGCGGTGTGCGGCATCGCGACTCGCTTTATAGACGGATTGAATTCTTTCAGAAGTTGCAGTCGTTGCGACGTGAGGTCTGTCGAGAGGCTCGCGACCCCTGTCGTATGTCCGCCGGGATGACTAATGGACGTTACATCGGGAAGCAGAAGCGGATCGCCAACTGACCCGAATACGATTGGGACGGGCGTACCGGCATCCTTTGTCGCCTGTATTGCCGCTTCGGTTGCCGGGGTCGAGTAGGTGTGGATCATGTCCGCTCCATCTTTGATAAATTTCTTGGCCACTACCGCCAACTGGTTTTTGTCGGAAATGAGCTGGACATCATAGGTAACGTTCTTGCCGTCATGGTATCCCAGCTCATCCATGCGCTTCTTGAAACCTGCGACGGCTGCATCATATCCGGAGCCGCGCACCAGGATTCCGATTCGGTACGTTTTCGCGGGGTTGGCAATCTTTCCTGTCGTCAGATAGTACGCGGCACCCGCGAGCGCAACGATGCCAATGATGATTCCGATAACCCAAAGACGGTTCATACAAGAGTGACAATGAAGCGCATCACTTATGCATTGTAACGGTTGCTGGCTGTTCGACTAGGAGTTTCGGTGGACATCCTCCGATTCGAACACAATTACGAAACTCTTGGATAAGCCAAAAGCACGGAGATCATTGTGCCGGCACTTGTTTCGCTGGGGTCTGTTACACGCAGTATGTCTTGAGCGGAGCAAAGCCGTTGAAGCCGACTGATGAGTAGCTCGATGTGTACGCACCCGTGGCATGGATGCGGATGCGGTCGCCGACTTGGAGCGAGAGGGGGAGCCGGTATTGGAATTTCTCGTAGAGGATGTCGACTGAGTCGCACGACGGCCCCGCGAGAATCACCGGACCTGTCGCCCCCTTCCTGCCGACGACTTCGATGCGGTATTTTATTGCTTCATCGTGCGTTTCCGCCAAGCCGCTGAATTTGCCGATGTCGAGGTATACCCAGCGTGTGTCATCGCCATACGATTTCCTGGAAATGAGGACCACTTCGGCTTCGATAACACCCGAATCGCCGACGAGCGAGCGGCCCGGTTCGATGATGATTCGCGGGAGATTCTCGCCGAAATGTTCGGTCATAGCCGCTTGGATGGCCGAGGCGTACGCTTCGACCGGTTCCACGGAATCGCGGTAGTGGGCGGGAAGTCCGCCGCCGATATTCACCATTTCAAGTGAGATGCCGTCTTGTTTGAGTGACGCAAAGAGCCCCGCGGTCTTCTCGAGCGCGAATGCCCACTGGTCGGTACGGGTTTGCTGGGAGCCCACGTGGAATGACACACCGTACGGATGCAGGCCAAGTGCCTTTGCCTTGATGAGCAGGTCGCGGGCCATATCCGCCTCGCAACCGAATTTGCGTGAGAGCGGCCAATCGGCGCCCTCGCAGTTCATGAGCAAACGGCAGAACACTTTTGCATTGGGGGCGGAGCGGGCGAGTTTGAGAAGCTCCGCCTCGGAGTCGAATGCAAACATACGCACGCCGCGCTTGTAGGCCATGGCAATGTCGACCTCTTTTTTGATGGTATTGCCGAAGGAGATTTGCTGCGGCTTTGCTCCGGCACCCATCACGAGCTCGATTTCTGCGGGGCTTGCGACGTCGAAGAATGAGCCGAGCGAGACGAGTCGTGTGATGACTTCGGGGGCAGGATTTGCTTTGACCGCGTAGTAGACCTCGGCGATGGGCAGTGTGCTGCGCAGCGCAAGGTAGTTGTCGGCGATGATATCCAAATCGACGACGAGCGCAGGCGTCTGCGGCTGATGCTCTGCGATAAAACGGGAAATCTTATCAAGCTCCGGTGTCGACCGCTGCTTGCCCGACGAACTTTTCTTTTGGAGACGGTTTGCTGTTCGTGAGGACCCCTCACGCACCGGCAACGTTCCACTGTGTGCTTCCATTTCTGATGTGCATAACTAATTGGCTGACAATATTTGTATAGTACATCCCTGTGGGGGTAGAGAAGGGTCACGAGGCTTGAGGTGTGCATAAGTCCGCGTGTAGCGGATTTTCCAAAAAAACTTGCCGGGCCCCCGCATGGGGACCCGGCGTTACGAAATCGAAACTTGGTCGCTTGATCAAAAGACCGGTCGAGCTGGCGGCGGGACTTCAACCATGCGCCTGCCGTGCGGGCGGTGAGGGTCCGCCTTTTGCTTGTTGCTGCGGTTCTTGCCACCGCGCTTACGGTGTCTTGCTTGCCAAAGCCCCCCGTTGCACTTCATCTCTTGTTTCTTGCGCCTGCTCCTGCAGCGTGTTTTTGGTCCCATCGCTTCCTCTTTCCATTGCTGTATCCGGCTGCCCTAGTCCCAGCCGTTTCGCAAAGTAGCACAGGGGCCTCATTTTTGCTACTATCGCCCGTACATAAGGAAGATGCGCTAGTAGTTCAGTGGTAGAACGCTGTCCTGATAAGACAGAGGTCGAAGGTTCGATTCCTTCCTGGCGCACAGATTGAGTGAAGCGAAAGATGTGCACCAGGAGCACAGTGCTGAGCACTGTGCGTAAGGAATCGAACGCCGGAGCGGGCCCCGCGCGACTACGCGCGGGTGCGAGGCGGTGCCTAGCCCGAGTCTGCCGACGGGCGGACGAGAGGCGAGGGAGAGTCCTTCCTACCCCGCGCACCGAATAAAAGTATAATGCTCTGATGAACTACCGTGTCCAAGGAGGCAAACAACTTTCGGGTACAGTCACGACCAACATCTCCAAAAACGCCGCTGTGGCTCTGCTCGCGGCGTCGCTCTTGAACCGCGGCGAAACGATTCTCAAGCGCATGCCGCGCATCGAGGAGGTGAAGCGGCTCATCGAGGTGATGGAAAGTATCGGCGTGAAAATCGCGTGGGACATCAACGGCGACATGACCATTATGCCGCCAAAGAGATTCGACCTCTCGAACATAAACCGCGTGTCAGCCGAGAAGACGCGCTCCATCGCGCTTTTCATCGCGCCACTCGCACACATCTTTGAATCATTCGATTTGCCGGCACCGCGGGGATGCGATCTCGGCAAAAGGAGTCTTGGGGCGCACGTCGACGCGCTTGCAAAGCTGGGGATTACCGTAACGGGGGACGAATCTGCACACACCTACCATGTGGAGAGTAATGGAAAACATCCCGCGGAGCTCGTGATGTTTGAGGCGAGCAATACGGGCACCGAGAACACGCTCATGGCAGCGGCACGTATTGACGGCGTGAGCACGATTAAATTCGCGAGTGCGGATTATATGGTCCAGGACCTCTGTTTCTTTCTTGAGCAATGCGGCGTCAAGGTCGACGGTATCGGCACGTCCACCTTGGTCGTTCACGGAAAGAAAGATATCGACGCGAGCATAATCGGATATCCGAGCGAAGACCCGATCGAGAGTATGTTCTTTTTCTCGCTCGCGGCGACCACCGGTTCTGAATTGACGATAGAGCGGTGTCCAATCGATGTGTTGGAGCTGGAGTTGCTCACGCTCGAGAGCATGGGTCTGCACTACGAGCGCGGGATTCCGTACACCGCCGAGAATGGGAAGACGCGATTGGTAGATATCATGATCAAGCCTTCGAAACTGATTGCACCGCCCGAAAAAATCGCCGCGCGGCCGTTCCCGGGCATCAATACCGACAACCTTCCGTTTTTCGTCCCCATCGCGACCCAAGCGGAAGGCGACACGCTCATTCACGACTGGATGTACGATGGCCGCGCTCACTGGTATTTGGAAATCAACAAACTTGACGCGCACGCTGAACTTCTCGATCCACATCGCGTTCTAATCAAAGGTCCCACACCGCTCCATGGGGGCGAAATCGAGGCACCTCCCGCACTCCGTCCCGCCACCATGCTCTTGATCGGCATGCTTGCCGCAGAAGGTGAATCGATGCTCCGCAATGTGTATCCCATAAACCGCGGCTACGCCAATCTCTCCGAGCGCCTGAAGACCCTCGGCGCTTCCGTTGAAGCCGTGGAGTAACTAGCCGTTTACGACGCGGATTTTCTTGGCGGCAATAGCCGCCTTTTTTCGTGCCTCGGCGACGGTTTTGCCGAGCGCGAGGACGACGGCCATGCGGCGATGGCCGGGGGACATGGGCTTGCCGAAGATGCGGACCCACGTTCCTTTTTCTTTCAATGCGTTCTCGACTCCTGTATAAGTGGGGTTCTCCGTTTTTATATCCGCGAGTATTGCCACCGAGGCTCCGGGTCGGCAGGGGATTTCGGGAATGGGGAGGTCGAGAATAGCTCGCACGTGGAGTTCCATCTCACTCATGGTCTGTGAGACCATTGTGACCATGCCGGTGTCGTGCGGGCGGGGCGAGAGCTCGGAGAACCACACCTTGTCACCTTTCACAAAAAGTTCGACGCCGAAGATGCCGCGGCCATTCTTGCCGCACAAATTATCGACAACCTTCCTCGCGATGTCCTGTGCTTTTTTGAGCGCTGTTTTCGTCATCGGGTGCGGTTGCCACGATTCGCGGTAGTCGCCGTCTATCTGAATATGTCCGACCGGCTCGCAAAACGAAATGCCCGCCTCGGCTTCGCCTCGGCGAGACGGGCCGCCCTTGTGAGCAATCGTCAGCAGTGTGATTTCGTAATCAAAGTTTATTTTGCCCTCCACGATGACCATGCCGGTCTGCGCACGCGTACCCTCCATAGCGAATTTCCAGCACCTCGCCAAATCTTGCGGTTTTTTAGCCACGGATTGGCCATGACCGCTTGAAGACATTGTCGGTTTGATGAAGCAGGGGAATCCGACTGCCTTTGCGCCCGCCTCGAGTTCTTTGAGCGATGCGGCAAAACGGTACGGCGAAGTCGGCAATTTCAACTTCTCGGCGGCGAGTTCGCGTATACCGCGGCGGTCCATGGTGAGCCGCACGGCTCGCGCGGTCGGGATAACCCGCCAACCTTCTTTCTCAAGTTTGACGAGTGTGTCGGTCGCGATGGCTTCTATCTCGGGGACAATATAGTCGGGCTGTTCTTTTTCGATAACCTTGCGCACCATCTTTCCATCGCGCATGTTGAAGACATGCGAGCGGTGCGCGACTTGCATCGCAGGTGCGTTCTCGTAGCGGTCGCACGCTATCGTCTCAATGCCGAGACGCATGGCTTCGATGACGACCTCTTTGCCGAGTTCGCCGGAGCCGAGCATGAGGAGCTTGATGGCGGAGGGCTTGAGCGGCGTCCCGAATTTCATCCCGTTAGAGGCAGGAAGCGTTGCTTCCCGCGCTGGTTACGCATGAGTAATCTCGACCACAGTGATTGTCCATATTGAAATCCGATAATCGAAATTGTCTTCCGCAGCCTCTAACGGGATTCATGTACGCAATATAGCAGGGTATAGTGTGTCGTCTATGGCTCCGAAATTGATCGTCTTTGCCTCCGGTACTGCAGAGGGCGGGAGCTCGAGTACGACTCCACTTGGATTTTCTAAGACGATGCATCGTCAAGAAAATCTCGGCGGAGGCTCGGGATTTGAAAACCTCGTCAAAAGCCCGGACCTCAAGGCCGACATCGTCGCAGTCGTTTCCAATCACGAACACGGTGGGGTGCGGGCGAGAGCCGAAAGGCTCAATGTTCCTTTTGTGCATTTTCCCGCACCGTGGGACGCAGAGCACTATGCTAGTGTTTTGCAAAAGACTGCAATAGGAAACGGGTGGGTCGCGCTCTCGGGTTGGTTCAAATTCGTGCACGGATTGAACCCCGCAAAGACATTCAATGTTCACCCGGCATTACTTTCTTTCGACAATGGTCGCTTCGGAGGCAGGGCGATGTTCGGGCCGCGTATGCACGAAGCGGTGCGTGAAGCGTTTGAGCGGGGCGAGATCACCGAAAGCGGTTGCACCATGCATTTCGTTACCGACGAGTACGACCGCGGCCCCGCATTTTTCGAATATCGCGTACCCCTATCAAAAGGTATGGTGCCCGACGACATTGCACAAGCTGTGAACAACGTGAAACACGAGTGGCAGCCGCGCATTACCAACATGGTCGTGCACGGCGAAATATCGTGGGACGGCAAAAACCCGCAAACGCTGAAAGTGCCCGCGGGTTACGAATACTTCCCGAAACTCTGAAATTGGCTACAATGCGCACCACGGGCATGTGGCGGAACTGGTATACGCGTACGATTCAGAATCGTATTCCGCAAGGATTGGGAGTTCGAGTCTCCCCATGCCCACTGTGAAAGTAACACCGGTCAAAACAGGGGTTTTTAAGGAACGCGAAAACCTCGCGGCTTTTGTGGCGCGTTATATACCGAAGCTTCAGAATGGTTCGATACTCGTTGTCACGTCGAAAATCGTCGCGCTTGCGGAAGGCTCCGTCGTAGCGGCTACGACGCCGCGCGCGAAGGATGCGCTTATCCGCGCAGAGAGCGATTGGCAACTTCAGGCGAAGGGCGGAAAAATAACTCTCAAAGACGGGTTGTTGATGTGGAATGCGGGTATTGATGAGTCGAATGCAAAAGGCAACGTCATCCTCCTGCCAAAAGATAGTTTCAAAGCCGCCGCACGGTTGCGAAAAGCGCTCATGCGACAGTTCCATATAAGGAACTGCGGCGTAATAATTTCTGACAGCCGTGTGATGCTGCTACGCGCAGGCGTCGTCGGCATTGCGCTCGGTTACGCCGGATTCAAGGGTGTGCGTGATTACCGGGGCCAAAAAGATATGTTCGGTCGCAAACTCAAATTCACACAGACCGATATTGCAGATTCACTCGCGACCGCCGCGGCGCTCGTCATGGGAGAGGGGAGCGAGCAGCAGCCGCTATGCGTCATCGAAGACGCGCCGGTTGAGTTCGTCAATCGCGTCAACAAAAAGGAGCTTTTGATACCGATGAAAGACGACATGTATGCGCCGCTGTTCGGGCGTGTTGTCCGAAGTCGCCGCACGAAAAACTAGATTCCCAGTTTCTTTCGGTACTTGAACCCAAGCGCGGCGAGGAGAATCAAAAAGGGTACGAGAAGCGTGTATTGCCACGGGTCCGTTGAGTTCACGCTCAGTACCGCGCTCGCCGCTTGTGCATCGGAAGAGGTGGCGGGGGAACCTGTAGCGGATGACTCGTTAATCGGAGTTTGCGGATTCTCATTGTCTGGAGCGTGTGCTGGAGCCGGTGCCTGAGCCGCGTTCACTGCGGGGGATTCAGGCGTGGACGTTGCTGTTTCGGCAGTCGAAGTGGCCGCCGGCGCTGAGGTTGCAGAGGTTGTAACGGGCAGGGGCTTCGCAAATGAAGAGAGCAGGCTGTCCCACGTCGCACGTCTGATCCCCGGAATGGCATACGCGGTCGCCCACACACGGTCAGCGGTCGACGACGCATGTACGCCGCCGTCGCTGTCCTGAAGGGTTGCAAGGTAGTAATCGGGTGTGTAGCTGTCCTGTTGCCAATCGGTCGCGGTGCCGTTCATGGCGGCGATTGCCTGAAGCATCCAGCTTGAGGAATATGGGTCTCCGAAACTGCCGTCCTCGAGTTGCTTGTCGCGCAGGTACCCCGTAGCCTTGCTTATCGCATAGCGCACGTTGCCGCTATCCGGCATGAGCCTGAGGGCTTGAATAGCGGCGGCAGTGAGGTCGACACTGTCATTCCACAGACCGCTGGTTCCTTGCCTCGAAAGAATGAACGCAGTGGTCGATGCGATAACAGGGTCGTTTTTTTCATATCCGGCATGGAGGAGCGGAAAGATTGCGAAGATGTCGTCGTTGACGAGCGACGGGTCGCCGAACTGTGTTCCGTCGAACGAACGTATAATCGGTTCGATGTAATCAACCGGCGTGCCCGAGTACGGATTTATCCCGAGCGCCTCGAGCGCCATCGCGTGGCGTTCATTCTCCGTGACGACCGTCGATATCACGGGGTGCGCTGTTTCGTATGCCGTGAGTTTTGCGCGCAACGTCGGGGATTCGCCGACCGCCGACGCAATCGCGACCCAGTCATTGAGCATGGGCGACCCGAAAGAGCCGTCGGAATTTTGCACGCTCTCCAGATATTCGAATGCGGCCGGCACGTCGAAGGGCGGATGCATCCAAATGCCGCCGCTCCCGCCGCCTGCAGTTGTCGCGGCAGGCGGGCTTATCAGCGTGCCGATTTTGAATAGTACGGGAGAGCCGATTGTCGAGTTGTCGGTCCAATCCGTGAGCTGGAAGCTGAGCTGGTCGCCGCTCACGATAGTCATGGTGCTTAGGCCGGCATCGGAATATGCACCGTTTTTGTAGAGTGCCCAGTATTGGGTTGCCGAAGGCGCTGTGCCGTTGAGAGTCTGCACGTAAAAGCCGAACGTGTTGTCGTAGGTGAGTTGATACGAGCTTACGGCACCCTGCTCCTGTGCGGCGACCAGCGCGCAAATACCGAGGAACTGCGAGGTCGAATAAGTATGTGCGGTGCCGCCGCTGTCAGACGCGGTGCAGTGGTCGGCCACATTGACGGATAGTATCGGAGGAGGAGGCGGTGGCAGTACATCTGCGAGGGAGGCAGGGGGGAGGGCGAATAAAAGAGCGATTCCTATGCGCGCGAACGTTTTCATACGGGTAACTGATTAGAAATACTATTAATAACTCTTTTCATAGCGCCACTCGACAGTGTCGCCGGCATGAATGGTCGCGTTTGAGGCTCCGAGGTCGGAAGATTTCCCGTTGATATACAAAATCCAATACGCTCCGTCGCCGTTCTTTTTGCCGTTGATTGATTCGACGAAGAACCCGAGCGACGGATATTCTTTTCCCGTAAATTTGAAGTCGGTCGTAGATGCGAGGCTACGCATGAGTGCGAGGACGCTCTCGTTTGACGCGATGTATGTGCCATATATCCGGTCGCCGGCCTTGAACGTAACGTTATTTGCGGGAGATGGTGCCGCGGAGGTCTGTGATATTGAGGCGGGTGCGTGTCGCGGGGCAGTCTGCGCCGGTTCGGTCGTTGTAGCGACGAGCGGAGTCGCCGCCGCGCCCCCCGGTTCTGTGTATCCGGTGCGGGACACGGCGAAAATCGCCGCGACCAGCATGATGAGTATTCCGATGGTGATGTAATTTCTTTTCATGTCATAACAAAAATGTTTTGCCTATCGTAGCCCGCGCTTGATCGTCTCCTCGATAAGCATTCGCGGCCATCCGTAGGCGAGACGATTCAGCGTCACCACTTTGTCTTTCATTGGTCCCATTTCCGGTACCGATTCAGGCGGCAGGCTTGCGCCCGAAAATGGCGGACTCGTCTTCCCGTCAATCATGAGCTTGATGTAAAAATTAAACCGCGGCAATCCCATGAAATCGGCCTCGGTTATCGGTGCGAACTCTTGGGCAAGAATCTTGGCGTCTTCCGCGCCAACCTCAAAAGAAACGAGAGTTCCGACATTGCCAAGGACGCTGTCACGGATCTCATCCGGCAACTGCGACAGGTATTGGTTAGTGAGGTGTACCCCTAGTCCGTATTTGCGCGATTCGCTGAGCAGGCTGATAAAAGTGTCGGTCGCGAAGTTCTGGAATTCGTCGACATAGAGGTAAAAGGGAGTCCGGTGTGTACTCTCTCGATTCGCGCGCTTGAGTACCGCAACCTGTAATTTTGATATCAAGATCAACCCGAGCATATGCGCGTTCAGCTCACCGACCTTACCCTTCGACAGGTTCGCAAGCACAATGCTTTTGCCGTCCATGAGTGCGTCGAAGCTGAAGCTACTCGTGCGTTGACCCATGATGTTGCGCATCATCGCGTTGTTGAGAAACGGTCCGAATTTGGACATGAAGTAGTTGAGCATTTCGCTCTTGTGGAAGTCCGATGTTCTCGTCATTTGCTTGGCCCAGAAATCGATTACGAGCGGATCAGTCAGCTGCGCCCTCTTTTTCTTCTCGAATTCACGGTCAACGAACAGCCGCGGAATTTCCAGTATGTTCCCGCCGTCGGGCCCCGCCATGACCGTGAGCGCGGCATTGCGCAGCCAGTGCTCGAATTGCGGGCCTATAACGCCGGTCTTTTTTGGGTCGAACAGTTTATAGAAGATCTGGATGCACTCGTTGACGAGGAAGTCTTTCTCAAATTCATCCCGCGCTTCCAGTATATTCAGTCCGAACGGGAACTCCGTATCACTCGGGTCAAAGAGTACAACATCTTTCAGTCGGTTGCTCGGGATGTGTTCCAAGAGCCAGTCGATGGATTCTCCATGCGGATCGACGTAGCATACGCCGTGTCCATTCTTAATATCCTGCAGGCACATGTTCTGAAAGACGGTCGATTTTCCGACGCCAGTTTTCCCGATCATATACATGTGTCGCAGCCGGTCATCCGGCATATAACCGATGAGCTTTTTGCGGTCGCGCGTTTCGTGTACGCCTATATATACATTTGCCATAGTGTTAAAAGATATCGGTGTCGAGCGGTTTTTTGACGAAATACTCGGTCTTGAGGGTCATGTGTAGTTTCTTGCGCGCATTCGCGGCCCGCGTCTCCGCTTCGATGTGTATCAGCAATACATCACGCTCGTACTGTATTTTCGTGCGGAGCGCTTCATAGAGGGGCGCACTGATGTCGGTTTCTAGAGAGGACAGCATTGTTTTGCGCAATTCGCACACCTCTTCCATCTGGATGTACGTCGGGTGCACCTCTGCCAATGTTTCCTGTGTCTCTTCACGAGAAGCAGTGCCCGGATAGCGTAGATGCTCGTTGGTTCGCGTCATACAGAGGGAGAGTGTGTTAGCAATGACTGCGCGAGCAAGGTCTCGCACGTCTCTTCGATGAATCTCTTCACCGGCCGTGCCCCGAAACGCGGGTCCGATATGCGCTGCACCTGATCTTTCAGGACGCCGGGTTCGATCTCGAATTGCACACGGTGTTTTGCAAGCCGTCTTTCTATTTTCTTGACCTCAAGCTGCGCAATCCGTATGAGGCTCGGTACGCCGAGCGGTTTGAATATCAGTATGCTGTCGAAGCGATTGAGGAATTCAAGGCGGAATGTCTGCGCGAGGATGGGCATGATTTTCTCGGCGATGAACGATTCATCGTCGATATCACCGGCAGTGTAGGCCTCGAGAATGTGTGCGACGGCGACGTTCGAGGTCGCCATAATAATCGCATCGCGCGCGTCAACGGTATCGTTCTGTCCCGACGTCAGGCGTCCGTCGTCGAGCACCTGGAGAAAAATATCGAACACTTTTGGATGAGCTTTCTCTATTTCGTCGAGTAAGATAAGCGAGTGAGGCTCTTTGCGGAGTGCGTTGGTGAGCGCGCCGCCCTCTTCGTACCCGATATATCCGGCCGGCGCGCCGATGAGACGTTGTACAGTATGATCCTGCTGGAACTCCGACATATCAAAACGCATGAAGCGCTCGCTCGTACCGAACATAATCTCCGCGACGCATTTCGCAGTTTCAGTCTTTCCGACACCGGATGGCCCGAGGAGGAGGAATGAGCCGAGCGGCCGGCGGGGGTCTCGTAGCCCGAGCTTCGCGCGCTGCAGACTTCGCGTGATTTTCGCGATTGCCGCCTCCTGACCGATCACGCGTTCGTTCAATTGCTGTTCGAGCGCACGTACGCCCTGCAGCTCATCTTCGCTCAGGCGCGCGCGCGGTACGCCTGTCTTGGCCTCGACGACGGTGGCGACCGTCTCATGCGAGAGTATTCTGCGGTTCGTCGAAGCAGAGAGTGAGATACTCTCATCGAGTAAGCGGATTGCCGAGCGCGGCAATTGGCCGAGCGTCGGGAATCGCTCCGCATACGCGACGATATCTTTCAGGATGTCCTCCGGGATGATGATGCGGTGCCGGGCATTGAGCGTTGATACCGATGCGCGCGCAATGCGAACGCATTCGAACGATGTTTGATTCTTCAGGGCGATTGTCTCGAAGGCATTCAGGAACGAAGAGTGCTCTCGTTCGAGCCATGCGTGCTCATGGGGCGCGAGCGTGAGCACGACGTGTACGTCGGGTCGCCTCAGGATCTGCTTGTAGACACGATGGATACGCTGCAAAAGCGGGCTGTTTTGATGCACCTCGTGACCAAAATCGTCGATGAAAAGAATGCACGGGGGAAGATGCGATAGTGCTTCTTGGAACCGATCTTCAAGACCGCCGTTGTCATTGAGTGTGTGGAGATGTTCGACACTTATCTGGAGAAGTGCGAGCTGTTTGTTGCGCGCGCGGCTCGCCATGGCGCGCATCCAGCCGTATACCATGGTGGACTTTCCGACACCGGCGGGCCCCACAATAACGGCATTGTTGCTGATGCGGCGATCGATCACGCGATCGAGTCGCGCCGTTTCGTCGCGCCGGCCGATGACGCGCGGGAGCCGACCCGCTACCTCGCGGAGGTCGTAGTATTCGATTTTTTCAGACATTTTCATACTAAGAAGTCTTTATTTACGCGGCCCGGCGGAGTGTAATACCATTGAGCTTGTGTGTCCGCTCCGCGCGAGTCGGGTCGCTATCGGTGTTTGGCGGTGGGGACGTGCGGAGCTTTGACAATGCTTCGGCATACCTGCGTTGGAGGAAAGGCGATACCGGCTGCTCTGCGGCCGCCACAATGCGCGGTCGTTCGACTCGCGGCTCCCGATCGCGCAGTACCTGTCGCAGAGGCGGTCCGGACTCTCGAGCGTCTGCGCGCGCGGGTTTCTCAGGCGTCTCGCGCACACTCGGGGCAGCTGTATCCGGAGTCGGTGCAGATTCGATCATGTCCTTGGGACCGTGTGGCCGTGCGTCGCGCTCCAATGGTTCGCTCTGCATATCTGACAGTGTGAGCAGTTCCTCTTTCAAGAATTGCTCGAGCGAAGCGATATGAACAATGGAGTCGTTGTGCGCCGGCTGCGCCAACTCGTGTATCTCCGATGTGAGGATGCCCGCCGCTTCTGATGTCGTCGGAGCAATGGACTCGACGCTGGTCGCGTCGATAGGCTCTTCACGTAGCGACTCCCGCGTGGCCGCGATATCAACAGCGAGGGTCTCGTCCGGCGTCCCGATAACGGCAAAAAGATTTGCCTCGTGGAGCAGCTGGGTGACAGGCGACTCGGTGCGCTCACGTTGATATGGATCAATCGATGTTCGCTCGAGATTTTCGGAGTGACGCCCAGACTCGATTTCTGTTGCCTTGTGGCGCGGCTCGTTTACGTGTTCGGGAACCGGGTGCCACTGTTCTGAGAATTGCGTTCGCACGTCTGAGAGGGTGGTGTGCTCCTGCGTTACAGACACGGGTGCCGCGACGCTCTCTCTGGAGGGCTCGTCTACGGATGTATGCAATATCCCATCTGACATATCGATTCCGGAGGCGTGCATGACGCCCGCTGCCTCGACACGGGACACATCGGTATGCAATGTCTCAGAAGTGCCGTTCGCCCCGCCCGTTGATTCTGCCGCTCGTGCGTAGGCGATTGCCGCGGCCTCTGCCGACAATGTGTCGTTCATGTGTTCTGTGGCTGGCTCTGGATGTTCTACAAAACGACCTCGTGTCTCTTGGTCGTGAGAAACCTCGTGCTCGCGAGGCTCGATTTCCTCGGCTTTTCGCGGAACGAAAATCTCCCTGATCTCATACCGCACATTCTTGTCAGGGCCGAGTATAAGGACGGTGACGGATAGCCTTTCTCCGTCTGGCGTCGTTTCCTTGTGGTCGGGGAGCTGAAATATATGGTCCTTGTCTTGGTTTTCCTGCATCGCTTCGTTCCATTTCTGGACCATTTCCTGATGGACGAGCTCGTGCTCGGGGCTTCGTTCAACAGTGCCCCAATATGATTCCCCCGTTTGCGGATTAAATATCTCCTTGCCGTCAAAGACATACCCCTCGCCGCTGTATCGTAGTTCCCAATCCTCGGGCCTCGTACCGCCGATGTACTCGGTCAAGTGATGTGCAACCGGATCGATCGGGGCGGCCTCTTCCGACGGCCCGCTGTCGAACTGTGGTTGCGGGGTAGCCTCCGCATACGCAGGGGCCGGTTCGTATTCATCGTGCACTTCGAAATCACCGAGTTGCTCCTCGGTCTCGATAAATTCGTCGGTCTCTGTCGACATATTCTTTCGTTCCCATTCTTGTACGGAATGGACGCACGCACCGAAAACTCCCGGTTCGTGCCGGGGTCATAAATTACCTGCGAGGTGAAGACCTCTCAGAAGTGACTTGGCGCGAGCCGGATGTAGCCCCAGACAGAGGGGAATGTGTGCGGGACCCGGCTCTACGGTTACGCGATAGCGAGGGAATTGCGAGGGACTTTCTGAAGTCTCAGCTCACCCTACTTCACCGAACACCTACATGTTTCAATGGCGACTTACATTGTTGCATACAACAATGTCGTGTATCACGTGAATGGCGGTGGATAAGGAATCACAGAACGGGCTCAAGATAAGTAAAGTAGTCATGTCCATGAGATAAGCCAATATTAGTCATCGTTTGAGTTACGAAAGTGTATCTCACGGGGTATAGTGGCTCTATGAAATGGTATGAAGAGCCGTTCAAGGGAAAGAAAATCACCGTGCTGGGTCTCGGGCTTCTCGGGCGTGGGGTCGGCGATGTCGATTTTTTGGCCAAGTGCGGGGCGGAGGTCCTCGTGACCGACAAGAAAAACGGCAGCGAGCTCGCGGCGTCGGTGGAAAAATTGAAACAATATTCGAATGTGCAGTTCAAGCTCGGTGGTCACGACCCCGAGGATTTTAAACACTGCGACATGGTGCTCAAGGCTGCGGGCGTGCGACTGGATTCGCCGGAAGTCGCCGTCGCCCGTGCCGCCGGCGCGCAGGTCGCAATGTCGACTGCGCTATTTGCAAAGTATGCGTCGGAAGCGGGAGTGAAAATTGTCGGTGTCACCGGCACGCGCGGCAAGTCGACCATCACCCACATGATTTACCATTCTCTAATTCGCACGAATAAGAGAACGGTTCTGGGAGGGAATGTGCGGGGTCTCTCGACGCTCGCACTTCTTCCGGAAGTAAAAGCGGGCGATATCGCGGTGCTTGAACTGGATTCGTGGCAGCTACAGGGATTCGGCGAGTTGAAAATGAGTCCGCACATCGCGATTTTTTCCAATCTCATGCCCGACCATCAGAATTACTACAAAAATTTGGACGAGTATTTTGCCGACAAGGCCAACATTTTCCGCTACCAAAAGCCGAGCGACGTGCTTGTTGTGGGGCAGGGTATTGAGGCGCGGGTTCGCCATGCGAACCCACCCGTTGAGCCGCTCGTACCGGGTGCGCTACCGGCGGATTGGACGCTACAGGTCCCCGGCGAGCACAACAGACACAATGCGGCGCTCGCCGCCGCCGCGCTTCTTTCGCTCGGCCTCAATTCAGAACAAATTCGCACCGGCCTTGAATCTTTTGAAGGTGTCGAAGGCCGCCTGCAGCTCGTCAGCGAGAAAAACGGCGTGAAGATTTACAACGACAACAACGCGACCACGCCGGAGGCGACTGTCGCAGCACTCAAGGCACTGTCCGGCAATTATCGACTTCGTAAGTCGATAATTTTGATTGGGGGTGGTTCCGACAAAGGACTTGAGTTGGGTAATCTGGCGGCGGAGATATGCGACTCTTGTAAAGCAGTTGTGCTGTTGTCCGGAACAGGTAGCGAGAAATTGGCACCCCTGCTTGATTCACGATTCACGATTCACGATTCTCTTTCATCTGCAGTGCAAAGCGCGCTCAAGCTTGCTGACGCCGGCGATATTGTTCTCTTCAGTCCCGCATTTGCATCGTTCGGCATGTTCAAAAATGAGTACGAGCGCAACGACCAATTCCTCGCACTCATCGCAAAGCTATGAACCCCGTTAGATAACACATATAGTCTTTCAACACTGCCATTATGTTTAGCAAACAAACAAAGTTACAACAAACATCCGGTTCGTTATCTAACGGGGTGAAGTTACCCGCGCATGTGTACATGGTAGGGGTTGGAGGTATCGGGATGTCCGCGCTTGCCCAGCTACTCAAACATCGTGGACACACAGTAGAAGGTTCTGACCGCGACGAATCCCCGACGACGGAACTGCTCGCACACAAGGGCATATCGGTGACCATCGGGCACCTGCCTGCGCCTGCCGGCGCGAATGCAGGCGGGCAGGCTGGCGACCAGTGCAATATTCCCGCCGACACGGAATTACTCATTTACAGCGATGCGGTGCCCTCGACCAATCGCGAACGCACGCGGGCGAAAGAGATGGGCATTCCGGAGATGTCGTATTTCGAGGCGCTCGGAGAAGTTTCGGCCGGAGTGCAAACTGTTGCCGTTGCCGGCACGCACGGGAAGACCACGACGACCGGCATGCTTGCGGCGATATTGAAAGCGGCGGGGCGTGCGCCGACCGCAATTGTCGGCTCCATTGTTCAGGATTTTGGCTCCAATTTTCTTGCCGGTCGGGAGGACCTGTTCGTCGTGGAGGCGTGCGAGTATCGTGACCACATACTGAAGCTCAACCCGGAAATTCTCGTCATCACAAATATCGAACTCGACCACACTGATTATTTTCCGACCCTTGAATCTCTCATTGAGACGTTCCGCGCTGCGGTACGCAAGGTTCCACGCGAAGGTTTCATTATTACCGACCCGAATGGGGCCAACATTGCTGCGGCGCTTGATGGTGCGCAGGCCCGCATCATCGATTACACGCAGACCGACGTGCCGCCGCTTTCTCTCATCGGCGAGTTCAATCGTATGAACGCCCGAGCCGCTTCAGCTGCTGCTAGGGCCGTGTTCCCCGGTATTCCCGAAAGCGCGATACACGACACGCTCACCAATTTCCACGGCTCGTGGCGACGTTTCGAATACAAAGGCGAGACGCCAAGCGGCGCTTTGGTCTATGACGACTATGCGCATCATCCGACCGCGATGCGCAAGACGATAGAAGCGGCGCGCGAGAAATTCCCCGGCAAGAAAATCGTCGTCGCGTTCCATCCGCATCTCTACAGCCGTACGAAGTCGCTTCTCAATGAATTTGCCGCAGCACTCGCCAAGGCCGACAAGGCGATAGTCGTTCCCATATATGCGGCACGCGAAGCCCCCGACCCCAGCGTCTCCAATCATATTCTCGCCGCGCTCGCGCGCTATCAGGGCGGCGATGTCTCGGCACTCGACGATTTCAGCGTCATCCGCGATGCGCTTCTCGAAGAAGATAAAAACTCGCTCATCATCACCATGGGTGCGGGAGATATCTACAAGGTCGCCGAACAAATCGCCGATTGATTTTTCATTGAGGTCAAATTGAAATCAAAAAGAGAGTACACTATAACAGGCCGACCGGCCTGTTATAGTGTACTTATAAGGAGACGGTCTATGGGAGGCGTTCATAACTCTTTACAGATGCGGCGCCTCGCTTTTTTTATACTCCAGTGATAGCGTCTTCACTATATGAGCGAAGTTTCGGACTATCCCCACGGCAGACTCTCTATTGTGGCTACGCCTATCGGCAATCTCGGCGATATGACGTTCCGGGGGCTCTGGACGCTCAAGGAGTGCACGGCTATTTATGCAGAGGATACGCGCGTGATTTCAAAACTCCTCACACACTACGGACTTCGTACGCCGGTTTTCCGCCTCGATGCGGCGACTGAGACGAAGAAAGCGGGGGAAGTAGTCGAGCGGCTTGAGCGCGGTGAGCACATTTCATACGTCTCGGACGCGGGTACACCGGGGATTTCCGACCCCGGTGCACGGCTTGTTGCCTATGTCCGTAAGCACCTACCGGAAGCGACAATAGAGGCGCTACCGGGCCCCTCATCGGTCGCGGCGGCTCTTTCGATTGCAGGAATTTCCGGCGATGCATTTACATTCCTCGGATTCTTGCCGCACAAAAAGGGCCGGCAGACCGCGCTCAAGAAAATCGCGGCGAGCGAATTTCCTGTCGTGCTTTTCGAATCCCCACACCGCATCATTAAGCTGATGGGGGAGTTAGAAGTTGCCGCACCGAAATGCAAAGTCACTATTGGGCGGGAACTGACGAAAATGCATGAAGAAGTGGTTGTGGGCTCGCCAAAAGAAGTTGCAGAAAGTCTTGAAAAAAGAAAAGCCGTCCGCGGCGAATTCGTCGTCATAATTCAGCCACTAGCCACTAGCCACTAGACACTTTGGGAATGCTATTGATTTATTTCCTATTGGCTATACCCTAATGGCTAAGGACTATTTCTATGACACTCGACGCACTCATTATGCTCTCCGGCGGATTCGTGGCCGTACTGCCGTTCCTCGGGTTCCCCAACAGTTGGGACAGCGTCTTTTTCTTCCTCGCGGGGGTACTCATCATCGGACTCGGTATCGTGGTGCGCCGCCGCGGTCTCGGCCTTGATGAAGACAAACGAAGAGAACTGCACGATAGAGAGCAAGACTTCCGCACGCCGCAGACTCCTGATACGACCGAGGGAGGGCTCTAACGGGAGCTACCACGCTCTCCGTGAAGCGGTATACTGCTCGTATGCACGCCGATCATAAGGACGATGATCGTCGCATTACCTATTTTGCGGCGACACACACGCGCGGCAAGCGTGAGATGTTTGGCATTCGCGCGATAGACCGAGGCAAGCACGTATATGTCATCGGCAAGACCGGCATGGGCAAATCGACCATGCTGGAAAATATGGCCATTCAGGACATCCAGAACGGGGAAGGCATCTCGTTCATAGACCCGCACGGCTCGACCGCCGAAAAGCTGCTCGACTTCATCCCGCAGGACCGCATCAAAGACGTCGTCTACTTTGCACCGTTTGATACGGACCACCCCATCGGTTTCAATGTGATGGAGGACGTGGGCTTCGATAAACGCCACCTCGTCGTCTCCGGTCTCATGGGCGCACTGCGCCGCATTTGGGTGGACGCGTGGAGCGCGAGAATGGAATATATTTTGCAGAACACTTTGCTCGCACTCCTCGAGTATCCCGGTTCGACACTGCTCGACGTGAACCGCATGCTCACCAACAAGACATTCAGGAACACCGTCATCGAAAAAATAAGCGACCCCATCGTGAAGTCGTTCTGGACCGAAGAGTTCGCCGGATTCACCGACACATACACGCGCGAGGCGACGCCGGCCATTCAGAACAAAATCGGCCAATTCACCGCCAATCCGCTCATTCGCAACATCGTGGGGCAGGCGACCTCGTCGTTCGACCTACGCAAAATAATGGACGAGAAGAAAATATTCATCGTCAATCTCTCCAAGGGCCGCATGGGCGAAACGAATGCGTCGCTCCTCGGCTCGATGCTTACGGTCAAAATTTACCTCGCTGCGATGTCGCGCGCCGACGAGCCGGCCGCGCGCATGGCGAAATTGCCGCGCCACTATTTCTACGTCGACGAGTTCCAGTCGATGATGAACGAAGCGTTCGCCGATATTCTCTCCGAGTCACGCAAGTATAAACTCGCGCTCACGCTCGCCAACCAGTACATCGAGCAGATGGAAGAGGAGGTCCGCGACGCCGTGTTCGGCAACATCGGAACGCTCATCGTGTTTCGCGTCGGCCCGTTTGACGCCGAAGTGCTGGAGACCGTATTCGACCCCACGTTCACGCCTGAAGACCTTGTGGGCTTAGGCATCGGACAGATATATCTCACACTCATGATTGACGGCGTGGGTTCCCCGCCCTTTTCGGCTGAAACCATTCCGCCAATCGAAGTGCCCGCCATTTCGTATCGCAACGACGTCATTACAAATTCACGGGAGGCATTCGGCAGAGCACGTGCGGACGTGGAAGCGGCTATCGGCAAAAAACAGACAGATTTCGTCGCACCGCCGCGCGAAAAGAAAGAGCGTAGCGGCAGCACGTACGGAACGCGTCCGCGCTCGCCTGTCGCGCCCGCGCACACAGGGCAGGCGGGCGATGAAGCGCCCCGGCCCCTTCCGCCCCGCGCTCCCGATACTGCGTCTGCACTCGCCCGTCCGGAGGCGCGTCCTCCCGTCCCGCGCGTCGTGAGTGAGGCGGTACAACGCAACACACTCCGTGACGCCATAGAAAAAGCAAAAACCGAGGGCGTCGCAAAATCCTCGGGTGCGCCGGTTCGTTCACCGGCGGATATTCTCCGCGAAAAGCAGGGTAATCGTTCCGCGCCCAAGCCTCCAGCGCCGCCGCACCATAATCCGAAACACGCTCCGCATCAGGCGCCGCGTCCGTCCGAGCAGCGCGACCCCCGCAAAAGCCACGCGCAACCCGTCTCGCCCGATGAGCGAGCGAGTCGAGGCGGGCCTCAGCACGCAGGAAGCGATTCGCACGACGGGGAAGTGTCCCCGCACGTACTGCAGCAGGTCATCAACGGCTCTAAACGGGACACAGACGACCTATAAACTCGGACTTTACAAAATCCACATTATTTCCAACAATTCGGCTCTTTGTGCCAAGTTGTGAGGGATAATGGTCTTCATGAAGACTTGGGTCGGGAGGTCAGGCCTCCTTTTCGTTTTGTTTTTCATCGTACCGCATGCGGTATCGGCGCAGGTAGCAAACGTTGTCTTTACGAGTGATGCACAAACTGTCCCAACGGATACGGTATCAAGTACGCTGACTATTCAAACGCAAGATTCGACGGCCGGAAGCGTTTCGTTGCCGCAAACGGGCTGTCTGCAGTTGGAAACAACTTCCGCGAGCGGACAGTTTTCTTCGAGCGCGACTGGCTGGAATCCCGTGACGGTTTTGACCATGAACAAGAATACGGCCAATAAGAATTTTTACTACAAAGATGCGGCGGCGGGCACGTATACGATAAAAGTCAGCCTTGCGCTGAAGCCGGAGACCGTAAGCGCCTCGTGTACTAACTGGCCGACATCGGGGTGGAATACAGAATGGTCCGCGACACAAACCATCACTATTGGCGGCGGGCAAACAAACACAAGTACACAAGCGCAGGCAACATCGACTGATACGTCCGCAGGCACGTCATCGACCAACACAGCTCCGGCGCCCGCGCCCGTCTCTTCGTATGTCGCGCCGCCGGTACCACAGCTGTTTGCAGACGCGGGCGGTGACCGCACTGTCATCGTGGGCGCCGACACGCAATTCAACGGCCGTGCATACAACCGGCAGAAGGAAAATGTCGAGCACGTCCGCTTCCTCTGGAATTTCGGTGACGGCTCCACCGCGGACGGCCCCACTGTCGTACATCATTATGCATATCCCGGGCGCTATGCGGTGATGCTCACCATCGCTCAAAATCTTGACGCGGTTTCCGACCGCATCGTTGTGACGGCCGAGCCGGCCAAGCTCGCCTTTGACGTACCGTCCGACGGGAGTGTCGCCATAGAAAATCACGCGGGACGCGACCTCGACCTTTCGGGCTGGATAGTCCGTTCGACCGGTCAGCTATTCACCTTGCCGGAAGGTTCGGTCATTCTCAGCAATGAAACGATGCGCATCCCGCAGAAGACGCTGAAGTTCTGGAGCGGGACGCAAACGGAACTCGATTACCCGAACGGCGTCGTCGTTCTGAGAGCAAATGAAAGTTCGGGAATGGTGGTTCCCGCTCCGGTTTCAGCTCCCTCGCCATCGCCGGTGCCATCCGTCGCTCCTGTCGCGCGTGCGCAAGCCGCTCCTAGCGGGAAGCCGGCGCAGGAAGACCTTCCTGAGGAAATTACTGCCGAAACCGCGCCGACTGCTTCACCGGAGGGGCAAACCGCGGCCGCGGCTGCTGCAGTTTCGTCAAACGGCATGTACTGGTGGTTGGGCGCACTCGCGCTCTCTGCACTTGCGGGAGGGGCTGTGTTTGTCGTCCGCCGCATCAAGGCGGGCGAGTGGGATATCGTTGAGGAAACATAAGAAGCGGGGTAGTCTTCCTCTATGTCTGCTGAACAGAAGACGATACTCGTGACCGGCGGTGCCGGATTTATCGGTTCGAGGCTTTGCGCCCGGCTCGTACAAGAGGGTCACCGTGTTATCTCGTTGGATAATTACTTCGCGGGCTCGCGTGCAAATCACGTCGATGGCGTGGAGTATCGCGAAGGACACACCAAAGACATTGCGCTGTATGTGCCCGAGCATGTCGACCGTATCTACCATCTCGGCGAATACGCCCGGGTGGAGCAGAGCATGCTGGAGCCTGATACGGTCCATGACCTCAATGTCATCGGTACAGAGGGGGTGCTGGCGTATTGGCGTGAGAGGAAGTGCAAACTCGTATATGCGGGGTCATCCACAAAGTTCGGCGACGGCGGGCTTGCGCGCGAAAAAACACCGTATGCATCGACCAAGGCGGCCAATACGGAGAAAGTAAAAGCACTCGGTGATGCGGAAAAGTTGCCGTATGCAATCACATACTTTTACAACGTGTACGGGCCGGGTGAACGGGCGGGTGTGTACGGAACGGTCATAGAAGCGTTCAAGCAGATGTATTTGCACGGCTCTCCGATTACCGTGACATCGCCCGGCACACAGCTGCGCAACTTCACCCACGTGGATGACATCGTTGATGCACTGGTACTCGTCGGGGAGAAGGGTGAGGGCGACGAGTACGGCATCGGCAATGAGCGGGCATATACGGTACTCGACGTCGCGAAACTTTTCCTGCCTGCGCAGGCAGGCGGCGGCGAAATCATCATGCTGCCGCCGCGCGCGGGTAATCGCATGCAATCGGGACTCGACGTGAATAAGACGCGAAACCTCGGATGGGTACCGAAGCGCAGTCTAGACGGATATATCGGAGAGTTCGTGCGCTCGCATCCGCGCGGCGTGTTGCGCGAGAAGCGCGTGCTCGTGTTCTCAACGACTTTTTACCCGGTGCAGGGTCCCGCCGAAGAGACGCTCGTCGAGCTCATGCGTCAGATGCCGGGCGTACAATTCGATATCATCACGACCGCGTTCTCACCGGAAGGGAGTGTGACGGTGTCCCCGCTTCCGAATGCGCACCTCTATCGCGTCGGCTCGGGTCGCACCGGCGACAAGTATGTACTGCCGGTCTTCGGATTTTGGGCCGCATATAAATTGCACCGGAAGCACCGGTATCTGTTCGCCTGGTCGCTTATGGCGAGCTATGCGGCGCTTGCCGGTATCTTGCTCAAATACAGTTCGTCGCTGCCGCTCCTCATCACGCTCGCAGATCAAAAATTGGACGAGGTCGCGCCGTTGGTGCGTTTTGCGCTCAGGCACATTCTTTCCAGCGCAGATCAGGTGTACGGCGCGAGCCCGGCGCAGGAAAAGCATGCGACGCGGCTGGCTTCCGGAAAATCACTTCGTCATTCAATCGGGGAGGGTGACGCCTTTGCAAACCAGCTACGCTACGCCTATGCCGAAATATTATTGAATCGCACACCGTCAGTATGAAAAAAATACTCATCTTTTCGCTTGCGTACTTCCCGAAGCATGTCGGTGGCGCAGAGGTGGCGATTCAGGAGAAAACGAAGCGCATGCCGGACATAGAATTCCACATGGTGACGAACCGGTTTGATTCGACGTTGCCGAAGGTGGAAAAAGTAGGCAACGTGCTCGTACACCGCATAGGCATCACAAAAAAGAATCCGCTCATGGGCGACTTGCGCAAATGGCCGCTTCATCTCAACAAGTTCCTCTTTCAATTTCTTGCCGCATGGAAAGCGATACAGTTGCATCGTCAATACAAGTATGACGCCATCTGGGCGATGATGGCGCACTCATGCGGCGTCCCGGCGGCGATATTTAAACTTGCGAATCCGCGTGTTCCGTTTGTGCTTGAGCTACAAGAGGGTGACCCGCCGGCGCATATCGAGCGTACGATGCTTCCGCTCTGGCCGTTTTTCACCCGCGCATTTACAAAAGCCGATATCATATCGGTGATTTCGACATTCCTTGGTCGCTGGGCACGTGCGAGAGGATTCAAAGGTCCGGTGGTGCTCGTGCCGAATGCGGTGAACACCGCGCATTTCTCGATGCCGGTAGCGCCACGGCGTATACAGGAGATACAAGAGTCACTCGATAAAAACATGGGGGATGTGTTCGTCATCACGACATCACGTCTCGTCCACAAGAACGCGGTGGACGACATGATACGCGCGCTTGCGTTCCTGCCCGGAAACGTGCACTTCATCGTGCTGGGCACCGGACCCGACGAATCAATTCTGCGCAAGCTGGCGTCGAAACTCGGCGTGTCGGGGCGGGTCAGGTTTGTCGGGCAGGTGGGGCATGCCGACATGCCCGCGTACCTCAAAGCGTGCGACATCTTTATCCGCGCCAGCCGGTCCGAAGGCATGGGGAATTCGTTCGTGGAGGCGATGGCAGCCGAATTGCCGGTCATTGCGACGCAGGAGGGCGGCATCGCGGACTTCCTTTTTGACGAGAAACGCAATCCCGATAAGCCGATAACCGGTTGGGCTGTCGACGCTGATTCGCCGGAGCAGGTCGCGGGTGCGGTGAAAGAAATCATGTCCCGTCCCGAGAAAGTCAGGAGCGTCGTTGCGACGGCAAAATCGATGGTGATAGAAAAGTATGATTGGGATTTGATTGCGCGCGACATGAAAGAAAAAGTGTTCGACCCGCTCTTCACAAAGAGGGGATAACCCGCTAGGTAAAGTCGCTCATTGGGTGTCTGATGTTTACAGAGGAGGAACCAAAGAATGTCCAAGCATGTTCCGGGTCCAGCCGCGCAGCTTATTGACTTCGGTTTTGCAGTGAAGCAGCCGCTGTGCCAGGCAGTCGACTATGCACTTGGTCTTCAGCAATCAGCGCCCTGGTCTTTGACGGGGTTCCTGGATTTCTGCTATGAGGTGCGTCGCCCGGGCTTTGAGCTTCTGGACACGCTGTACGGGTTCAGCTCGGTTTCCGACTGAGACGAGCTGCTAATTCGGTTGGAGGTAACGGGACGCGCCGCTCGCGTCCTGTTTCTCTTTGCTATACAGTACTCGTATGAAGATTGTCATCGCAACGGGCATCTATCCGCCTGATATCGGCGGTCCCGCCTATTACGCCAAGGGTCTCGAGGACGCATTGCGCGCGCTGGGGCACGGGGTGGAAACGGTGGTCTACGGCGACTTGCGCACATGGCCCATGGGGGCGAGTCATTTGATGTATCTATTCCGCATCTGGCCGCATCTGCGCGGCGCAGACGCCGTCATAGCGCTCGACACAGCGAGCGTCGCCGTTCCGGCGTGGTTCGCATCGCGCATTCGCGGCGTGCGGCTCATCGTACGCACCGGCGGTGACTTCGTGTGGGAGCACTACATTGAACGCACGGGAGATTTACTCCCGCTGGTACGTTTTTATAGCGAACACAAACCGCTATCCCTCAAAGAGCGTCTTATCTACGCTCTCACGCGTCTCGTCGTCCGCCGCTCGGTACTGGTTTTCAGTACCGAAATGCAACGTGACGTCTGGCTCCGTCCGTACGGACTCAACAAGGAACGCACGCACGTCGTCGGCAATGCGATTGATGCGCCGCTTGCCGCGACGGCGCCGGCGCAGAAGAATTTTCTCTGGTATGTGCGTCCCAACGCGATAAAGAACGGCGCGCATGTGCACTCGGCGTTCGCGAAGGCAAAAGAACGACACCCCGATATCGTGCTTGAGGAGGGCATGGTGCCGCAGGAAAAACTTTTGGAGCGCATGAAGGGCTGCTATGCGGTAATCCTGCCGTCGGTAACCGAAATCAGTCCCAACTACATTCTCGATGCGCTCAGGTTCAAAAAGCCGTTTATTTTGGACAAATATTCCGGCTATGCGAAATGGCTCGCGCCCTACGGTCTTCTCGTCGACCCGCTCGACGAGGACGATATCGCCCGTGCGGTGGGAGAGCTTGCGGACGAGAGCGGCTATGCAAAAGCCGTTGCAAAGGCGGCCGCGTTCTCGTTTACGCGCACGTACGAAGAAGTGGCGCGTGACTTTCTTGCGCTCATGAATGACTGATATGCGCGTACTTTCTATCGGGACTGACAGGGCATTATTCGACGACGGGAGTGCGTCGCGAATACGACATGAGGCATATGCCAAACAGTTCGGTTCACTCGACATCATTGTCTTTACAAGCGGAAACAAAACACATGTACGGGCGGGGGCGCTTTCTGTCACTCCCACGAATTCTGTCTCAAGGTTTCTCTACGGTTTCGACGCGTTGCGCATTGCACGAAAACTTCCCAAGCCGGATGTCGTGACGGTACAGGACCCGTTCGAGACGGGCCTTACCGGCTGGCTTATCGCGCGGCGACTCAACGTGCCGCTCCATGTTCAGATTCATACGGATTTCTTTTCTCCCGAATTTGCGAAACTTTCATTCTTGAACCGGACACGCGTGTGGATTGCAGGATTCGTGCTTCGGCGTGCTTCGCACATCCGCGTCGTATCGGAAAGAATCAAGAAATCGATTGAGGAAAAATATCATCTCAATGTATCAGTTTCCGTACTCCCGATTTTTGTTGATGTCGCGAAGTTCCGGAATGCTGAGCCGCTTACCGACTTTAGCGATGACCGGATAACGAACTCCGCCTATAAAATTTTGGTTGTTTCCCGGGACGCTCCGGAAAAGAACATTCGTCTGGCCGTTGAGGCGTTCAAAAAAGCAGCTCCGGACAATGCCTGTCTTATTCTTATCGGGGACATTGACGTCGATAATTTGAGTAGTCGCGAGCGTATCTATGGCATGGGCAGAAGCGATCCGGAGCGATACTACAAGAGCGCTGACCTCGTTCTCGTTCCCTCGAAGTACGAAGGCTACGGACTCGTCATCATCGAGGCGCTCGCCGCGGGGAAACCGGTGCTCTCGACTGATGTCGGTATTGCGCGGGAAGCGGGTGCCATCGTGACGTCTCCCGGGGGGTTTGCGGACGCACTTTCGGAGTGGTTTAAAAACGGTCCACGGGAAGGCCACTTGGTCGGCTATCCATACGCGAACTTCGAAGAGTACGTGCAGAAGTACTGTGCCGACATCGCACGGTGCGTTACACCCGTTGCAGTGGCGTAGCGCACATCGCTCGGATACACATGGATGCCACCAAATCCTTAATCATTCGCCATGGTGACGGGATAAGGATATACCAAGATGGACTACAAGAGGTTGAAGTGTTTTTTAATCCACGCATCATGTTCGATACTTTCAACGACCACATACAATACGTCTTTCCCGATGCGCAGATCCGCTTTGATGAGCGCTATGAGTTCTTCGCAGTCATACGGATATACCCACACACTGTTTTGTAGTCGCAGGAAACCATATTCGCGCATGAGTCTCCTCAATCGGTCACGTGTACTCCTCCGGTACTGAGGCACATCAAACATGACGAGCCGGTATCGCTTATCCCATCGCGGCGCGCGCCTGTGTCGGTGTAAGGCCTTTGCTGTTTCAAGTATGAGCGCGCGCCTACCTTTTTCTGTGATTGTGGCGTAGCGGATTCCGCCACGCTCGACGAAACGCAGAAGACCCTTCTTGGCGAGTCGTCCCGAAGCCGTTCTTGCCCGATACCCGAGCTTGTATTTGTCGCCCATGATACGGGGGAGTACTCGAAAGATATTCGGAGCGATCATGGTGACGGCGAGAATACCCGCGATGCCAACAGCTCCGAGTACGGCGCTTTGTATGTTCCGTTTCCTCCTGCGCATTCGCGCTTCCGATTCTACCAGCCCCATATCCCTAATGGTACACCATGGCGCAGAGATAGGGATATGGGCGGATGGGAGATGGTACGGAGCGTGTGTTCTTGCAGGAATCGGGAAAAGCGGCAATAATGCGCGCACCATGGGACATAAAGCTGGGAACACGGCACTCATCGGATTCGTCGGTCAGGGATTTATCGGCAAGAGCTACGCCGATGACTTGGAAAAACGCGGTTATGCGGTTGTGCGATATTCACTCGAAGAGCCGTACAGAGCAAATAAGCACAAGATAGCGGAGTGCGGCATTGTCTTTATCGCCGTGCCCACGCCGACGACGCCGAAAGGATTTGATTACTCGATCATCCGCGGTTCGCTCGGGCTCGTAAAGCCGGGAGCAAGTGTCGTAATCAAATCTACGTTACTGCCGGGGACGACCGTCGTACTGCAAAAAGCATTTCCGAAACTCTTCATTATGCATTCGCCGGAATTTCTCGTCGCGAGAAATGCACGCGCCGACGCGAGTAAGCCGTCCCGCAATATCATCGGTATTCCGAAAAAGTCGGCCTCCTATACCAAACGTGCGCGGGAGATTTTGAAAATTCTACCGAAGGCACCGTTTGCGCTGGTGTGTTCCTCCGAAGAGGCCGAGATCATCAAGTATGCCGGCAATGCGATGCTGTATCTCAAAGTGCTGTTCGCCAACATGCTCTACGACACGGCGCGCGGGGCGGGGGCTGATTACGAGGTTATACGGGCCGCCATCGGGGCAGACCCCCGCATTGGGCCGTCGCACCTGCAGGTCGTCCATGACAGCGGGCACAAAGGCGCCAAGAAAGGCCGCGGTGCAGGCGGACTGTGCTTCATCAAGGATGTCGCAGCGTTCACAGATTTTTACAGCGCACTCACGGGTGACGAGTACGGAGAGGCTTGGTTCAGGGCGGCAATGCGCATGAACGCGAATCTTCTGACGAGCACCGGTAAGGATCTCGACTTACTCCAAGGGGTGCACGGCAAATCGTTCGTGACGCGGTTTCGTAAGAAGAAACACACAAAAAGATGATGTCACGATGTCATGAGGCTTCTCATTGTCACGCAGACGGTCGACAAAAACAGCCAGGTGCTGGGTTTTTTCCACAGGTGGATCGGGGAGTTCGCAAAACAGTTCGAAAGCATCTCGGTCATTTGCCTTTTTGAAGGGGAACATTCATTGCCCGCGAACGTGCGGGTATATTCACTCGGCAAGGAATCAATGTCGGGAAAAAGTATGATATATCATACTTTTTCCCGGCGGATCTCGTATGTGGTCCGTTTCTGGAAGCTCATCTGGCACCTGCGGCGTGAGTACGATTCCGTGCTTGTTCACATGAATCAGGAGTATGTATTGCTCGGCGTATTCCCGTGGAAACTCATGCGCAAACGTATCTACCTGTGGCGCAATCACTACGCAGGCTCTCTGTTCACCCGTCTCGCCGTCGCGTTCTCGCACAAAGTCTTCTGCACGTCGAAGCATTCCTATACCGCCCGTTTCAAAAAAACGGTGCTGATGCCCGTCGGCATTGATACCGATGTGTTCAACGAAGACCCGCAGATGCCGCGTGACGCGCGCTCTATTCTCTCGCTAGGCCGCATCGCACCGTCGAAGCACGTCGATGTTCTCATCGAAGCGCTGCACCTGCTTTCGCGCAGGACTTCCTTCACCGCGGACATATACGGAGATGCGCTCCCGCAGGACGCCGGATATCTGGAGAAACTGAAGTGCATGGTCGCCGACTACGGACTCGGGAAAAGCGTCATCTTTCACGGCGGCGTCGCAAATCACGCGACGCCTGCCGTGTACCGGAGCCATCGTATATTCGTGAACACGTCACAGAGCGGCATGTACGACAAGACCATTTTCGAAGCGGCGGCCTGCGGCTGTACCGTCCTCGCTTCGAGCCGTGATTTTGCGGAACTTTTTGGAGCCGGAGGTTATTTTGCGGAAGGAAATAGTGAGGAGTTGGCGCATAAACTTGAGGGGTATCTCACGGCGGAGACTTCGGCGGGTGAGAGATACCGCGGCATCGTCTCGAGCCACAGCTTGCGGGAGCTCGGGAAAGCGCTCGCCGAAAGAATGATGTAATCTGTCCGTAACCGGCAGCCACTATATATGACAATACTTCGCAAAGAAGAACACAGGGTGCTGAGAAGCATACGTTTATCCGGTTCCATATTGGATCTCGGCGGAGATAAACGTTCCGAGTACCAGAAGCTGTTTCCCGGCGAGTACTCCATCAAGACGGCAAATATGAGCGACGAGTCGGAGCCGGATATTCGATGCGATCTTGAGAAGCCCCTGCCGGTCAAGGACGCGTCATTCGACGGCGTACTGCTCATCAATGTGCTTGAGCACATCTTCGAGTATCGCCGCTTGCTGGAAGAGAGTGCGCGCGTATTGAAACCGAATGGCAAAATTGTGGTGGTGGTTCCGTTTCTTTTCCCGTACCATCCGTCACCCAATGACTTTCACCGGTATACGTCATCCGCGCTCGAGCGCGCGCTCGAGTCTGCAGGATTTTCTGACATCACCGTCGCGCCGCTCGGCTCCGGAGTTTTTGCCGTGCGGTGGGTCCTGATAGAGCGCCTCTTACCCGCTCCACTGAGGGCGCTTTCTGTGATTGCCGGCCCGTTCGTCGCTTTTTTCGACCGGGTGCTGGTACGGCTGGCGCGGGCACTCAACAAGAAATACAATGCGTCCGATTATGCGCTCGGGTATGTCGCAACCGCGACACGCAGGGTATGAACCCTGCCGATACTGTGCCGGGCACCCCGGCACGAAGCGCCGTGAAGAATCACGCGGACAACAAGGTTCACTGTTCTGTCGGTATCCTTACCTATAATTCGGAGAAAACACTCCGGCGCGCACTGGAGAGTGTAAAAGACTTTTCCGACATAATTATTTGCGACGGGGGCTCTACGGACGGGACGCTCGATATCGCCCGTGGATATAACGCTCACATAATTCCGCAGGACAGGGTATTCAAAGATGAACTGGGCCGCATCGCGGATTTTGCCGGTGTTCGCAATCAGACACTCGACGCCGCGAAAGAGAATTGGTTCCTTTTTATCGATTCGGACGAATACATATCAAAAGAATTGGAGGGAGAGATACGACGCATAATAGCGAAGCAGACTGAGGGCGCTTTCACGCTCTTCCGGAGATACGTGGCGGGTGAAGAAGAAGTCATGTGTGCCACCGCATACCCGAACAGGTCCATGCGATTTTTCGCGAGGTCGTCCGCAGATAGTTTCATTAAGAAAGTGCATGAACGCATACGACTGAAGCCGGGAGTTACCGCCGAGAATATGGGAGGCGTTCTCTACGTGCCGGTCGACCCAGCGGAGGGCATCAATGTTGTAAAGATGGATTACTACATCAGTCTCCAGATTGAGCAATTAAAGACAAGCAACAGCGGGTTTTATGGGACATTCTGGACCATTTTCTGGAGACACGCACGGGTGTCTCTTCTCTACCTGTTGCGCTTGGTCAGAATCAGGTTATTTTGTACCGGCAAAAAGATGCCCCTGACGCACGAGCTTGGGGCGCACGTCTACCACGCGCGGCTGATGATTGCCATGTGGCGTCGCCGTGTGGAGTTCGGGCAAAATCAGTGACATCGGCACGGATACACAATGATGTCACGCCCCATCGGTCCTGAAATGCCGGAAGTGTAGCCGCTTTTTCCGGGAGGCGCGTGATTTGGAATATTTCGTCCAAAATGTAATACTGCTCGCATGGCAAGTCCGAAAATAATAATAACAGGGGGGCTCGGGTTCATTTTCTCCCACGTCACCGAGCATTTTGTTAAAAAAGGGTGGGAAGTAATCGTTGTAGATAATCAATCGGCCGGTAGCCACCCGGAAATTATTGACGATTCTTTTGAGTACCACAAAAGGAAAATCAATACCTTCCCGGAGAAGCGTCTTGGCATGGACATGAAATACCAGACGGATGCATCGCGTATTCGTGAAGAGCTCGGCTGGGAGCCCTTGTATTCATTTGACGAAGGATTGAAACAATATTTGCTCGAAGCTTAGTGTTTGCCACCTCGTCTTCGCAGGCACAGTGTGGCCGGATGCATCATTTCGCATGAGAAAGCTTCTCAATTTGCTCTAGCCATTTCAGCGCGAGCGTTTTTTGCTGGCTATCCGGCTTTGCCTCGATTGCTTTCCGCAGGGTGTTCTCAAATCTCCTCTGGAGCGGACCCGAGAGCCATCTCACGTCGTCGATATATGCTATCGTGCCGTCTTCTTTTTTAACAAAATTTTCCCCCATTTTATCCGTGTAAATTCCAACCCGTCTGAGCGTTTTCGCAAGTTTGCGCGCTTCTCGTGCATCGCCAAAAAACCTGAACGCTACGGAAATCGGTTTTCCATCGATTCGCTGATCCGAGACGGTAAAGGGTTCTGATGTTAACTTGTATCGATTGGGTATATTGTCCGGGAACAGAAAGTGCAGAATCTTTATCACGAAAAATTGCATTTTCTGCGAAAGTTCGGTTGGATTTTCCACTACTCCTTCGAGTGCCCGGGGAAGCGGTTCAGGGAACGGCCGGTATACTTTTCTTACCCGTGACGTTTCGTGACCGGGTTCTTCATACACATCTTTTTGTATCCCAGTGCTGAGAGGCTTTTGTTCAGAGCGCATTCTTTCAACCTTTTGCTCGAACGGAGTTTTTTCTTTAGGCGGTTCATTCCGAACGGGCGGTTTCTCAAATGTCTTACCAAAGCGTCTGCTTTCTCTCATACGTGTCTTATTATCGCACGCGTATGCGCCCGTAGTGTGAAGCGGGCAATCCCTATAAGGCCAAGCCGTTGAGCCCTAAGTCACGATAATCCCGCTCAGCGTCGTGGATGAATTCATCCACCCGTGTCCGGACACTTGCCTCCAGCTCTCTCAACCGTAAGTCGTCAAGGACGCTCTTCGGGTGGTCTGCCGTCGATTCCGGATTGGGTCGCCCACTCAAGAAAGTAAATTCAAAAGCGGGAATTTCAGGTCGCGATTGACCCGCGGTAATGATGACGGCAATACGGGGGTCTTTCTCGATACTCTGTATCAGTCTTTCCATTCGCTCGCGAAGTCGCTCTCCCATCGCCTTTGCTTTCGATAGCCGCAATTGCGGCAGGTACTCCTTGATCATTATGCGTAAATCGTCGAGCACGCTTTTTGGCGAATGGTAGGTTGATCCGGGATTCGGCCTGCCGTTCAAGTGTTCAGATTCAAATGCGGGGATTCCCGGCTGGAACTGCCCCGCGCGGATTACGACCGTGTTCATGAGATTCACGAGCCGGTCCGCATCCATGAGCGCCATTTGGACAGTGCTCTGGTCTTCCTGATTGAGCTCGTCATGACGGCACGCTGCGGCGTACATTTCGCTGAGCTCTCCGCTCGAGAAATAGCCTGGCGGAATGTACTTCAGATTCTGCATTATTTCTTCTCCAACTTCGTGCGGACCCTCGGAGACTTTCGCGATTGCAGCGTACCGGTCGGTAGAATGCAGCATGCCCGCGCACCACGCCTTCTCCGCGGTGCGCTCGTCGGGGGCGATGTGCGCGGCAAGCTGGGCGACGGTTACATCGTGGTCCAATCCGTGCCCCCGGTGCTGGCGGACGGATTCGCGGTGGTCGCTGGCAATTGCGTCGTAGAAAGAACGGAATCGCTCGCGATATGCATCGAAACTGCGTATGCCGGCTTCTTCTCTCAAGGCGTGTGTTTTGTTCGTGCGGTCGGGAACGGCTTCATTCATATGGAGAAGTATTTCACATCCTCGCTCACGGAACAATCGTTTATCGCAGGAGCAGTGCGGAGTCGGTGATTTGGAATATTTCGTCCGAAATGTAATACTGCTCGCATGGCAAGTCCGAGAATAATAATAACAGGGGGGCTCGGGTTCATTTTCTCCCACGTCACCGAGCATTTTGTTAAGAAAGGGTGGGAAGTCGTGGTTATCGACAATCTTTCGGAAGGTTCTCATCCGGAAATAATCGACGGATCTTTTAAACACCACGATGTCCACATGGCAGAACCGGATGTGGTAGGCCTCATCGTTAAAGAAAAGCCCGATTACATCATCCATGCCGCGGCCATAACCGATGTGGACTATTCGGTACGCGAGCCGTACCGCACGCTCAAGAAAAATGCGCTGGGGACATTTCATGCATTCGAGGCATGTCGTCAACTTCCTCACCTCAAGAAATTCATGTATGTCTCGACCGACGAAGTGTACGGCGAGTGCGAACATCCCATGCACGAAGATGAGATTATCTTACCGCGCAATCCGTACTCGGCCTCCAAGGCGATAGGCTCGCTCCTACGGGTCACGTATGATAATACGTACCCGAATTTGACCGGTAAGACGGTGGAGACGCGTTTCTGCAACGTGTTCGGTCCTCGGCAAGATAGCCGGAAGATATTGCCGAAAATAAAACAAAGTTTGCAGGAAGGACTTTCGATACCCCTCCACAATGAGGGTAGCGGGTATCGCGAGTATATATATGTCAAAGATATTCCTCCTGCGGTCGAGCTTATTTTGGAAAAGGGAGACGGCACATACAATGTCACGCTCAGTGACGGTTTTACGGTCGCGCAGTTGATAGAAAAAGCAAAAGAGGTCGCGGGCAAGGATATTCCGACGCACACGTCACATCGAGCGGGTATGGACATAAAATATCAGATGGACAGTACTCGTATCCGCGAGCTCGGGTGGAAGCCCCTGTATACGTTTGAAGAGAGTCTCAGAGAATATTTGCTCGGCGAACACGTGGTGCCGCAAGCTATTTCCCGAGGAACCCGAACGCTTACCCCATGGAAGCGTTTGTGGAATTTGATTCCGATTAAGCGTATACTGGGACCGCGATAAGATGTGGGATTGAAAGAATATTTAACCGGGCAATAACTCATGACACAATGCATATGAATATTGAGCCGACATCAATACGCGACGTCTATATCATAACCACGCATGCGCACGAAGATGAGCGCGGGTTTTTGATGGAAACCTATCGTCAGGATATTTTTGCAAAGGCCGGCATCACCGACGTTTTCGTACAGGACAATCATGTAAAGTCTCACGTACGCAATACTGTGCGCGGGTTGCATTTTCAATGGAATTCACCTGCGGCAAAACTCATGCGTGTAAGCAGAGGGAGTGCGTTTCTCGTCGCCGTTGATATTCGTAAGAATTCTCCGACCTTAGGGCAGTGGGTGGGCATTGAGGCGAGCGCCGAGAATAAGAAGCAACTCTATGCACCAGCTGGCTGCGCGCGCGCCTACCAAACCTTGACTCAGGACTGCGAAGTGCAGTATAAGGCCTCGGCGCTCTACAACCCCGAAGGCCAGGGCGAGATCGCCTGGAACGATCCGAAGATAGCAATCGACTGGCCCATCAAAGAAACGCCCCTTCTCTCGGCTAGTAGCAAGAATACGGGTTCTCTGCAAGATTGGCTCAAGAGCCCCTTCTCCGAATCCATCGTATATTAGTGTTTCTTGCAAGGGATGTTTTCTATAGTAAGATACCTCGAATGAGCAAAATCAACCATGATGCGAAGCTCGGTAGATTGAGCCATTGTCAGATTACAGGCTCCCGAAATCTCTTTGAGGCTATCGATCTTGGCCATCAGCCACCTCCCAGCGCGTTGCTGACCGATGCGACTCTCCGTGAGCCGGAAACACACTACCCTTTGCGACTGATGATTTGTCCCGAATCAGGCCTCGGGCAACTCGACTATGTTGTAGATGGAAAAATTCTCTTTCCCACCGAATATACGTATAGGCCCGGTGTTACACCTCCGCTCAGAGATCACCTGAAGGCGCTCTCTAACGAGATTGTTACAAATCTCAACATATCGGCTAAGTCGCTGTGTGTTGATATTGGATCAAACGATGGAACCCTACCATCGTTCTTTAAGGCAAATGGTATGCGCGTTTTGGGCGTAGAGCCGACCAACATGGCGAAAGTTGCCTCGAAAGAACTTGGGATTAAAACCATACAGAAATTTTTTACGGAAGTGGTTGCTAAGGACATCGTAAAAAAACACGGTAGGGCAAAAGTGGTGACTTTTACCAATGTCTTCGCACACATGGCTACTTTGGGAGAAGTAATGCGAGGAGTCAGTCGTCTTTTAGACAAGGGTGGTGCCGTCGTTACCGAGAGTCAGTATCTTCTTGATATTTTTGAGCGTTATCAGTTCGACCAGATATATCACGATCATGTTCGTATCTACAGCTTAAAATCGTTGGTCAAGCTTTTTCCGTATTATGGCATGGAAGTTTTTGATGCGAAGAGAACGACAACGCGTGAGGGCAGTATTCGGGTCTATGCCGGATGGAAAGGACAACACCCGATTAGTCCTGAAGTTAAAAGACTGGTCCAAGCAGAAGAAGGTGTAGGCTTGTTCAAGCCTGCAGCGTGGGCGAAGTTTCGGGCAGGAGTACAAAAAAGCAGAGATGAAGTATTTGATTTGGCCTGTAAAGCAAAAAAAGAAGGCCTTCGATTTGTAGCTGATTCAAGCCCGACGAGGGGTGTGGTTCTCGTAAATTATTATGGGTTGGATAAAAGACTTTTACCGTATAACGCCGATTTACCAGGGACTCATAAGGTCGGTAAATACATGCCTGGAACGCATACTCCAATAGTAAGCAACGAAATTCTCCTCAAAGAGAAACCCGAGTATATACTGATTCTGGCTTGGCATTATGCTGATTTTATTATTAAGAATTGGCATGCAAAGGGACTCAAATCCAAATTCATTATTCCGCTCCCGGAGTTTAAAATTATTGAGTAAGGTACAGGTATAGGCCGAAACTATCATACCAGATGAGAAAAATAAGTTTGTTTAAAACATATATCTCACTGCGTTCCATCTGGAATGTTTGTCTTCTCCTTATCAAATCCAATTACGGAACATATATCGGCGAGGGGCCGGAAGTAAAGGCGTTCGAAAAAGAATTTGCGGAAAAATTCGGATTTGAGAATGTTGCAGCTGTCAACTCCGGCAGTACAGCGCTTGAATTGGCGTATGAACTTGCGGGCATATGCGAGGGGGATGAAGTTATAGTTCCGGTATTAACGCATCCGGCAACGGGCCTTCCCGCAGTCCATAGGAGAGCGAGCGTTGTCTTTGCGGACATAGATCCTGACCTCAATGTTTCAGTAGAAGACGTCAGGAATAAAATTTCACCAAAGACCAAAGCTCTGGTGTTTGTTCATTTTGGCGGCAATAATAGGGGACTTAAGGAGATTCTCCACATTGCCAAAGAAAAGAACCTGATTTTAATAGAAGATGCCGCCCAAGCTGTCGGCTCGGATTTTTGGGGTAAGGCCGATTTCACATGCGTTTCACTGCAAGCTATTAAGGTACTTACTTCAGGTGATGGTGGTTTCTTGATTTGCAAAGATAAGAATCTGCATGAAAAAGCAAAAAGATTGCGTTGGTTTGGCTATGACAGGGAGCTTAAACAGAAACTTGGAGACACGGACATAGTTGAAGCGGGCTATAAGTATCATATGAATGATATTACGGCTGCCATAGGCAGAGGTAATCTTAGGACAATAGATAAAATAATTTCTCATCGCAAAAAGCTTTGTTCTGAATATGCAAAACATGGAGTACAGTCGTCGATATGGTTTGCCCATACACTCTCACCTAAGCGCGATGATCTCATGAAATTCATGCAGGAGAACAGGATACACACGGGCGACTACCACTACCGTAATGACAAGTACACTATCTTTGGGGGTAAGAAAAGACTTCCTACGGTGGACAGGCTTGAGAATCAATATCTTCTTTTGCCACTGCATCACGGCGTGTCGGTAAAGGATGTCCGAACCATCTGTTCGCTTCTTCGGCAATTTAACGCGTCACAGACATAAAAAAATGTCATGAATATAGTAAAGAAGCTGAAGCAATTGAATCAAATGCCGTTCCCGGTAACCATACCGTATTACGTCTCATACGGCTTGCTACAGCAGAAATTCAAGGACGGTGTCATGCGCTCCGGCGAAAGCTGGCTCGTATTGCGCAACGATCATCCGCACTATCGGATACCAAACTCCCGGGAGGAATGGCTCAAAGAACTCTCGCTCAATAAGGACGGGCAGGACAAGTGGCTTCAGGAGCGCGTGAGCTCTTTCGCTGCGTTGCTTAAACGCGAACGCATCAACACCGTATACTCCATCGGCTCGGGTGGCGGGATTTTCGAGTATTACCTCAAGAAGCATTCGCCGGATATCAAGGTAATCGGAACCGAGTGGAAAGCTGAAGGGGCGGAGCGGCTTCGCAGGGTCTGCACCGAACTGGACGATGTATGGATGTTCGATGCGCTTGACCCAGAACACTGGAAGAAGGTCGCGAATGACCCGTCGAGCGTCGTGTTTATTTACCGCAACGAGCGAGAGTTCTCTGATAAACAGTGGAAACAGATATGGGAGAGCATGTACGAGGCCCGCGTCGAGCGCGTGTTTTTAGGGCTTATGTGGACACTGACCATACGCGCATTGGTACAGCTGGGAGTGCGGAATCTGCTGAAAAGGCTCCGCGGAGAACGGCTGACCCTTACCGGATATCTGCGTAGCCTCGAGGGGCTGCGGCGCTTCTCTAGAGGGAAATACAGCGAAAAGGAATCCATCTATTTTCCGACCTGTACAGGGCTCTATTTTACGCGATATACTGCACGCACATGAAGAAACTAGCCGTGGTCGCTAGCGGTTGGCATTTCCCGATAGCGTTTTTCGAGCAGATGAAGGGTCAGAAAGTGCCGGAAGGTTGGCAGGTTGATATGTATTGTGTCTCTCATCGCGACCCCTCTCATGCGCGTACGGAAAAAAAGGAGATGCTCGCCGGATTGGGGTTCACCAGACGGGAACTGTATGACCGGATTTTGTACAGGTCTGTCGCATCGGTTGCGGACATAGAGGCGCTGGGCTGGCGGTATGTGCTGGAGCCAAATTCCGTCGGTGACTGGGGGAACAGTAATCAGTGGCTGGCGAAGAATGATTACAAACAATACGACAAATTTTTGTTCACGCACGACGACAATTTTATTTTGACCGATCAAATGTTTGAAGATTTGCTGCCCCAAACTGATTGGCTCATAGCTACCAATTCAACCGGACATGCGCAGAGGCGCTTGCGGCAGTGGCTTCGCTTGCCAAAACCGTTCTTCGCCCGCGGTTCATTCGAACTCTTTACTCGTGAAGCAATGGATATAATTGGAGGTAGTTTTGATTTGTCTAGAAAGACACTAACTCGTGAAGGGAAATTTGATTCACCCGCCGATTTTGGAGAACTCTCGAATTGGAATGAGAACGATAAAGCCGTTAGAGAGTTAGTCGAGAAAAGAGGTCTTCTTCCTAAGATTAAATCTCTCTCCCCATATTATCGGATGAGCAAATACTGCCTTGAGGGTGAGCGCGGTTATATCCACAAAACCGAGCGGTCCAACACAAGAGAAGAAGAAAAGGGCCTTGACGCCGTAGAGCGCCACTACGCGTCGAAGAAAGTAACTGAAGTATAAAAGAGCCACGCTCTCTCGCCGGCTTGGCGTATTCCCTTGCCATTGGGGAATCACTGCGCTTTACGGTACTATACACGGGTGAAAAGACCGTGGGACACTTTTTCCGAGGAAAAGATGAGGCGGATATTCTCCGAGAAGCGCCGCGTTATAGACATTGGCGGCGGGCTGCGCGTTGATCCGGGAAAGAATAACCGGTTCAACGAAGGTCAGGCGGCGTGGTTACGGCCCCTCATCAAACAGGTGGAGTATCTGATACTCGACAAGGTACCGGATTTCCACCCGGACATAGTAGGAGACGTGCATGACCTGCCGTTTGCCGACGCGTCGGAGGAGGCCATCCTCTGCATAGCGGTGCTTGAGCATGTAGAGAACCCGATGCGCGCGATGGATGAGATTTACCGGACGTTGCAACCGGGCGGCTTTGCGTTTATCTACGTTCCGTTTCTCTATTACTATCACGCGCACCACGGCTATTACGGCGATTTCTGGCGCTTCACCAAAGACACGCTCGAATTGTTCGGCAAACGTTTTTCAACGTGTGAAATTATGCCTGTACGCGGCGCCATCGAGACGTGGATACGGCTCAGTCCGCTGGGTCGCCGGAAGCTTTTCTGCGATATCGGGTATATACTGGACCGCGTTACCGGCAAGATACACAGCAATCAAACAAGCGGATACCATGTTTTCCTCGTCAAGTAGCCCGTCAGTCACGTTCATACTGTCGACATATTGAGGTATGGTTGATCCGGAAAAAATTGCACATATGCCGCCACGCGTATATACAGAAGACCCCGAGTTTACAATGTCACCGGAGCATCTCCCCGATGACGTGTATGCGCAGGCCATTTCGTCGCTCGTCGTTGTGTGTGCCGATGTTCTGTTTGCCGATCGTGCAAGGAAAACGGTTTTCCTGGCGCACAGAAAAGTAAAACCCATGATAGGGCTGTGGCTTATCGGCGGTAGGATACGGGCGGGAGAGCAGGCAGATGCCGGTATGGCGAGGATTGTACAACGGGAAACATCGCTCACACTTCCCGCCGGACGATTCGAATTTCTGGCGATGCACCGGTACTTTTTTAAAGACAGGAAACAGCAACCGCAGGAGAAGGGCACAGACGCTCTCGTGTATACATTTCTCGCGGAGGTTACACCGGATGAATTACGCATTGCCGCGGCGCATCTCGACCCCGGCGAGTATGAGACCGCGGGTTTTGAAGAATGTAATCGCGATGCACTTGTCGCAGCGGAAGTGCACCCGGCAATCCTTGACCTGTACGATTCCGCTTTTCCCGAACGCGCATGAATATTATTTACATAAGCAACGCCAGGATACCGACCGAATGGGCCCACGGTCTCCAAATCATGAAAACGTGCGAGGCGCTGGCGTTGTCCGGTGCCCGTCTTGAGTTGTGGATTCCGGACAAAAAGATGGATATCCATGAGGACCCGTTTGCATACTACGGTGTCAAAAAAGCCTTCCCTATAAAACGGTTCTTCACGTTCGACCTGATATGGCTCGGGAAAATAGGCTTCATCATTCAAAGCGTGTCGTTTGCCCTCGCAGTACTTCCGTCGCTTAGGCGCACAAAACGCGACACCATTTATTGTCGTGATGAAATAATTGTCGCACTGCTTCTTTTCTTCGGTGTTCGGGACATTGTCTGGGAGTCACACGACGGGTCGTGGGGGGTGTTTGCACGATATGCCGCGCAAAACGCACGCCGGATGGTCGTCGTGACACAGGGGCTAAAAGATTTCTATTGCGAACGCGGCATGGTAGCCGGGGACATATACGTTATCCCGAACGGCATTGACTTGAAGTCATTTGAACATCCCGAATCCGGCGAGAAGGCACGTGCCCGCCTGGGGCTCCCGCTCGGAAAAAAAATTGCATTGTATATAGGAATGCTCGAGGGCTGGAAGGGTACCGGCACATTGCTGAAGGCTTCGTCATTTGTTTCGAGTGACACCGTGATAGTGATAATCGGCGGAGAAAGCGAACAGCAGGTGGCACGTTTGGCGGATGAGTATCCGCGCGTACGTTTTCTCGGCTTCCGGCCCGTGCGGGAGCTGGCGGACAACCAAGCAGCCGCTGACGTGCTCATTTTACCGAATACCGGTGTCGGCGATATTTCAGTCCGATTCACGTCGCCGCTTAAGCTCCTTTCGTATATGGCGTCGGGGAGGCCGGTTATTGCGTCCGACCTGCCGTCCATACGGGAAGTTGTCGGTGAAAAAGACGCTTTTCTCGTACCGCCGGATAATCCGGACGCTTTGGCGAAAATGATTGATACGGTACTCGAGAACCCCCATGATGCGCAGATGCGTGCGCAGGCGGCACGCGAGCGGGTGCAAGAATACACGTGGGAAAAGAGGGCGCAAAGAATTCTTGATGCTCTGGAAGAGAAAACGGTATGACTATGATACGGAATATATTGAAACGCATAGCGCCGCTACGCCGGGCGGTATTGCGTCTCAGGCGCGGGAAGCCGTATGTCAAAAGCTACTCGCAACTCGGTGAGGACATAGTCGTTCGTCATGTGTTCCGGAAGCTCGCGATTGCGCACCCGACCTACATTGATATCGGCGCAAACGACCCCCTGCGGTTCAACAACACGGCGCTGTTATACGAGACGGGTTCGCGCGGTGTCACCATTGAGCCGGACCCGGCGGTTTTCAAAGAGATAGTGAGAAGGCGCACGCACGATATCAATCTCAATATAGGAATATCGGATGCGAACGGAGAAGCCGATTTTTATCGTTGCAATGACGATAAACTCAGCACGTTCTCAAAGGAAGAGGCCGAGCGCGTGGCCCGCACAACGCCCGCCTTGTCGTTCGAGGTAATGAAAATCCCGACACGTACCATAGGTTCCGTCATCACCGAATATTGCGGAGGGGTGTTTCCTGATTTCCTGTCGCTTGATGTAGAAGGTCTGGATTACATGGTGCTCAAATCCATTGATTACGCGAAAAGTGCTCCGAAAATCATCTGCGTCGAGACCGCGCATGCCTACGATGAAATCGACAGCCTCCTCACATCAAAGGGATACACCAGACTTTCCACAACGTTCCTCAATACAATTTATTGCAATACGGTACTCTGGGAGAGCCGCTGATATACGCGGTTGTTTATGGAACACGAACTTTCGTCACAAATAAATCCGGACCACTACGTCCACGGGTACGACCACCAGCCGCGCTGGCTCGCGTATTTCTACCAGATAGAGAATGTCCTGAAGCTGGGCAAACGCTCGATTCTGGAAGTGGGGCCCGGCAACGGGACTGTTTCCAATTATCTGAAGATGAGCGGCATGGATGTCACGACGGCGGATATCGACCCGGCGCACGGACCTACCGTCGTCGCCTCGATTCTCGACTTGCCGTTGCCGGACAATCAGTACGATGTTTCCATGGCGTGCGAAGTTCTCGAACACATTCCGTTTGAAGAACTTCACGTCGCCGTTTCCGAGCTTGCCCGCGTGTCCAAGGAGTATGTGATTATCTCGGTTCCGGATGTGCGCCGGACGCTCCTGTATCTGGTCTTGAAGCTCCCGTTTCTGCCGGAGGTGGCGTTGCGTATCCGCATGATGACGAGGAAAATACACGTATTTAACGTCGGACACTTTTGGGAGATAGGAAAACTGGAGTATCCTCCGTCCCGCGTGCGCGCCGTCATAGAAAGTTGCGGTCTGACGGTAATTGACGAGTTCGCCCCGCACGACGCGCCGTTTTTCCATTTTTTCATCATGCGCAAATCTAAAATACAAAAGACATAGAAAGCGGTGGCCGGTATGTTACGGCACAAAACCGATTTAAAAATCGACTAAATCTCGCACTTTAACACCCAGTGCTTTGAGTTTCTCTTTCCAAAACACATAGGAACCATTGGATGATTACTTCTAGCCCTTGTGCAGTACACTATAAGAAGCCGGTCGGCCGCTTATAATGTACTCTCTTTTAGACCGAAATGCCGGCGAAGACGCAGGTCGTTCTCAATGCTGTCAGCGATGATATAGAGAACTTCTCTGCCGAGACGATAATCTGCCTTGAGAAGAACGAGGATTTCCTCGGAGTCGAACGGGTGGACCCACACACTATCTTGTAATTTGACATACCCTATTTGAAATAGGGTGTCGCGCAGTCGCTGTCGCAATAATCGCTTTGACTCTGGGATATCAAAAATGACGATGCGCCACCTGCCATCCCATTTGGTTGATTTGGGTGTTGAGCCCATTCGTGTTGCCAAAAAGACTTTGCCACGCTCCGTGAGTTGAATAAATCGCTTCCCAGACTTGGTCTCAACTGTAATGAGCCCGGCTCGTATCAAACGGCCAACGGCACCGCGCGCACTGTTTATATTCTTTTTAGTGATAGCTCTCCCTAATACTGAAAGGGTGTTGGGTGCAAGTGCGGTGAGAGCAATAATGCCGCCCAGTTGCAGAGTCGTAAGGATTGCTTCCCGTATTTTCGTCCTACGCAACCTTCTCGCAGAGTCTTTTTCAATGCTCATTCCGGTACATTATAACAGGCCGGTCGGCTCGTTATAATGTACCGGGTGTAGTGGGGATAAGTTGACGGAAATTAGCGTGGGTGTGGGATACTATTTCGCATATGCAAGACGCCGGAGGGTCGGGCACCGTTAGTCGTTTCGTCAAAATATGGCGCCGCGTCCGCTGGCCGCTCGGTATCATTGTGATTGTATATATCGCCCTCGTCATCTTGCGCATTCCTGCGGTGCTGGAGCAACGGCGGACGGCGGAAACAGTCGACAGGATTCATGCGCAAAGGCTCACGCTCGAAAATGTCGACGGCAAACATCTCCCGCCGCCGCCCGACCCTGCGCAAGTAGACGCGACGATTGAGGGTGTGGATGCAAACGCAAACGGCATTCGCGACGACGTGGAGCTCGCGATTTTCGAGAAGTATCCCAGCTCCCCGTATACCCGTGCGGCCGAACTGCAGTATGCAATGGCGCTACAGATGTATTTGACCGAGGTTTTCAACTCGGAGACGTGGGTTGCGGTAGCAATTCGTTCGGGAAAAGGCTATGGCTGTCTATACGACACGGTACCGAGAGTGAAACTGTCGGATAGTGACGAAGTAATACAACAGACTTTTGAAATAGTCCAAAAACGAATTGATGAAACGGAAAATCTAGTTTTCAACACATCAAAGCGAAAGCATGTATACGATGAGGTAAACAGAAAGTTTACAACATCTTTTGGTGGGTCAGCGGACAAAAGCTGCGACTTATCATTGTAGACATCAAGCCATGAGGAAGGTTTTTGTTTTTATCTTGCTCATCGTTTTTCTACCGAACGGAGTGATGGCATTGGGCTGCTCACTAAACGGGTATTCTGTGGTTTTCGTGAATGGAGTTTTAAACGATCAAGAAAAAGCGCAGGTTGGTAAGGCTGCATTGGAGGAAAAGTATAAGTTTCTTTCAAAGCGGAATGATGTTTCCTTTTATTTAGGACACAATCAATCGCACATTGCGGGGCTAGGCGACTTTGCTCAGTCTGTCGGACAGATTTTTGATAACCCGATTTCGTACTACGACCGAGATACGATTCTTCGGGAAATGCATTCGAAGATTACAACTCGAAAGGTGCTGCTGGTCGGGCATTCGCAAGGCACGTTTTATACAAACGAGATATATAGCTACTTAGTCGAGCACGGAGTACCGAGAGAATCAGTCGCCGTCTACAACCTCGCTACACCGGCGAGCCGCGTCGCGGGAGAGGGTGGCTACCTCACGTCCGCGAACGACCAACTCGTACTGCGAGTCCGGCAATACGCCGCAGCAGCAGGAGCCCCGGAGCCTTTGCAATCGAACATCCTTATTCCGATACGTGCTGAAGAGTCAACAAAATTATTCGGTGGGCACTCATTTAGCGGTGCTTATCTAACAGGAGCCGCCGCGAGAATCGTAGGAGATATCGAAAAAGCGCTCTCCGAGCTCAGAGCGTCGGAAGTATCTGAGTCCGATGGTTGTTTCACTCCACCTTCGGCGACGGTGACCTACAAAGTCCAAAAGCTTGGATTTGCCGCACTGGACCCGCTGGCCAACAAGAGCGTCAACGCCGCCGCGGGGACAGGGAAGGCGATTGCCGCCGCTACGCAAAAAGCATATGCCGCCGCCGCGGCTCTTGCCCGGACCATCAAGAGCGCGGTTGCCAACTTTACAGGAAACACTCAAGTGAGCGCGGCAACACAAGGCGCCGCGGCGGCGTCGGCACTGCCGGCGAGTCCGTCTCCCGTGCCCCGGGCGGCGGTCTCCGCCAACACCGCGCCGCCCACCGCTTTGGTAGTAGCTCCGGCTCCGCCTGTTCCCAATCCGCCAACGCCTACGCAGACTGAACCGCAGCCAATCCCACCGCCGGCACCTGCTCCCGCGGCAATACCCGCGCCCTCGCTTTTTCCCATTTCACCAGGCTTTGGCGGCGACGGCGGGGCCTCGGCCCCGAGTGTAGCGGCTGAGGTCGAAGAGCCGCAACCGGCGCCGGTCGTTTTTGTGCCCTTGGCGGTCACCGCGCCGGCCGATGCTTCGCTCTTCGTCACCTCGTCGGTCACAGTTGCCGGCACCACGACTCCTGGTTTGCTCGTCGTGTTTTCATATGGGACAGATACTGCCAGCACGACCGCCGACACGAACGGAGACTGGTCGGCAGTCCTCGTGCTTCCGGAAGGAGCGACGGCGCTGGGGATCGTCGCATCGGACGCCGACGGCAACACCTCCGATGCATTGACGCGCAGTATCACCATCGACACGACGGCACCTGCTACGCCCGTGTCGGCCATTACCGAATGCGCCGCGTTCGGCTCCGGCTACTGCGAGATAGCGACCACGACGGTGAACGTGTCATGGAGCCCCATCGCAGACGCTATCTATTACGCGCTCACAAAAGACGCAGCAGTCACCGCAACCACCACGGCAACGAGTGTGCAGTTTGTTATCGACAACAATGCCACGACGACCTTTTCCGTCGCGGCATACGACATGATTGGTAACGGCGCAACGTCGACCGATGTAAGTGTGTACGTGCACATTCCCGCGCCCCCGCCGCCACCGTTACCTCCTCCGCCCATGATGATGTGAGTTGGGAGGTCTGTACGCGAAAACATGTACGCGAAAACATTCGTACTATGGGCTCCTTGTGTTATGCTGGCCGACACTATGGCAAAACAGGCCAAGAAAAGACCAAGGACCATGCCGCGCAAGAAAAAGACGGCCATTATCACCGGTATCACCGGCCAGGACGGTTCGTATTTGGCGGAACTCCTGCTCTCCAAGGGGTATGAAGTGCACGGTCTCATGCGCCGCGTTTCATCGTTCGCCTCCACCAGCAGGATTGATCATTTGTTGGAGAATCCCGATTTTTATAAGCATTACGGCGACCTGGACGACAGCCCATCCATCAATGCGCTCATTGCCCGCATACAGCCGGACGAATTTTATAATCTCGCCGCCATGTCGCAGGTCGGCATCTCGTTTGAGATTCCACGCTACACCATCGTGGCGAATACACTCGGCGTGCTCACCATCCTGGAGACTATCCGCCGCTTCTCGCCGCACACGAGATTTTACCAGGCATCGAGTTCCGAGATGTTCGGGATCCCGGGAGTGCCCACCCCCTACAACGAGAAGACGCCGATGAATCCACGGAGTCCGTACGGTGTCTCAAAGCTCGCCTCGTACCATCTGACGAAACAGTATCGCGACGGATACGGCCTCTTCGCGACCACCGGCATCCTCTTTAACCATGAGAGCCCCCGTCGTGGCGAGAACTTTGTCACAAAAAAGGTGACGCAAGCGGTTGCCCGCATCAAGCACGGCCTGCAGAAGACACTCGAACTCGGGAACCTCGAAGCGAAGCGGGACTGGGGCTGGTCTCCGGAATTTGTCGAAGCAATCTACCGGATCGTGCAGCACGACAAACCGGACGACTTCGTCGTCGCGACGGGAGAGACACATACCGTCGGAGAATTCGTCAAAGAAGCGTTCTCGTGCGCCGGTCTCGACTGGAAGAAATATGTAAAACACTCCGATAAACTGACGCGACCGAACGAGGTACCGCTCCTCCTCGGTGATGCGACGAAGATTAAGAAGACGCTCGGGTGGAAGCCGACGATGAAGTTTAAAGACATTGTGCGGGCGATGGTTGAACACGATTTGGAGCACCTCGGCAGCTTCCATCAGAAGCGCAACCTATGATCCAAGAGATTGCCTCGGAGGGTACGGTCTTCGCGATTATCGCGGACACAGCCGGCATGTCTGACGGGATACACCCGCTGACCGACCCTGCATTACCGCTCCAAGTGCTCATGCGCAAGCACGGGAAGGGACACCGGATTGGAAAGCACGCACACAAGGCACTCGAGAGGACAGCGACACATCTGAACGAGGGCCTGGTCGTTATCAGAGGGGGGCTCCGTGCCCGTATTTTTGACGCCGGAGGAAAAGACATCGGTACGTATGATGTCGCACCGGGACAGTGTTTGCTGATGCTCGGCGGCGGGCACGAGCTGGAGATGACGGCGGATACCGTCGTATTCGAATTCAAAAACGGACCGTATCGTGACGACAAGATCCCGCTTGTATAAACAATATTCTATGGACGCCGCGCGTAAACGGAAAATCGCGATCGTGACTCCCTATGGTGCGCAGTCGCGTTTCGATAACTACGCCGAATTTATCCTCGGGCAGACTCTCCAAGAGAGGAATTGGCGTGTGCGCTTCTATACGTACGCGGTGTGGAGCGTCCCCGCATACCGGCACAGCACCACCTACAAAGGTCTCTCCGTCATCCGTTGCAGACAGCGCGTGGGGATTTCTCCGCATCTTTTCTTTGACATACTGTTCACCCGGCCCGACGTGGTCATCTGCTTCCATCCGAAGAGTTTTCTGAACTTCACCGCATATATGGCGGCGCGACTGGTCGGCGCAAAGTTTGTTGCGGATATCGTGGGAATCTTGCACGACCCGTACATAGTGAATGACACCGACTCGCCGGAAGACAACTTCAAATCTCCGATTCACCTTGTCACAGACTTCAGGGCGTTGTTGAAAGATGTGTCCGCACGCCGGCTTAAGGGTCTGTGGACGAATTACGTGTGTCACATGCCGACCAAGCACGCGGATGCCATCGTCTCCATGAACACCGATGAGAAGAAGTTTGTGCAGATGATATACAATCGCCCGTCGGAACTTATCTACTGGAGCACGCCGCGATACATGGACTATACCGAGTCGAAGCCGGACGCGGATATCCCGGAACGTTTCTTTCTGTTCATAGGCCAGATCAAACTGCGCAAAGGATGGGACACGGCACTCGAGGCGATGGCCCGTCTGAAGAAAGAAGGGAAAGACGATGTGCATCTCGTGTTCGTGACACCCTTCAAAGACATGAGCGAGCCGATTGCCTACGCCCGCAAGCTCGACATTCTGTCTTCGGTGACGTTCCTGTCGGCGGTTTCAAACGAAGAGAAGGGTTGGCTCCTTACCCATTGCACGTACGTACTGATTCCGAGCCGGTACGAGGGATTCGGGCTGGTCGTATTCGAGGCGTTTTTGGCCAAGAAGCCGGTGTGTGCGACGACAATCAGGAGCTTCCTCGAATTCTTGGAGGACCGGAAGAATGCCATGCTCTATGCCCCGGGAGACAGCGAGGGGCTCGCGCGCGCCGTCATCACACTCGATGCCGATACGGGGCTTCAAAAGACGCTGGTGGAAGAGGGTACGCGCACGGCGGAACGTTTTAACTACAACCGCATGGTTGACGCATACGTGAACCTTTTCGATTCATTGGGAAGGTCTTGATGTATCTAGTAAGATAGCTGCATGTCGAAGTCTAATGTACTTATAACCGGAGCGGCGGGCATGCTTGGCAGTGCGTTTTCCGACGAATTCAGTACAGCGGAGTATGATGTCCGCGCACTTTCTCATGAGGAGCTTGATGTCACCGACAGAGATGCGGTACTGAAGGAAGCCGCTTTCGCGCCGGATATCGTCGTGCACACCGCCGGCATAGTAGATGCCGATTATTGCGAAGTGCATCGCGACGAGTGTTTCGCCGTTCACGCGGGCGGCACGGGGAACATCATCGAGCTGTGCCGGAAGACGGGGGCCAAGCTACTGTATCCGCAGTCGTTTCTTATCTTTGACGGGAAGGAGCAGCCGATAACCGAAGAGACGGAGCCGCGCCCGCTGTCCGTCTACGGAGAGGCCAAGTGGGCTGCGGAGCAGGCGATACGGGATGCTCTTCCCGACGCACTCATCATCCGCATGGGAGGTTTTTTCGGCGGGTTTGAAAAAGACAAGAATTTTGTCGGCATGTTTGCGCGCTTCATGAAAAAGAATATCGATGCGGGGAATCGCTCTCTCGTCGGCACGTCGCGGGTGTGGCAGCCCACGTCGACCGTGGCGCTGGCACACAATGCCCGTATTCTCATTGAGGCCGGCAAGTCCGGTGTCTATGCGATGGCGAGTCAGGGCAGTGCGTCGTTTTTTGATGTGGCGCGGGCGATGGTGGAGATCATGCATCTCGAAAATCGCATGACTATCACCGAAGTCCCGTCGAATCATTTCAAGGAGAAGTGCAGGCGTCCGGAAAACGGGACAATGGAGAACCGGCGCTTGAAAGAGGAGGGGCTTGATATGATGTCTGAGTGGCGCGACAGTCTCGCGAAGTACCTCTCTGAACCCTACTTTACAGACCTTTTTTCATCATCATGAGCGAGTACACGTTTCTGACACCGTTCGAGAAGGAAGGACTTTCTCTTAAGAATCATCTCGCCATGACGGCGATGACGAGAAACTTCGCCGACGAAAACCATTGCGCCACGGATTTGATGCGGGAGTACTACGAGCGCCGCGCGAAAGGGGGAGTGGGACTTATCCTGACCGAAGGCACGGTCATTCATCCCAACGCCGACGGATATCCGGATGTGCCATACATCTATACCGATGAACAGATGGAAAGTTGGAAAAAAGTGGTGGCCGCCGTGCAGGCGCAGAACACCAAGATGTTCTGCCAGCTCTGGCACTGCGGACGCATCTCCGACCCGGTGTATTTGAACGGAGGGATTCCCGTCTCTGCATCGGACCTGCCCGGTATAGGTGTGCACAGCAGGACCAAGAAACCGTTTGTCGCGCCGCGGGCACTCCAGACAGTGGAGATTCCTGATATTGTCGACATGTTCGCCCACTCGACAAAGCAGGCGCTACGCGCGGGGTTTGACGGCGTCGAGGTACATGCCGGTCACGGGTACCTCCTTGACGGCTTTTTTGACAGTAACGTGAATAACCGGACGGACGAGTACGGGGGTTCCGTAGAAAACCGCTGTCGCTTCCCGCTGATGGTCTTCAAGAGGGTGCTGGAGATTGCGGGACCTGTGCGCACGGCCGTGCGCATCTCCCCGTCGCGGGAAATGAACGGCTTGTACGAATGGCCGGATATTGAGGAGATGCTCGCCTATTTGATTCCCGAGCTTGACGGTATGGGATTGAAAATTCTCGACGTCAGCAGCGCCAGCAGCGATTATTGGAAGACATCGGGCCGCATGGTGCGGGCCATACGACCGATGTGGCCGCACGTGCTCATCGCGGGAGCGAGTCTTCCGCCCGAAAAGGCCGACGAAGAGATACAAAGCGGCCTCGTCGATATCGTCACGTACGGAAGGTTTATCCTTGCAAATCCCGATTTTGTGGAAAAGATAACGAAAGGGGAAGAACTCGCGCCCTATTCCAAAGAGCTTCTGAAGACTTTGTACTGACTGGGGCATGTTTGACCTCCACTTCAGGGCGAGCCTCCCTGCGGTCGCTGTCTGCACCTGCTGGTGCAGCGCTCAATCTCGGCGTCGTCACGCCTGCGAAGACCGCAGGGAGGCTCGCCCCTCGCTCCGGTTAAACGTTTTCAAACATGCGCTAGCTAGATAGACGGCAGTGCATAGAGAATAATGCTTCCTTTTTTGCTGATTTGTTCAAGCGGCGCGAGCGGCGACAGGTCCCACTCGGGGTAGTAGTCGGTATCCCACAGTACGTACCGGACGCCGCTTGCTATCAGTTTCGCCCGTAGCGCTCCCTTTGGCGCGATGGTCTCACGGTATTCTTTGCCAAGCAGCGGGAGAAGTGCGGTGCGTTGCTGGAGCAGCGCCAGGTCGTCGGTGCGCACTTTTGCTCTGTACGTTGCATAATCAAAGCCGGATGAGAATCCTTCGATATCCTGATAGAGCCGGAGGTACGGAGAATCTGCCTTCGTTTCGGTCAATGTGCCGAGATATTGTACCGGATCAACCCTGCTGTCCTTGTTGAGCGCCAAGTAGACAAGTAGCATCTCCCGCATTTTCTCCAGCGGTACGTGGAATACAAGCGCCGAAGGTGTGAAGTACAAATCGTCGGATGTGTACGACGTGACGAGAAGAGGATGCGGTTCGATGCCGTGTCCGGCGAGGACCACCCCGTACGGGAGGGTATTGAGTGCGTGCAATGCTTCCGCGTACGACTGGTCGTGCAATTTTTCCGGCACGGTCGTGAAGAACGACATGTATTGCCCGCCGATGCTGTTGACGCTTGCCACAAGGATAAGCAGGCCCGCGAACCACACACGCATCTTTTTTGGCATGAGCGCGGAGACCATGTAGATGCCGACCACGATGGCAAGAGGGACGATAAAGTACCAATAGTAGTGGCCGTATTCTATGGAGCGGCCGGTGAGCATTTGCTGTTCGAGCGCTACCCACCCCGCAAGTATGACGGCAAGAATAAACGGATTATTGGTGTCTTCCGGTCTGCGCCACGCATACAGACAAAAGAGGGCAAGCGTTGCAAGCCCCAGTGCGCTCATTACGAATTCATGAGAACGTTCCGCGTGAAGGAAATATGCGATTTGCGCGCCGTCGCCGGAGGCGAAGAAGTGGTAAAAGGAGAGCAAAAACGGGATAGCGATGGCCGCGGCGACGGCGCCGATGCCGGCGACGGTCGCAAGTGCCCTCCAGTTTTTTGTGGTAAGCGAGATGAGGAAAAGCGAGCCGAGCACGGCCGCCGCGAATGTCCATGCGTAGAAATAGTCGTAAAAGAGAAACCCGAAACACGCTCCGGCGCCGAGTGCGGTCAGATAGCCCCGTTTTTCCACCACGGCTTTGTACAGCAGAATGAGATACGCAAAGAACGGGACCGACGCGGCATACGGGAAGATTGAACGGCCGTACACATTGAAACTGTCGTAGAAGAGAGTTTTGTAGAAGATGAGAGTGTGACCGCCGATGACAAACAATGCGATTGTAAATGCGAGGAGCCGGTTCTTAGACAGAGAAAACGCAAGTGCGTACAGCAGAAGCGTCAGCACAAACACCCCCAGAGCGTTCGCCACGTTGTACCAGGTAACCACATCCACTTTGTCGCGGATACCGAGAGCGATTGCGGGTAACAGAACAACGTTCTCTATTTTGTAAAACGTCGGGTCGGTAAATTCTTTCCCTTCGGAAAGGAACGGCTGACCCAAGCGGTGCCCCTCCAAGACATCTTTTGCGCGCGTGAGGTAGTAATCCTCATCCGTGCCGTAGTGGTTGATATTGATACCGCGGTATTCGTCTCCCGCGTAGAAAGGGAACGCGGCGAGCGGAGCGATAATGAAGAGTGTGCTCAAGAGGGCGGCGAGCATGCCCGCCCAATGGAAACGCATAAGTGAGAGTGTCCGCGGAATCATGGTGTCAAGTTTCCAACTCCGGGCTCCGCTGACACTTTCCGGTAGAGGACATAGGAGAGTCCGCCGATGATAAAGCGACTCGCGACGCGCGCGACGATAATACCCCACAGGCCCCACCAGATGACGCCGACGGCAAGCAGGAGTATCTGCGTCAGCCATCCGACGACGCTGCTGATGTATTGTTCGCGGATTTTTTTCTTGGCAACGAGATACGAACCCGCCGGGCCGAATGCGAGTCCGAGGAGTGAAAGCGCATATAGTTGTGAATACGGCACCGCTTCAATATAGGCGGGGAAGAGAATGAGGTACAAGAACGGAGCTATGAGTATGTATGCCGCCACGACAAGCGCGATAGAGAGAAAGAGCCATAAAAATTTATTCGACATACTCTGCCGTATGTGCAGGTCTTGATGATTCGCAAACCGGGCCTGCGTCATTGTGTCGAGATTTTTCAGCGGCCCTTTGACCTGGTCGAGGATTGACGTGGAAAAGACATAAATTGCGACTTCCGCCGCGCCGACATAATGGAACAAGAGCACCTGGTCGATACTGGTCGCGATGCCTCCAAGTATCCCGATAGCGCTTAAGTGTTTCGCATAGGAGAGCATGCCGGCGTCTTTCTTTGCCGGGTCGGGACGGTATACGGCGAGAGTACGTATATAAAAGTAGAGACTCGCGGCGGTGTTCGTGACGCAATAGATGAGTATGAGCCACAGAGGGTCTTGCGTTACAAAGATAGTGGCGACGAGTACAAGTATCGGAAGGCCGTTCCCGATGCTCCCGAAGTAGAAGGATTGGCGGAAGAAGTCCTTCTTGCCCGCCAGAAATGAGCTTGCAAGATTCGCGCTGGAAAGGAACGGCGAGAGGCTTCCCGCGATAAGCATCCCGATGGCAAGTGTCGTGTTGTCGTGGGCGAAATACCAGACCGAGGCCGCGAGCGCTCCCGCAAACACGAGGGCTCCCCAGCGCAGGTTTATCCAGAACCCCTCGTGTAGCGCCCCGTCATATCCGCGTGCAGTTGATTGGAAGACAGCAGCCCCCACATTATTCAGTGAAAAAGTGGACAGAAAGGCGACGGCAGAAAAGATGTATTTGTAGGTACCGTATGTCTCTTTGGGGAGATAGCGGCTGACAACGTACGCAAGTGCGAGCGAAATAAGCATGCTCACGAGTTGAGCCAGTATGGACCAAAAGCTCCCCGAGATGAGATATCGCGTGTCGATTTTGAAGTATCTTGCGCTCCAGTCGAGAAGTCTGGAGAGCCGTCCTGGCAGAGGTACCGTTGGCATTCCGCCCATAGTAGCGAATCAAGGCACCGATGGCCAGCTAAGGTAACGCTCTACGGCGTTACCGGTAATCAATACCACCGGGTTCGCGAATGGGCGCACCGGACGGAGGAGTCGGTTTCTCCTCTGCAAACACGAGATGCTGGTATCCGACGTAACTGATGAGAGCAACGACAATTCCCGCAAGCACTTGCGCAACGAGGTACCAGACAGTAAACCACTCGACAAAAACATACATAAGAAGCGTATTCACCATCAGGCTGAAAAGTATGACCGCGCTGTATTTCGCGAACTGGAAATGCAAGCCGCTCATCCGGCGGTCACTAAATGTCCAGAATTTCTGTAAGGTAAAACTGGTCGCCGTAGAGAGAATGAATGCCAAGACCGAAGCGGGGAGGTAGTGGACGTTTCCGAAGCGGACAAGTACAAAAAGAATACCGAGGTTGCAGGCCATTGCCGTTACTCCCGAAATAACAAAACGGGCGATTTTCAACATCTGCGGAGAAAGAAGCTCCCCGATTATTCCTATTCCGCGCATACCGCCATTGTAGCAGGCACCAAGGTTCAAACCCCGGGGCTTGCCCCGGGGTTTGATACACTTCATACTTGATTGCATGAAGCGCAGTGTTGCCGACTTTATAAAAAATGAGTGGATTTTTATAGTGCTACTGATACTGGTGGGAGGCTTTTCGCTGTATGACCTCACCGAGGCGCCCCGCACGTGGTACGACGAGGGAATGATTATGCAATTGGCGCAAAATTTGGCTACGTACGGAACGATGGGAACGCAAATCGCACCGGGTGAATTTGTATCTGCGGCGTACACGTCGACCGGATATCCGCTCGTCGCTCCGATTGCAGGTGCGTTCGCGCTTTTCGGGGAATCGCTCGCGGTAGCGCGTCTCGTCATGGTGGCTTTTATTCTGCTCCTGTTTTCCGCCTCGTATGTTTTTGTGCGGCGATTGGCGGGCAGAACGTACGCTCTTGCCGCCGCCGCTCTGTTGGCGACCTTTTCGACGCTCTACGGCGACGGAAAGAATGTACTGGGAGAGGTCCCGGGTCTTTTTTTCTTTGTTATGTTCGCAATCTATGCGCACCGGATATTCGACGAGGGAGTGATTACAAAAAAGAATGCCGTCCTGGCGGGACTGTTTTTGGGGTTGTGTGCCGCAACGAAACCGACATTTCTCGTGCTTGGCGGGGCGGTGTGCGTCGGGCTTATATACGCGTGGATCCGGAAGGGGGCAACAATCCCGCTCCATATCGCGCTCCTGGCTACGGGTGCGACACTGCTACCCGTACTGCTATGGCTTATCACGCAGTTTAGTCTCAGCGATTCTCCCGCCCGCGTATTGTCATTTTATGCCAACCCCTACCTCCTGCAGGACTTCTCGCAGGTCATGTCACACAATGCGCTTCGATTCCTTACCGAGCAGACGCCGATGTATTTGCTCGGCATGGTTGCGGTGTGGGGCGCCGCTGTAGTTGTCCGCCTTGTCAGAAAAGAGCGCATACCGTTCGTGGAAGTGGTGGCCATCTCGTTCACAGGACTCATTCTCATGGCATACCTACGTACCCCCGGCTGGTACCGGTATCTCTTTCCGGCGCAGATTGTGTCCATGATTTTCTTTCCGGTTGCCCTCATGCACTATGTGCGATGGTTGTCGGCGTGGCGATTCGCGCGCGCGGCCCGCATAGGAGCCGTCGTCCTTTGTGCGGCACTGATTGGTCTCCAAACGTACGTACTGCTTTTCTCATCATGGGTCGGCACATATTACGGAGCAACCACTACGGCACAAATGGGACAATATTTTCACGGGCTGAATCCGGACAGCATTTTCTTTGTCTATGATATTCCGGAAGTTGTTATCTTTCTTCCGCGCGGCGCTCCGTACTATCAGTACCTCTCGGTGAACGGCAGCGGGTACTGGGGAATCGGCAAGGAGGAGCTTGCGGTTATCAGCGCAAGAATCCCGGACGTGCTCATCATTCCGTCGGAACTGGCGGAAGGCACGACGCCACTGTTTCCCGGGTATGCGAAGAAAACGCAAATCGCAGGCATAAGCGTGCTTGAGCGGGAATAAGGGTTCCGTGTTACCCTGTCGGAGAACATACCAATGGAGTCACACAAGACACAAGGCGCACTGCGTTCGGTGGTGGTCCCCGCTCACAACGAGTCGGAGAACTTGGTGGTACTGATACCGCTTCTTACCGGGGCACTGCGTGCGGCAGGTGGACGATTCGAGCTCATTATTGTCAACAATGCGTCGAACGACACAACGGCGCAAAAAGTGCCGGAATTTCAAAGGACCATTCCCGAGCTTCGTATGGTCGACGAGCCGGTGCTGGGGTACGGGCGGGCGGTGCTCGCGGGCCTACGGTCTGCGCGCGGCGATAGTATCGGCATCATGCGGGCGGATAATCAGGAGAAGCCGGAGGATTTGTGCCGCATGTTCGCGGACCTTACGGAGCGTAACCTGTCTTTCTACAAGGCGGTCCGCAAACACCGCATGGGCGACGGCCTCCTGCGGGTAGTGACCAGTCTTTTCTACAACACTCTCTTCAGGATTCTGTTCCGGTTGCGTTCACGGGATTTGAATGCGACGCCGAAAGTTTTTACCCGCGAGTTTATGGATGCCGCGCATCTCGTCTCGACCGATTGGTTTATTGATGCGGAGATGGTAATCAAAGCGGAGCACATGGGGTACCGTGTCGGCGAGACGGAGATAGAGTACCTTCCGCGCCTCAAAGGGAAGTCGACCGTGCGCGTGCGGCACGTCTTTGAATTCCTTCGCAATATGATATCGTGGTTCTTTCGAATAAGAAATGGAAAACTTCTGGAACAATAAGAAGGTTTTTATCACGGGGGCGAACGGTTTTCTGGGAAGCCATCTGGTCCGGGAGCTGGTACAGCACGGCGCCCGCCCGGTTGTTTTGGTGTACGAGGAAAATCCGGGGGGGATTTTTGAAACGGAAGGTCTCGCCGCTCAGACGACCGTCGTACGCGGTGACGTCCGCGACCTTAAGCAGATGAACGAGATTGTGAACTCTCACGGTATAGATACCATATATCACCTCGCGGCTCAGGCCCTCATCGACCAGGCAATTGACGACCCTATTGCGACATTTGAGGCGAATATTCAGGGTACATGGAATATTCTGGAAGCCGCGAAAAAGAGTCCGCAGGTCAAGAGGATAATCGTCGCGTCGTCCGACAAAGCCTATGGAATGCACGAAAACCTCCCGTACCGCGAACACGTGCACCACCTACGGGCGGGTTACCCGTATGAGGTATCCAAGACGTGTGCCGACCTTATCGCCCAGAGTTTCTACAAGGCATTTCACTTGCCGGTTGTGATAACGCGTTGCGGCAATCTGTACGGCCCCGGTGACCTGAAGTTGAACCGCCTCGTGCCGCACACAATCTGTCAGCTGTATCACGACCGGCCTCCAATCATCAGGGATACGGGCACGTCGGTGCGCGATTATGTCTACATAGGCGATGTGGCGGAAGGGTACCGTCTGCTCGCGGAAAAGATGGATGCCACCTTTTACGGGGAAGCGTTTAATATATCGACAGGCACGCCGCTTTCCGTAGCCGAAGTGATTGCTATGATTTCAACAGAAATGGGAAAGGACATCGAGCCGCAGGTCATCTCGACGCACGGACTGGAGATACCGCACCAATATGCCTCGTATGATAAAGCAAAAAAGACGTTCGGATGGGAACCCAAGCATTCTTTTGTAGAGGGACTCAAAAAGACTATTCAGTGGTATGTCGCACACTTCGAGCATGAAAAAACAAAACGGACAATCGCCGTACAGAAATAAGCGCGTGCTCGTCACGGGCGCGGACGGATTCATCGGTTCGCATCTTGCGGCCCGTCTCGTGCATGTGGGAGCAAACGTGAGCGCTTCGGTACATTCCGCAAAAGATAATTGGAGGCTCGCGTCCGTCGAGGAACAGATACAGGTGCATGCGGGTGACCTCAGCGATAAGGATACTGCACGTAGAATACTGAAAACGAGCAAGCCCGAAATCGTTTTCAATGTAGCGGGGTCGGTAAATACCAAGCGCGACCTCAGTGTCATGGACGACGTTCTTCTCAATACGTATGGTCTTACGCATGCAACGCTTCTTGCCTCGCTCGAGGCCGGCGTGGAAAACTTCGTGCAGTTCGGGACATACGAAGAGTATGGGGCGGCCAAAGCTCCATTCGCCGAATCCGCGCACGAAGAAGCCGTTTCACCCTATTCTCTCGGTAAGCTCATGTCTACCAACGAGGTGCGTGTCGTCGCGCGCCTGAAGGGTATACGCGCAACTATCGTGCGACCCGCTGCTACCTTCGGCCCGATGCAGGGTTTCGGCATGCTGATCCCCAATCTCATACAATCCGGACTCAGGGGGAGTGATTTCGATATGAACGGGGGAGAACAAATCCGTGATTTTGTGTACATCAATGATCTCGTAGACGGAGTTATTCTCGCGGGAGCGGCAGAGGGCGCCGCGGGCGAAATTGTCAATCTCGGCGGCAATCGCGGAATCAGAATCAGAGACGTGGCGGAGATGGTGAACGAGGCGATGGGGAATCCGATAACAATACATTTTGGAGCCTTACCGTACCGCGACCCCGGCAGTAAGGAATTTTATATGGACTCGACGAAGGCAAAGAAAATACTCGGTTGGTCGGCGAAAACACCGCTCAAAGACGCTATCAGTGAAACGGTGGCGTGGTACCGGGAGCATCTCAACGAAATGTTGTCGTGATGGCGCGGTTCTGGCTTGGTGCCGGCCCGAATCCGCTGGCAATGTTGTTCTGCGTTTTCGTCGCACCCCACGTGGCCAGGCTCAAAGGTATTTTCCTTATAAACCAGCTGTGTTAGAGTGTCTCGTGATGAAAAAAAGCAGACAAAAGCCGGAAATACGCGTTTCGTACGCACAGGCGGTGTACGGCAAAGAAGAGATAGACGCGGTCGTTAAGGTGCTCGGAAACCCGAGTAAAATCTCCCCGGGGGCGGCGGTGACCGAGTTTGAAAATAAAATAGCGAAACTGTTCGGAAAGAAGTACGGCATCATGGTCAATTCCGGCTCGTCGGCCAATCTGATTGCGTTTGCGGCTTTGGATTTGCCGCCGGGCTCAGAAGTTATTACGCCGGTCCTCACATTCTCGACGACCGTTGCGCCGCTTGTGCAGAGAGGTCTGGTGCCGGTGTTCGTGGATGTGGTGGAAGGAGCGCATATAATAGACATCGACAAGGTGGAGGCCGCGATAACGAAAAAGACGCGCGCGCTCATGATTCCGTCGCTTTTCGGCAACATCCCGGACTTTCCACGCCTGAAGAAAATTGCCCGTAAGCACAAGCTCGTTCTTATAGAAGATTCCTGCGACACACTGGGTGCACAGTGGAACGGAAAGTCTACGGGAATTCACACTGACATCTCGACGACATCGTTCTATGCGACACATGCCATCACGGCGGCCGGCGCGGGAGGTATGGTGTGCTTCAACGACCCCAAGCTCGCAAGGCGCGCACGCGTTATGGCGTCGTGGGGGAGACAGTCGACGCTCTTCGGCGCGTTCGAGAAATCGGAAGATATCAAACGGCGTTTTGCCGGCAGGATAGACGGAGAAGTGTACGATGCAAAATTCCTTTTTACGGAAGTGGGGTACAACATGCAGTCGACCGAGCTCAACGGCGCGTTCGGTCTCGTACAACTCACGCGTCTTTCCGGCTTCACGAAACTCCGTCAGCACCGCTTCAAGCAGATTTACGATTTTGTAAAGAAGTACGGGCACCTCTTCATTCTTCCGGTACAGGATAGACGTGCTCACACAAGCTGGATGTCGTTCCCGCTCATCATCCGGTCCGGTGCGCCTTTCACGCGCGCGGAGATAACGAAGTATCTGGAGGAGAGGAATATCCAGACGAGACCGCTTTTCACCGGCAATATTACGCGTCAGCCTGCGTATAAAAAGATACGGTACCGCGCGGGGGCAGAATCATTTCCGGTTGCCGACCATGTAATGCGCAACGGGTTCGTGTTCGGCTGTCATCACGGGATGAGCGATGGGCAGGTGAAATATCTCCTCTCTATTATAGAAGAGTTCATCACGGCGCACGCGTAAAGGGCGTTGTCGCCGACCCTGTGATATGGTGCGTGCCATGCAGAACAAACGGGACAAGCGCACAGTGGCCGTCTCCGGCGGGTTCGACCCTCTGCACATCGGGCATGTGCGGATGTTCAAAAAGGCGCGCTCCCTCGGCGACAGACTCATCGTCATCCTCAACAACGATAATTGGCTCCGCGCGAAGAAGGGGTACGCATTCATGCCGGAGAAAGAGCGCGCGGAGCTTTTGCTCGCGCTCCCGTTCGTCGACGAAGTGTATATAACGAAGCACAGGAAGAATCCCGCCGACATGAGCGTGTGCGACGCTCTACAGAAAGTGCGGCCCGATATGTTTGGCAATGGCGGTGATAGGAGGGGGGTAAAAGATATTCCCGAGGCGGCTCTCTGCAAACAGCTTGGCATCAAGATGATTTTCAATCTCGGTAAGGGCGGCAAAGTGCAATCCTCTTCATGGCTCGTAGATGCGGCGCGCGCCGCAAAACGGCACCGCGCATCCCGCTAGCGCGCAGACGCGTCAGTGTTACAATATCGGCCATGTCTACTCTTGAAAAGACGCTCCGCGGGGTAGTGCTCGCCGGCATCTTCGCGCTCCCATTCGTCTGTCTCCTCGTCACCACCTCGCTCTTCTTCCCGTACATCACGGGCAAGAACTTTGCGTTTCGAATAATAGTAGAGGTCGTTACGGCCGCGTGGCTCGCGCTCGCGCTGGTGAATCCCGCCTACCGCCCGCGCCGCAGTTGGGTACTCGCGGCGCTCTCCATCTTCGTCGTGCTCATCGCGATATCCGATGCGCAGGGAGTGAATGCGTTCAAAAGCTTCTGGAGCAATTTCGAGCGCATGGATGGCTGGATAACGATTGCGCATTTGCTGCTCTACACTGTCGTCGCCGCGTCGGTACTTCAGACTGAGCGACTGTGGCGATGGCTTTTCTGGACGTCGCTCGGTGTGTCCGTCTATCTCTCCGTTGTCGGCCTTCTGCAGGTCGCCGGATTCGTCGCAATCGGGCAGGGAACCGCGTCCGGACTCGCCGCGCGAGTAGACGCGACGTTCGGCAATCCCATCTACCTCGCGGTGTACATGCTGTTCCACGTCTTTCTCGCCGCCATGCTTCTGGTCCAGTCGTGGGCCTCGCGGTCACCGGGCGACCGTCTCGTTCCCTCGATTTCGTACGGTGCCATCATCGCGCTCGACACACTCACGCTTCTGCTCACCGGCACGCGCGGCACGATGCTCGGCCTTATCGGCGGAGCGGTTCTCGCGATTCTTATCTATGCATTGGTGCGGGGCTCGGGCCGTATCCGTATCCGTATCGTCGCTGTCGCGAGCGTGTGCCTCGTCGTCGTTCTCGGCGGAGCTCTCAAATTGGGCAAGGACACGTCTTTTGTGAAGAGCGTCGGTTTCCTCGACCGCCTCGCATCAATTTCGCTCTCCGACACGACGATTGCGTCGCGCTTCACCAACATGTCCATCGCGTGGCAGGGGGTGAAGGAGCGCCCCATCTTCGGCTGGGGGCAGGAGAATTACGCCATCGTATTCGACAAATACTACAATCCGCGGATGTACGCCAACGAGCAATGGTTTGACCGCGTGCACGACATCATCTTCGATTGGTGGGTAGCGGGAGGCACGCTCGGACTGCTCGCCTATCTCTCGATATTTGCCGCCGCGCTTTGGGCACTGTGGCGGAGTAGGAGCTTCACGGCGGCCGAGCAAAGTATCCTCACGGGACTCCTGGCCGGATACTTCGCGCACAATCTTACGGTTTTCGACAACGTCACAAGCTACATTCTCTTCGGCATGCTTCTCGCCTATATCGTCTTCCGCTCCACCTCGGCGTCGCCTCAGCGAGACGGGTCCGCCGGCGCGCTGGAGTCGGCCGTCATTCCCGCAGGCAGATTACTTCCACGGCAATTGCTACCGTATGTGACACTCGCCGCCGCACTCGCCGTGTGGGGTGTCGCGTGGTTCGTCAATCAGCCGGCGCTCGCGCAAAATCGCGCGCTCATTTCCGCCATCACCCCGCACAACGACATCACAAGGAACCTGCAGGATTTCAAGGACGCCATCACGTATCAGAGTATCGGGACGCAGGAGGCGCGCGAACAGCTCTCGCAGATAACCGCACAGATGGCGCAGTCGAATGTGCCGGCTGATATGAAGCAGAAATTCTTCGACCTCACGGTGAGCGAGATGAAGGCGCAGGAAGCCGCGTCGCCGCTTGATGCGCGTTTCCCGCTCTTTCTCGGGACTGTGTATGGCGCGTATGGCGCTCTCAAAGAGGCACAAGCATCTCTCTTGAAGGCGCACGAGCTTTCTCCGGACAAACAGACCATCTACTATGCGCTCGGGCAAAACGCGTGGGCACAGGGCAACAATGCGCAGGCGCTCACGTATTTCAAAACCGCATACGAACTCGAGACGAGCAACAACGAGGCGCACATCTACTATGTCGTCGCGGCGATACGCGCGGGTGAAGACGCGCTCGCGACACGGGAAATTCAGTCGCTCAGCGCGTCGGGAGGAATTGCCGCGGACCAGCGGATACTCGCCGCATATGCCGCCCGCGGGCAGATCGCAAAAGCGATACCGCTCTGGGAAGCGCGTATCAAGGCGGCTCCCGACGACGCGCAGGCATACTTCACGCTCGCCGCCATCTACTACCAGAACGGGCAAATCACGCAGGCGATAGAGGCGCTCCAGCGCGCGAAGCAGGCTATTCCGTCTCTCGCTACGCAGGCGGACCCGCTCATCGAGCAGATCAGGAACGGCACGGTCAAGCTCGGGCAGTGATACCTGCGAAACCGCCCCGATTTTGGCGAACGATAGAGGAATATGTTTGCATGCCTTTCCCACTCCTGCCGTATGTCGTTGACACGCGGGTGTGTGTTGCGCGAGGTTCGCAAAATCGGGGCGGTTTCGCTTAGCGAGAAGTGTGAATTGCACTCCGCAGAGCCGCGTATATAATTGGGACGTGGGTGCCACAATCTGTGGCTCCGAAGAAAGTCGCTGAAATACCGCTCGCAAGAGCGGTATTCAGTTTCCGGCTTGTCATTGTGATTCCCAATGCTACGCTTACGTATGGAAACGGCATAGAGCGGAGGGCGGCGGCACTCACATAAGACTTTCACTTTTTGGAGCTCGCACCCGTCCTCCGCTGTGTGCCTTTTCCTTTTGGAAAAGGCTTGTGGGACGGGCGAGCTCCAAAAAACGAAGGGGGTCGGGGAAACTATAGTTTCCCCGTGGAGGAAAGAATTGAGAACCGTGGGTTCTCAAAGCGTAGCTTTTTGTGTGCTCGCCCTATGCTTTGTTCGCTTTGCTCACATACGCATTTTTGCTTCGCAAAACCGGATGAAATACGGTCAACCGCATTTCATTCCTCCGCTGTGTGTCGTTCCCGAAGATGTTTTTTGTAAGGGATAATATATTTTTTGCGGAGAAATTTTATTTTATTAACGTGAAAGGTCGTAACGCTTGCGATACGACTTATCCACATATCTTCGCGCAAAACACACTATGCGCGCACATGAGTGCAATAATGAAACAAAGACGCTTCTGTTGCGCTCAGCGTGCGGAGCGAGGTCGAATTTAATACTCAAAAAGAAAATTATATCGTATGGCAAAGAAAAAGAAGGCGAAGGGAAAGAAAAAGAAGGCAGCGAAGCGCAAGAAGCACCGCTAGTGTTCTGCAAAGCGGCCTCTCGAAAGAGGGGTCGTTTTGTTTTTGTGTCGGCCGGATCAATCGCGCGCGACAACGATTTGGGGTAGGATGGCGTCAATGGCCCCAGAACACAATTCTCATTTTCGGCGATGTTGGGAGGCATTTGCATGCGGGTCGGAGGCGTTTTTATCCGGAAACTTTGAGGTGAGCGGAATTGTGTACGGGGTATGACTTTTTGGAAACGTCTGCTCGGGGATACCAACGCCACGGCTCTCAGGGCCGCTGAGCCCATTGTCGCAAAGGTGGGCGCCCTCGAGGATGCGTTTCGCGCACTTTCCGATACTGCACTCAAAGAGAAGACCTTTGAATTCAAGAAGCGGCTCGCCGAAGGGCTCGCCGGCGGAGCCGCGGAAGCAGCGGTGCTCGACAGTCTCGCGCCGGAGGCGTTTGCGGCGGTACGCGAGGCGAGCCGGCGCACCCTGGGCCAGCGACACTTCGATGTCCAGCTTATCGGCGGGATGATTCTGCATCAGGGAAATATTTCCGAGATGCGCACGGGCGAGGGAAAGACGCTTGTGGCGACGCTCCCCGCGTACCTCAATGCGCTCACCGGCAAGGGGGTACACATCGTTACGGTCAACGACTATCTCTCGCGACGCGACGCGGTCTGGATGGGCGAGGTATACGACGCGCTCGGGCTCACTGTGGGCATTATCAATCACGAGGCGTCATTTCTCTACGATGCGTCGCGTATCCCTGCGGAAGATGCAGCACAAGACGACGCGACACGCGACGCGACCGGCGCATTTAAAGTTGTACATGATTTTCTACAGCCGTGCAGTCGCCGCGAGGCCTATGCCGCCGACATTACCTACGGCACCAACAATGAGTTCGGTTTTGACTACCTGCGCGACAATTTGGAATACGAAAAGCAGAATCTCCGCCAGCGTCTGCCGCAGACGGGAGGCTATCACTTCGCCATCGTCGACGAGATAGACTCCATCCTCATCGACGAGGCGCGCACGCCGCTCATCATATCGGCGCCGGTTTCCGACGCGGAAGCGCTCTACGGCAAATTTGCCGCAATCGCACAAACGCTGACCCCCGAGGAAGATTACACGGTAGAGGAGAAGCACAAACAGATATCACTGACCGATTCCGGCATAGAAAAGGCGGAGCGAGCGCTGGGTGTGGACAACATCTATACCGATGCGGGAATCAAACTGGTGCACCATTTGGAGACCTCTGTGCGCGCAAAGGCGCTTTTCCATAAGGACAAAGAGTATGTAATCCGCGACGGACAGGTCGTTATTGTCGATGAATTTACGGGTCGTCTCCAGCCGGGAAGGCGTTGGTCGGAGGGCCTCCATCAGGCAATCGAGGCCAAAGAGGGGGTTTCCATACAACAGGAGAGTCGTACGTTTGCGTCGATTACGTTCCAAAATTACTTCCGGTTGTACGAGAAGCTTGCCGGTATGACGGGCACAGCGATGACCTCCTCCGAGGAGTTTTACAAAGTGTACGGCCTCAACACCGTCGTCGTCCCGACCAACAAGGCGGTGACGCGCAGTGACCTCGACGACCTCATTTTTCAGACGGAGAACGGCAAATACCGCGCGATAGCCAAGCGTGTCAAAGAGCTGCACGAAAAGGGTCAGCCGGTCCTTGTGGGCACCGCGTCGGTGGAAAAGAACGAAATGCTCGCGGCGCATTTCAAGCAGGAAGGAATACCTCACGAAGTGTTGAACGCAAAAAACCACGAGCGCGAAGGCGAGATTATCGCGCAGGCAGGGCGCAAGGGCGGCGTCACTATCGCGACCAACATGGCCGGACGCGGTGTCGACATCAAGCTCGGCGGCAATCCCGGTACACCGGAAGAGTATGAAGGTGTGAAGGAGTTCGGGGGACTCTTTGTACTCGGTACCGAGCGGCACGAGGCGCGCCGCATCGACAACCAGTTGCGCGGCCGGTCGGGGAGACAGGGCGACCCGGGGGAGACGCAATTTTACGTGTCGCTCGAAGACAGCCTCATGCGCGTATTTGCCTCCGACGTCATCAAGAGGGTAATGGGCACTTTCAAGATCCCCGAAGACGAGCCCATCTACAATTCAATGATCACGAAATCGCTCGAGCGCGCACAGACCCGTATCGAAGAAATCAACTTTGACGCGCGCAAACATGTGCTCGCCTACGACGACATTCTCAATGCACAGCGTCAGAGCATATACGCGCGTCGGCGCGCCGTCCTTACCGGCGAAGATACCGCAATCGATGACGAGCTTGCACAGCTCTCGCTCGGTGACCCCTCCACGTTGGTCGGGGCAGGCGAGGGTCTCACGCAGGCGATAGAAAAAAAGAAAGATGAGATGAAAGAGAATTTTTATCCGACGGTGCGTCGCGTGCTTTTGCAGTCCGTCGACTATCTCTGGGTGGAGCATTTGGAAGCGATGGAATATTTGCGCTCGAGCGTAAATTTGCGTGCGTACGGTCAGCGCGATCCGCTCGTCGAATACAAAAAGGAAGGCCTCAAACTGTTCCGGACAATGGAAGAAACATACCGTGCGCAGGTATCAGCGGCGCTACCGAATTTGGGGGCCCCGACGCCCGCGGGTCGGGGCTCCGACCAAAGCGTCGGAGTTATCCACAAGGCTGTTGCTGCGCTTACGGCGACAGGGAAGGCTCCGGCTCGGAAGGAATACGGCCGGAACGACCACGTGACCATCACGGATGGCAAAGAAACGAAAGAGTTGAAATACAAGAAAGCAGAGCCGCTTCTGCAGTCAGGCGCTTGGAAAATCGTAGAGAATCAGTAATCTCGGTATCCGAGATAGACACAATTCAATAGATTTTTTGGTGTACTCGGATGAGCGAGGTATAGGAGATGAATTGCGAGCGTTCGAGTTTTGCCGTCGCTGTCTCCGCCTGCTGGCGGAGCGCTCGGTCTCGGGCCCATCGGCCCTGCGAAGACGGCAAAACTCGAATGCTTGCAAAGGGAGATTGTGGTGGGGGCAGCGAAGTCCTACCGTGTTTGTTTCAGTTTTTCCTGCTAAAATGCGCTTATCTATGGCCGTATACCAGCCCACCATCGGACTTGAAATTCATGTCGAGCTCAAGACGCAGACGAAGATGTTTTGCTGTTCAAAAAACGATGCGGATGAGACGCGGCCAAATGTGAATATTTGCCCCGTGTGCATGGCGCATCCGGGTACACTTCCCGTGATTAATGCGGAGGCGGTGCGGCATGTGTTGCGCGTCGGTGTGGCCCTTGGCTCCAAGCTCGCCGACTATACGGAATTCGACCGCAAGAATTATTTCTATCCGGATCTTCCCAAAGGCTATCAGCTAAGTCAGTACGAGTTTCCGCTCGTCGAGGGGGGAGCGCTCAGAGATGTCGCTATCACGCGCGTGCACCTAGAGGAAGACACAGCGAGCTCCATGCACCTGCCTGCGCAGGCAGGCGACGAAGCGACGGATTCGACAGGCTCACCGCAGGCGGGTGCAACGACCATCGACTACAACCGCGCGGGAGTGCCGCTAATGGAACTTGTCACAGAGCCGGTCATCACGAGCGCTGAGCAGGCGGGAGAATTTGCCCGCGAGCTCCAGCTCTTGTTCCGGTATCTTGGCGTGAGCGAGGCAAACATGGAGAAAGGGGAAATGCGCGTGGAAGCGAATATCTCGATGGGAGAAAAGGGGGAAAGGGGAGTAAAGGTGGAGATAAAGAATCTGAATTCGTTTAGAGCTATGGAAAGAGCGGTTGAGTACGAGATCAAGCGCCAGACGGAGTTACTCGAGCGTGGAGAGGTGGTCGTCCAAGAGACGCGTGGCTGGGACGAATCCAAGCAGGCGACATTTGCCCAGAGGACCAAGGAGGGAAGTGCTGATTACCGCTATTTTCCCGACCCCGACTTGCCGTCGTTGCGCCTCTCGGAGATTCAGGGCTTCGATGCCGGTTCATTGCGCGCTACACAGCCTGAATTGCCCTCAGAACGACGCAACAGATATCTGGCGGCTGGAGTGAAGGCGGACGACGCCGAGCTCTACGTACGCGAGACCGTATTCGGTGACTTTTTCGATGCGGTGTCGGAGGGAATGCCTCAGGCAACGGCGCTGCTCGCAAGTAATTACATTGCGAATGATTTGGTGAATATTGTCTCCTCCTTCGCTCCTCCTTCGCCAAAGGCTACGGAGGGCAAGCGAGATATGCAGAACCGAGATGCGGATTCTGGGCCTCTAATACCGATTTCAGTGCAAAGTTTCAGAGAAGTAATTGCAATGATTGAAGCAAAAGAAATCTCTTCCCGCAGTGCCAAAGACCTTCTGGTCATTTGCACGACAGAAGCCGGCACCCCGAGGGAAATTGCCAAAAACAAAGGGCTTTTGAGTTCAAAAGACCCGGCGATGATGGGGGCGGCCGTGGACAAGGTAATTGCCGACAATCCGACGGTCGTTGCTGACTATAAAGCCGGAAAAGCCGCGGCGCTTGAATTCCTCGTAGGGCAGGGCATGAAAGTCCTGAAGGGCTCCGGTGACCCTGTAGAGGTGCGTAGGATTCTCACGGATAAACTCTCCTAGCCGAGTTATCCACCCGAGTATTGGTTTCGCGTGTGGGCGAGATGTTCCATGGGCTATACTTCAAGTCATGTCTGATGAAGTAATGCTCGAAGGAAAGAGCTTCGTCTCGGCGAAGCGAGCTTCGGAAATGAGCGGCTATGCGCGTGATTATATAGGCCAACTCGCGCGTGGCGGCCTCATCGCGGCTCAGCGAGTAGGGGGCCTCTGGTACATCTCGCTCGATTCTCTCACGGCATACCAGAAGAACGCAGATTCATTCACCCCCGTACAGCCCCAAAAACCGGCTCAGCAGGACCTCGATTCAATAGTGTCTTTCGACGGCAAGGATTACGTCTCGGCTTCCAAGGCCGCAAAATTGACCTCCTATAATCAGGATTACGTAGGACAGCTTGCGCGCGCGGGCAAAATCCTTTCAAGGCAAATAGGGAACCGCTGGTACGTCGAGCGCGCCGGTCTCTTGGCGCACAAGTCACAAAAAGATGCGCTTTTGGGAGCGGTACAGGCGGAAGCGGTCGGGCTGGTGAGAAATGAGAAGCCCGTGGTAGCCTCTGTAAGCCCGTATACGCCCGTATACGCGCAGGAGCCTCTGATGAAGTATATTCCCGAGCACTCGGACCTCATGCCGACGTTGAAGAAAAAATCGCACGACATCGTGTCGCCGGGGCCCGTGTCCGTTGCGAACCCAATACCTATACATGTAGTTAGAGTGTCAAAGCCAATGGGGAATAGAGCACGCTCAAGAAAAGCGTTTCACAAGCGGGGTCGTTCACACGGAAACACTATGATTAGAGCCGCACAATTAGGTGTTGCTCTGACGTTCGTCATCGTCCTCTCGTATGGACTTGTGTCATTCAAGGATAGTTCGGTGTACACGACCAACGCAACTCAGGGCGATCAGCGACAGAATCCGAAGACTCTCACTGCGAATGCGGCCGGCGCATTCGACTGGGTACTCTCCGGTATCGAAAAATTGATTACTTCGCAGGTTGATTACGTGCGGAAGCCTTGAATGAATTTTTTGCGACACCTCAGGCACCCGCATGGGTGTCTTTTGATTTTTGACCCGTGAATTGCCGATTTTTTGACTGAATTATGTTGCTCGGGTGACCGAGTTGGACGGCGAATGAGTGACGGGCGCGATGCAAAGCAAGGTTCGGCGGGGTATTTTGCCCGAATTACACGCAAGTGCGAATAACCGGCGTACCGGTGACGGTCAATCGGACAAATCTTACGTATCGGACATCAGAAAACGGCAGATTGAAAAAGAGTAGTGTTTATCCCCATATTTTGGCGTCCTTTATGCGTCCGATAGACGGAATCACTAGTAGAATACTAGTTAAGTCGTGCGTCCGAACAAAATGAATAACGAGATATTTTTTGACGGGAAGCAATATATATCGGCTCATGATGCATCCGAGCTTTCGGGGCTGACTCGTGACTACGTCGCGCGTCTCTGCCGGAGCGGGAAATTGCAAGGGAAGCAAATCGGGAAGAATTGGTACATCGAGAATGCGGGGCTGCGTGCATTTTTGGTGGGACAGGAATACAGCAAATCACTTAGACGAGAGGCACTGGCTCGTGAACGGGTAAAAGAATACCGCTCTCTCGATGCGGCATCTGTTGGTGAAGCGGGGCGTAGCGCTGTAGTCACAAAACATGCACCCGCATCGCAGGCGCGTTTTGTATCGGAATCATCCACTGCGTCAGGTGTTGTTTCGGCTCCGGTGAACCGCGCGATTCGCGTGGGAAATGCAGGGACGTTTGCCGCTTCCCCCGTTTACGAAAAACTTTCCGCGGCAGTCGCAAGGAAAGGTAGCGCGGTGTTTGGTGGAGTCGCTAATTTGACCGCCTCGCCGCTAGGTGTCGCGGATGCAGCGGCGCGGCTTGCGGCGAAGAGTGTGGCACACGTACCGGCATACGCCATCACGCCGGTCGCGGAGTTCTTCCACAAACTCACCGCGCTCACGCTCGCGTTCATGCTCACCTTCGGCACGTACGCACTCGTCGATCCGCGCTCCGCGCACTTCGCCGGAGAGTCAGCCAAAGACGCGGCACGTTCACTCCGTGCGACATATGACTCAGTGACTGGTGGCGGTATGCAGCATCTCGCAGAAAACGTGCAGTCACAGGTCGCGCTCGCGGCGGAGAACCCATCCGCAACTTTTGCGTCCGCTTCGGCGGCTATCGGCAACTTTGTCCCGCAGGCGGCCGCGTCGCTTGCGCGTGCGGTGCATACGCGCGTGAACGCACTTGTGTATGCGATAGCGTTCCCGCAGTCGCTTATTAATTTCGGCGGCGGTTCTTCCGGCGGCTCGGTCGCAGTCAACATCGCGCCCTATGCGGCACCGCGAAGCGGGCCGCCGGGCGAACATTCTGCAAAGCAGAATGTTGTAGCCGTATCACCCTCGACAATCATCCAGAATCCCATTCGGGAGCGCACAGTTGAGGTCCAACGCATCGTCGCGGAATCAGGCGGTATCACCGAAGAAGAACTCAACGAACGGCTCAACCAGCTCAACAACAAGCTCGTCTCCCAGATATACAGCATCACCGCCGTGGGCGGCTCCACCCCCGTCGCCTCCGGCGGCATTACCAACATGATCGCCGCCACCAACCGTATCGACCAGCTCTCAGGCGCCGCCATCACAGGCGGCACCATCACCGGCACCACAATCTCCGGCGGCTCTATCTCAGGCACGTCGGTCTCAGCCACCACGCTCTCCTCATCGGGAGACACGAGCCTTGCCTCAACGACGGTCAATGGCGACCTCACGGTGACCGGCGCGGTCAATTTCACAGGCACGCCCTTGACCGCTGTGAATGCGGCGTTTGTCAGTGCCACTAGCACCAATCTGTTTGCCACCAGCTCCGTCTTCGTGAGCGCTACCACGACCAACTTCTTCGCGACGAATGCCAATTTCACCAACTCGACTTCAACGAATTCGTATTCGTCTTCGCTCGTGGCAGGCAACGCGACCTCGACGAATCAGTTTACGACGAATCTCGTGGCCACATCAGCGACCACGACCAACTTCTTTTCGACACTCGGTCGCTTCACGACAGGCATCGTGGACACGCTGACTTCAACCCTCGCAACAATCACGGGACTCAACGTCACGAACAGCACGACAACGAATGCGACAAGTACGAACGCGTTTAATACAAATCTCGTTGCGACGTCGGCGACCTCGACAAACTCCTACGTCACAAACAGCAACGCAGTGAATTCCACCTCGACGAACCTCAACGCGACTGCGGCCGTATTCACCAATGCGACGTCAACGAATCTTTTCTCAACACTCGCGCACTTCACCACCGGCATCATTGATACTTTCACCTCGACGCTTGCCACCATCACGGGACTCAACGTCACCAATTCCACCACCACGAACGCCACTTCCACCAACGCGTTCAGTACCAACCTTGTCGCGACGAACGCGACCTCGACCACGCTCTTCTCCGTCCTCTCCAATTTCACCACGAGCATCATCTCGACGCTCACCGCAGTCGCCGCGACGATTACCGACCTCGTCGCGACCAACCTCACCGCGACCAATGCGACCACGACCAATGCCACAAGCACGAATGCGTACGCCTCGAACCTCAACGCGGTCACCGCGTCGACGACCAACCTGACCGCATCGGGCGCTGTTGTCATCAACAGCACGACGACCAATGCCACTTCAACGAACTTGTACGCTTCAAAAGCCGCGTTTGATGCGGCGACTACGACGAATCTTTTCAGCACCACCGCATCGTCAACGAATCTTTTCTCCACCAACGGGAATATCGGCGTACTCTCTGCGGGCTCTCTCACGCTCTCCTCCGCACTCTCCGTATCGAGCGGCGGCACGGGCGCCTCCTCGCTCGGAGCATCACAACTCGTATACGGCAACGGCACGGGCGCGGTCGCGACCGTCGCCACCTCCACACTCTCAACAGGGACCGGCCTCGTCGTCTCCTCCGGAAGCCTCGGCTATCAAGTCGGCGGCAGCGCTGCCACAATCGGCTTTGCCGCGATTGCCGCCAACTCGCTCTGGGCCAACATGACAGGCGCCGCCGCCGTTCCCACCGTCGTCAGTACCTCAAGTCTCTTCACCTGGACGGGGACCGGCGATGTCGTCCGCGGTACGTCTCCGACGCTCGTCACTCCCACCATCTCCGGCGGCACCTTCACCGGCACCCAATCACTCGCAGCCGCCTCCACCTCGCTCCTCTCCGTATTCCAAAACGCGTACTTCGGCGCGACCGCGACCACGACCATTGATTCGACCGGCGCTATCACCGTAACCTCGACCTCGAAGAACACATTTCCATACGCGAGCTCGACCGCACTTTCCGTGAGCGGCACCGGATACTTCGGCACGGCTTCGACGACGAACCTGACGGTTTCGTCGCTCACCGCAAACCGCATTCCGTACGTCGCCGCCGCGGGCGCATTTACCGACTCGGCCAACCTCACGTTCGATGGTTCTGCGCTTGCGCTCACGGGGAGTGCGACCATCAGCTCGACTCTCGGCGTGACCGGCCTCGCGTCGTTCACGCAGGCGTCGACGACCCGACTTTCGGTCACCGACCGCGCCTACTTCGGCGGCACGGCGACGAGCACGTTCGACTCGACCGGCGCGCTTACTCTGGTCAACGCCCTCACGTACGGCGGCGTCACCTTGAGCAACGCCGTCACCGGCACCGGCAACATGGTGCTCTCTGCATCACCGACATTCACCGGCACCATCGCCGCCGCCGCACTCAACACCTCCGGCGTCATCACCTCGACCGCCACGGGAGCCAACACCTTCCCCTACGCTTCCTCCACCGCCCTCACCGTGAGCGGGCACTGCGTGACGGCAGACACGCGCCTGCGCCGCAGGCGCAGGCGCTCCGACGGCTCGTACGAGTACGACGAGCCGGAGATAACCGACCTCGACGAAGGCGACGAGATTCAATCGCTGGATGAAAAAACGGGCGAGATGGTCTGGAGCCGTGTCAACAAAGTGATGTTCATGGGCGTCAAGAAGACGTACCGCATCGTTACCGAAGATGGTCGCACCATCCGCACCACCGCCGAGCATCCCTACTTGGTCGATAGGCCGAAAAAGAGGACCATCAAACACGCGTCGCCCATCAAGGATGCCGCATGGGTCAAAGCATCCGACATAAGGGTGGGGCAGCATATTGCCGTCCCGAAACCACGCCTCGGGATATTCGTTGACGACGGAAATATGTTCTACGCGCAGCGCAAGGCCGGTATCCACATCGACTACGCGCATATCAAAGAGCAACTTGAGCCGTACTTCGACGTGCAATTCGTCAATTACCACATGGTCATGCCTTCAAACAAAGACACATCGTATACGCGTTCCGTCGCATACAAGCGCTCGCTGCCTCCTTTCATAACCGTGTACGAAAAGGCGCTCAAATACATAAAAGTTACCAATCCGGATGGAACGCAAGGTATACAGAAAAAAGGTGATGTTGACATGGAACTTGCAATTGATGTTCTGCGTAATCTCGAAAAACTCGACGCGGTACTTGTGCTCGCCGGAGACAGCGATTATGTGGCGCTGCGGAGCGAAGTCCTCCGAAAAGGCAAGAAAATCGCTTTTGCCTCATTCGATGAGACCGTTTCCTGGGAGATAAAGACAGGGAAGTACATCTCGCTCGCGCGTTTCGCCGCGGAAGCTGCCACGGACAACCACACAGCTCATGTCAAGGGGGTAAAAAGACAAACTCCCGACCTTTCGGCCGGGAGACTGTTACGCGGACTATTGTATTCCGGCGGCTCGGTTATGTCAAGAGGGTACCGCGAGGGTGTGGACAATGGCACGATGTGGGCACGCGTACTCTCCATCGAGCCGGTCGCGGAGGAGGATGTATACGACATGGAGATAGAGGGCACGCACAACTTCGTCGCAAACGGTATCATCGCCCACAACACTTATCTCGGTACCGTCTCCGCAAGCGGCCTCTCCACGCTCGGCCAAGCCTCGACCACCTTGTTCAGCTCATACGGTCCCGCATACTTCGGCGCGACGGCGACTTCCTCCTTCTCATCCGCCGGTGTGCTAACTCTCGCGACCGACCTTGCCGTTTCGGAAGGCGGCAC
>JBBTSX010000010.1:0-47032 GCA_038064535.1 Patescibacteria group bacterium
GAACCCGGATTAACGGCTTGAAAAGCCGGCGTCCTAACCATTAGACGATAGGGCCACAAACGCCGATAATACTACGATTTTTTTGGCCGAATAGCAAAAAAATGTTATTGTTCGCTCGGCCAGATCGTTCGGCTTTTCGCATTTGCGGAAAGCGTCCGGTCCGTGAATTTCTATTCCGGACCATACCGGGCAAGTCTACTGACTTGCCCCTGGAGGGGTCGCATAGAGGTCTAGTGCAGTGGTTTCGAAAACCACCGTGCCGCAAGGCACCGAGAGTTCGAATCTCTCCCCCTCCGCCAATGCTGAAACATGACTTCAAAATTTCCCTTCGCGCGCTACTGCGTGATAAGAAACTTGCGGCGGTTGTGAAAAAACACGGGCCGCTCGACCTGACGCGTTACCACAGCAAACAGCGCGGCATATTCCACGCGCTCCTGCGCTCCATCGTGTACCAGCAGATATCGGGCAAAGCGGCCGCATCAATCCTCTCCCGCGTCGAAGCGCTGTATCCCAAAGGAAAGCCGACGCCGAAGCTGGTGCTGAAAACGCCGTCGGGAAAACTACGCACGGCCGGGCTCTCGGCGCAGAAAGTCGCTTACGTGAAGGACTTGGCCAAGAAATTTCTCGACGGCACGGTAGACGAAAGACTATTTCCCGACATGACGAGCGCAGAGATAATCGAGCATCTCGTGCAGGTAAAAGGCATCGGCGTCTGGACCGCCCACATGCTTCTCATATTTACACTCTACCGGCCGGACATTCTGCCCGTCGGCGACCTCGGCATCCGCAAAGGGTTTCAACTGGTGTACGGACTACGCGTGCTGCCGGACGCCAAAAAGATGGAAATGCTGGCGCGGCCGTGGCGTTCTCATGCCACGGCCGCTTCCTGGTATCTCTGGCGCGTGGCGGACGAAGGAAACAAAAATCGACCGAAAAAATGATAAACACCTCCGGCACCGGCGACTATTGGAGTGCGCGCACCCTGCCCCGTATCTGTCCCGAGAGCGTACTCAGACGCTCCGCAAATCCTCTCCTTGATTCCGGCAATACCGCGGTAAAGAAGTCGTCGGCTATTTTCCGAATGGTCCGCTTTTCCGGATCTTCTATGACGAGCCGGCTTTTATTGAGCTTCTCTTCTGTGCCCCACAGTATTTGTGCGACCGCACACCACAGCCGTGTATCCTCCTGCGGGAGACTGATATTTTTCTTCGCCAGAAGATTCTCGAATGCGCCCAGCATCTCCGGCGTAAGTTCGTCGGCCATTTTCAGCACTGACTTCATGTGGCGAAGGTGCTCCAGGTGACCCATATAGAGCATTGTGCCAATGTGTCCGAAAGGATACTCAATGACTTTAATGTTGGGATTTGCGGCACTTGCCTTCTGCGCTATCTCGTGGCCGAAGGCGGCAGGAATATAGAGGTCATTCCTGCCGATGGCGATGACCGTATCGTCTCCTAAGGATTCGCAATTGTGTATGGGGAGTAAGAGACCGCGTTGCTCATCGTTGAATACCTGATTGTATGTATCCCCGTCCGGGATACCTCTAGAGACCACGTCGCGTTTTATCGCCTCAAGTATCGGAGAGGCGAATATCTCGCGTCCTAGTCCCGAGCCGGAAACAATGCTTAAAAAACGGCCTTTGTTCTCGAGAGGTAATTTGTTGGCTATGTAAAACCCGGCGCCGTTGGCGCTACTGTAGCAGGTGACGTTTATCTTCTGCTTTGGGTTCTCCTGCAAAAGCTTCGTGACATACTCGTCGGCGGAGTTGATGGCGTTGAGAAACACCGACTTGGTCACTTCCGGATTCTTGTTGACGAACGCACCCGGCGTGGACACCGCAAAAGAGCGGCCCCACTTCGGGATAAAGCCGTAATCATAGCTTTGGGCCATTTCCGCATCCCACGGAAGGAATACGACGGTTATCTGGTCGTCGCCCGTATACTCCTTTGCATCGCGATTGTCGTACTCCTTCGTCTCCATCCACACTCTCCCATAGCTCCTCTCGGGATACTTGAGGTCCTGGTTCTTTATTGCATACGCTCTGTCGAGCGGAGAATCGCGCTGCGCGTCCACTTCACGCATAAACTCGCGCAGCATTTTTGCAGCAGTCACTCCCGCCTCGAGTCCCGTAGTTCCTTTCTCGACGGCGCTGCTTGCCGCTGTTCGTCCCAATTCCGCGAATCGCTCATGCATACGGTCGGCTTGCGGACGAAGGGGCACGTCGGGCACCCGGAATCTTGCCGGTTTTCTTGAACGGTTATGCTCGTCCGGTTGCTGAAGATGTTCAAGCATACGATTGAGATAATGTTACACCCTCATCATAACCCCCGGGCGAGACAGGGGTTCTCGTTAGTCGCCGTTGAGGGCGGTGAAAGTCGTACCCGCTACCCCGCCGTTTGCCCCCATGATGAGAATATCCTTGTGGAGGTCATACTGTTTATCGCCGTCGTCGATGTAGAGCAACACCTGATACGAGCCCGCCGCCGCAGTCGCCCGCAAAAGAGGGACCGATACATCATTCCACGTACCGGCGTCGAAGCGAGCCGCCCCGAGCACGCGACCACCTTCATCACGTACCGCGACCCAGCCCATTTCATTGAGCGTCACCGAAGCGACAGCGACACTCGCACCCGCCGCCTGATCGCGCACCGTGACAGCCTCACCGGTACTGACCATCGACGGATTCAAGGTTTCCTCCATCGAAGTCGAATCGCTAGGTGTCTCCGTGTCCGTCGCGATGCCTCCGTTGCCCACGGGCCGCGCAAACAGCAGCCACGCCGCTAATAGAACCACTACGACGACCACTGCTCCGGTAATCGCCTGCGTATTCCTGTTTTTTATATCCATATGCGCACGCACGTATTAAGAAACCCCGATATACCCGCAGTGTACCCCGTGAGATAGGGCTCGCAAGCTCGTCATCTCATGGGGTGTAGAGTAGCCGGCATCGCTGTCAAACCCCCTCTGCCTGACCTGCAACGACCTCAATTTGGCCCAGCGAAACAGCGCCCTCCCGCAAAAGGGTGACGTGGTCGCCCGCAACTCCAACTACACTCGAAGGTTTGCGCGGCGGCAACTCACCCGCGTCTATAATCAGATATATATTTCCTATTGCAGTCTTTTGCAAAACACTAGCATAAGAATTCAGTTGCTCGAGAATTGCTTCGACGGAACGTTGCGGCTCCATCCCCGCCTTGTTGGCACTCGTCGCGGTAACGGGTCCGCCGAAGGCGCGCAGCATTTGGAGACAAAGCGCATTTTCGGGAATACGGAAGCCGAATGTCGGTATCTCTTTTGAAATGCCTGAGTTCATCGTCTGCTTCTTGGGTACGACGAATGTTATTTGCCCGCGCGGCAGTTTATCCGCAAGCGTCCGGACTGTATCAGAAATCTCACCGTACTTTTCCGCCATCGCAATATCGCTGACGATGGCATGCACCGGCTTTCCGTCATTACGCCCCTTTACGGTAAATATCTTCGCGACCGCTTTGTCCGAGAGCGCATCGGCGCCCAGCCCGTAGAGTGTGTCGGTCGGGTAGAGGACGACGCCGCCCGCGCGCAGCACAGCTGCCGCGCGGGCGACTGCTTCCCCGATATTGTGCTCTGTAAGCACGATGCGTTCCATATTCAGTGCGCGGTGAAGGATTCGAACCCTCGGCCTTCCCCACGTCAAGGGGACGCTCTACCAACTGAGCTAACCGCGCTTCGCAACGAGGCTCAATATAACCGCCATTTGCCTTTTGTTCAATGTCGGCGCTACTTCATCTGCGACACGGGCTGAGGCTCTTTTTTGTCGTCGTCTTCATCTTCTTCCAATCCGAGCTTGTCCAACTCGTCTTCCGGCAAGAATCCGCCAGCCTGAATGTTCCATAGCTTATGATAGAGGCCGCCGCGCTGGAGCAATTCGGCATGTGTTCCGTCGGCAACGATTGCGCCTTTCTCGAGCACGACGATGCGGTCCATTTTCATCACCGTCGAGAGGCGGTGCGCAATGACGATGACAGTCTTTTCCTGCATGAGCGTCTCCAGCGCGTCTTGAATGAGCCACTCGGATTGCGAGTCGAGACTCGACGTCGCTTCGTCGAGCACCAGAATGGGGGCATTTTTGAGAATCGCGCGGGCAATGGCGACACGCTGGCGCTCGCCGCCCGAGAGCTTCACGCCGCGCTCGCCGACATAGGTTTCGTATTTGAGCGGTAGCCCCTCGATGAACTCATGGCAGTGCGCTTTCTTGGCCGCCTCTATCACCTCCTCATCGGTCGCGTCGCGACGGCCGTAGCGGATATTTTCCATGAGCGAGCGGTGGAAGAGCACGGGCTCCTGCGGCACATATGAAATGGCGTTGCGCAAACTTTCCTGCGTCACGTGCGCGATATTCTGCCCGTCTATTTCGATGCCCCCGCCGGTAACGTCGAACAATCGCAAGAGTAGCCGCGTGACCGTCGATTTGCCGGCACCGGAGGGACCGACGAGCGCGACTTTCTGGCCACCCGGAATGTGCAGGCCAAAATGAGAGAGAATGGGAAGACTGGCGTCTTTGAAGAAAAACCGCGTATCGTTGAATATGATGTCGCCGCTTGAGACCGCAAGAGGCTTCGCGTCTTTTGTGTCGCGCACGCCGTGCGGCTGTTCCATGATGTACACCATCTCGCTTGCGTCGGAAAAGGCGTCAAAAAACCGTCTCAGCTCGCGGTTGATGCCGACGAGTCGGTCGAAGACTGTCATGAGATACGCTTGGATGAGCACGAAATCGCCGAGCGTGAGGAGGCCCTGTTGCCAGAATTTGATGGCGCCGTAATACAGCCCGACTTCAATGCCGACAATGAAAAGCCCAATACCGCCCCAGAACCACCCGTCGATGAGCCAATTGCGCAGAGTCGCTTTCCGCCACACTTCGACCACGCGGTGGAATCGCTCCCACTCGTGTCTGACGCCGGAAAAAAGGACGACTGCCGATTGATTGCCTATCGCGTCTGCAAGCGCGCCGGTGATACGCGTATCCGCCTCGGAGCGTGCGTTGCGCGCGGGCTGTCGCAGGCGGGCGACCCACAGCTGGAACCAGACGAAACCGATGCACCACAGAGCAAGCGCGGTACCGAGAACGCTGTTGCGCGCAAACAGAATACTTACGGCTCCAACGACGAAGATAACCGTCGGCACCAGCGTTATCATCACCGTGTCGAAAAGCGTTTCGTACGCGCGCGCGAATTTCGTCACGCGGTGTGTGAGCGAACCGGCAAAATTAGAAATGAAAAAACCGTACGAATGCCGCATCAGGTAACCGAAAGCATCGTCGAAAAGATTTGCCATCACGCGCGATTGCATAATCACGTTCCACATATCCTGCAGACGGCGGAATACGCGGTCGGCGAGCCACGCAACGCCGACGAGGACCAGGAGTCCAAAAAGGACCTGCGCTGTCGCCGCGTCGCGGGTACCGGTCGCGAGCACATTGAACAATTGCTTGAGATAGAGCGGCGCCACGAGCCCCGCAACCTGAACGGCGACGCCGGAAAAGAAAATGAGGGCAAGGTATACGTTGTATTTCTTCGTGTGCCCGTAATACACCCGGAGAACCGAGCGGGCGCTTGCCAGTTTCTTGGGCTCGCTTTCCATTGAGCTACTCTAGCGCAATACAATCCTTTCAGCTATTCTCGGCTGATGCGCGTACTCGGTATAGAGACATCGTGTGACGAGACTGCCGTGTGCCTCATTGAGGCTGACGGAGCATTCGGAGCGGATTTCAAATACAAGGTGCTCGGGAATGGCTTGCTCTCACAGGCGGCACTGCATGCGCAATACGGCGGTGTGTTTCCCAATTTGGCTAAACGCGAGCATGCCAAGAATCTCGTCCCCCTTCTGCACAAAGCACTTGAAGAGGCGGGTGCGCTGCAGCCGAACACGGAAGCGGCGGCCGGTGCCGCGCTGGTGCCGCTCAAAGCGATACTGGAGCGCGAGCCGGAACTTTTTGCGCTGATAGTCCCCTTCTTGCTGAAATTTCAGAAACCGGATATTGACGCTATCGCCGTCACAGCCGGCCCCGGTCTCGAACCCGCACTCTGGGTCGGGATTAATTTCGCGAAAGCACTCTCCGCTGTCTGGGGCATTCCGCTCGTCGCCGTGAATCACATGGAAGGCCACATCATACTCCCGATGATGCATATATGCCCCGAACAACATACAAACGTTTTGCAAAACGTTAGCGCATCTGGAAGTCTGTCGGTCTTCGACTTCCCAGTCCTCGCACTTTTGATTTCCGGCGGGCACACCGAGCTCGTCCTTTCGAAACAATTCGGCATGTACCAACTCGTTGGCGAAACGCGCGACGATGCTGCCGGTGAAGCATTCGACAAAGTCGCCCGCCTTATGGAACTCGGTTATCCGGGCGGGCCGCTGATAAGCGCGCTCGCTGCGGAGGCACGCGAAGAAAATATAAAAGGCGACTTCTCATTCACCCGCCCCATGCTCCACGACGGCACTTTCGATTTCTCGTTCTCCGGATTGAAAACTGCAGTACGCAATATCGTTACGAAGCGCGAGATGACGGGTGAGTTGAAAAAGCAGGTCGCGCGCGAGTTTGAAGAATGCGTCGCGGACGTACTGGTCGCAAAGACACTGCGTGCCGTGGAGGAACACGACGCGCGCACCGTCGTCGTGGGCGGCGGCGTCTCGGCAAATACCTATATACGCGAGCGGCTCGCCGAAACACTCGAGAAAGCCGACGCCTCCGCAGAGCTTCTGACGCCGCCGCCCGAGCTTGCGACCGACAACGCACTCATGATTGCGCTGGCCGGCTATTTCCACGCGCTGAAAGAGGATTTTGCAGACCCTGCGGGCCTCGCCGCCAAAGGTAATCTGCGGCTCTAATAAAGCCTTATACATGCTAAGATATCCCGATGGACCCCGTTAGAGGCCGCGGTCGCACGACTCGGAATCCCTAAACGTCACGGTCTTCAGCGATATGATTTCGGATAAAAGTGGCTCAGACAGTACTCGACCGCGACCTGCCTCTAACGGGGTGGAGCCCTCAAAAGCCCCCGAGCCTTTTCTTAAGCCCTACAATTCTGCGCAGGAGGAGCCCCGCATGCTCGACATGTGGGAAAAGAGCGGGTACGCCAACCCCGATATCTGTATCGAGAAAGGCGTCACCAATGCCGACGCCGAGCCGTATTCAATAATTCTCCCCCCGCCGAATGTGACGGGGACTCTCCACATGGGCCACGCGGCCATGCTCGCCATCGAAGACATTCTCATCCGCTACAAGCGCATGCGCGGATACAAAACGCTCTGGCTACCCGGCACTGACAGCGCGGCTATCGCGACGCAGTCCAAAGTGGAAGATGAAATGTACAAGAAGGAAAAGAAAACCCGCCACGACATCGGCCGCGAAGAATTGCTCAAGCGTGTTGATGCATTTACCGACGAGAGCAAAGTGACCATCATCAACCAGCTCAAGAAAATGGGCAGCAGTCTCGACTGGAGCCGATACGCGTACACGATGGACGACGCGCGATACCGCTCCGTCATGGAAGCGTTCGTGCGCATGTACGATGCCGGCCTCATTTATCGCGGCGACCGCATCGTGAATTGGGACCCGAAACTGCAAACAACCGTCTCCGACGACGAAATTGAGTACGTCGAAAAGCAGGACCCCTTCTACTATTTCAAATACGGCCCGTTCGTCATCGGCACCGTGCGCCCCGAGACGAAATTCGGCGACAAGTATGTGGTGATGCATCCCGATGATGCGCGCTATGCAGAATACAAACACGGACAAAAACTCGACCTCGAATGGATTAACGGTCCCATCACGGCGACGGTGATAAAAGACGAAGCGGCCGACATGGAGACAGGTTCCGGCGTCATGACGATTACACCTGCACATTCGGCAATCGACTTCGAAATCGCCCAGCGACACAACCTCGACATCGAGAAGGTCATCGACGAGCGCGGGATTCTTTTGGATATTGCGGGTGAATTCAAGGGGAGCCACATCAAGAAAGCCCGCGCCGCCATCGTGGAGAAACTCAGGGCGAAAGGCCTCATCGAGAAGGTGAACGAGAAATACACGCACAATGTGTCGACCAACAGCCGCGGCGGCGGCATCATCGAGCCGCAGATAAAACTACAGTGGTTCATCGCGGTCAATAAAAAAGCGAAATTTCCGAGTGGCCCTTCGACTGGGCTCAGGGCAGGCAAAGAAATGACGCTCAAAGAGTGGATGCGCTACGCCGTGGAGAGCGGCGAGACCAAAATCGCGCCCGAGCGCTTCGAGCGCATCTACTACCACTGGATAGACAACCTGCGCGACTGGTGCATTTCGCGACAAATCTGGTTCGGCCACCGCATTCCCGCATGGTTCAAGGACGGCGAGGTGAAAGTGAGCATCGACTCCCCCGGCGCGGGGTGGGAACAGGACCCCGATACTCTCGATACGTGGTTTTCCTCTGGTTTGTGGACATTTTCGACTCTTGGCTGGCCGGATAAAACCCCCGATTTGAAGACATTTCACCCTACGTCGGTGCTCGAAACCGGTTACGATATTCTATTCTTCTGGGTCGCGCGCATGATACTGATGTCGGGCTTTTTGCTCGGTGAGGTCCCCTTCAAGCAAGTCTACCTGCACGGATTGGTGCGCGACGGCCAAGGCCGCAAAATGAGCAAGAGTCTCGGCAACATCATCGACCCGCTTACGATGATAGAAAAGTACGGCGCCGATGCGACGCGCCTGTCGCTCGTCGTTGGCGCGCAGCCGGGCAACGATCTCAAACTCTCCGAAGACCGCGTACGCGGCTACAAACATTTCGCCAACAAGCTGTGGAACATCACACGCTTCGTCCTCGAAAATCGGGATTTCGTAAATCCCGATATCGGGATTTACGAAATCCCGATATCTCCATCAGACAAGCAGCTTGTTGCCGAAGCTCAACGAGTCGCAGAAGAGGTTTCCGACAATATCAACAAGTTCCGGCTCGACCTCGCGGCGGATTCTGTATATCACTTCGTGTGGGACCGCTTCGCGGCGGAAATTATCGAAGAGTCAAAATCCGTGCTAAAGGGTAGCGATGCTGCGGCCAAAGCCTCCGCGCAACGTATGCTCTACGAAATCCTGATTATTTCGCTAAAATTACTGCATCCCTTTATGCCCTTCGTCACCGAATCCATCTGGCAGCAATTGCCGCACAAAGAGAGCGACCTTTTGATGGTCGCCAAATGGCCCTTCGACCCCGCTCAGGGTAAACCCCATGACTGAGTTGCTTGATGTGGGCGCGGCGATGGCGGGCGGAATACTCCCCGCTCTCGCGTGGCTGTGGTTCTGGCGGCGCGAGGACGCGCCGCATCCGGAGCCGCGCAAACTCATCGCGCTCGCCTTTCTCGCGGGCATGGTCACGGTCGTTGTCGCCATCGCGCTCGAGAAACTTGTCGCACCGTTCATACCGGACCAGACGTGGCTGTTTACCGTGTGGTCGGCAATCGAGGAAGTATTGAAATACGGCGCGGCGGCGGCAACGGTCCTCTGGCGCCGCGATGACGACGAGCCGGTAGACGCCGTCATTTATATGGTCACGGTCGCACTCGGTTTCGCCGCGGCCGAAAACACACTGTTCCTCCTCTCACCGCTTGCCGGCGGCACGCTACTCCAGACCGTCGTCACGGGCAACCTGCGCTTCGTGGGCGCGACACTGCTCCATGTCCTCTCGTCGGCGGTCATCGGCCTCGCGTTGGGCCTGTCGTTCTACATGAAAAAGCGGGCGAAGCGCCGTTATGTCGCCGGTGGAGTTATCCTCGCCGTGGTTTTGCATGCCACCTTCAATTTCTTTATACTGAATACGGCGGAAGACAGCCTCCTGCGCACCTTTGCATTCGTGTGGCTCGGGGTCATCGCGCTCCTCGCGGCCCTTGAATTCGTCAAAAGGGTCCGTCCGCGCTTCCGTTAGTGCTATAATGAATTGAATAATTTCATGAATCCCGTTAGAAGCTGCGGACGACGTATCAACAATTTACCTATGCAGTCGATATTTACCAGCAATAATACGTCAGGGTTCGGGACACTATCAGGTTCCGCGTCCTGCTTCTAACGGGATGAAAAAGCCCTCCTTTCTTTCCAGACTGACAGGCAACACCGAAGAATACGACGAGTTTTTTGACGACACGACCGCCGCGAAGGGCACCTTCTCGGGCACGGGAGAAGAGCGGCACGCACACATCACGCCGCGCGATGGAAGCTGGGTGCCGGAAGAGCCGGCAGGAGAACTTGCCGTCGACATCTATCAGACGCCCGATGCCATCGTGGTGAAAGCTCTTATCGCGGGCGTACATCCCGGTTCTATCGATATCGCCCTCACCCGCGAGATGCTCACCATCTCAGGGGCTCGCCAAGACGAGCGCGAAGTCGAGGAAGACGACTATTTTCAGCGCGAACTCTATTGGGGCTCGTTCTCGCGCACCGTGTTACTTCCCGAAGAAGTTGATGTTGACCTCGCCGAAGCATCTGAAAAGCACGGTATCCTGATGATTCGCCTGCCCAAGATAAACAAGAAAAAACAGACCAAGCTGAAAGTGCGCAGTCGGTAGGTATGTTTGTTCTACTCATTCTCTTGAGCTTTATACCGACTGCAGCAATGCTGATACCCTTTATTCTTGGCTCGATATTGGTGTACGAATATTCGAAAAGAAAAGAGACTACAAAACTCCTGTTTGGATTACTGCTCCTCGGAATTTTTATCTTGATTTGCGCTTTTCCATCAACAAGGGCGATATTGTTTCTGGGTCCTGACGTGCTGTACAATACTGGCGCATTTAATTTTCTTCAATAAGGCCCAGGCGGTAGATGTCGAAGCTGTTTTCGCCCTCAAACATGTCCGAGGGATTGGGTAGAAATACGCGGCGGGTCGCTATTTCCGCCGTCACGTCGTTGACTAGCCGGTGGAATACGGCGAAAGCGTTCTGCTGTTCGGCGAAGTCGATGACGTAGCGGCGCATCTGCGGCGAGCCGTCGGCATTTTTGCGTTTTTTGCATTCGTGGAGAATGAAGCGACGCACCGGCTTCCCGAATGCTTGCCCGATGGTGTAGTAGTTGAAGAGTGCCTGCATGACGAAGAGCGTCTTCTGCGCGCCGGCCGGAGAGAACGAGTCGACAAATTTGTGGTCCACGATATCCACTTCGCCGCTGTGGCCACGCGATTCGACGACGAGGTCGGAAACGGCCTTGAGCGGCAGCGGCAAACCCGCCACTTCGGCCGTCGCTTTCACCTCCACACCGAGCACCTTGTACTTGGGCGCCTTGTCGAGATAAAAAGCGATGGCCTGCAAATACTCGCGCTCCATATGTTCCCGTTTTTTCCTTTTCTCCCGTTTCGATTTGAATCTGCCGAAATTAATCTCGAAATCCGCAACGTTGCGCAAATACTCGAGCCCGAGCTCTATCGCGCCGTCCGCTGCAATTCCACTGTAATAGTGTTGCAACGCAAGATGCCCTGCGCGGCCGACGACCGACGCGGGATTGGAAGGCGTGTCGAAGACCTGCTCCACATAGCGCTTGTACCACGCAAGCGGATTGCGCAGGTACGACATGAGCGATGAGTGGCTCCAATGCTTGATGGGAATCGTCACTTCGCGCGTCTTTCCCTTTCCCCGTCTTCCCACCTTCTTCATCCACCGAGTATACCCTGTACAGATTGGTCCGGAGTAGCCGTGAAATACGGGCCCGCCTGATGCGTCTTCATGAATATACTAGCAGCCTAACGTAACACATCTATGTTATTTCTATTGATTTTGGGCATTGTTCTCGGTGCGCTCTCAGTACTCTTCGCGCTCCAAAACGTCGCGGTCGTCACCGTTACTTTCTTTTCGTGGCAGATGACAGCACCTTTGGCTCTCGTACTTCTCAGCACAATACTCACCGCTGTCATTGTTACCCTCTTGGTATTGCTGCCGAGCCTTATCCAAGAGGCGATGTATGTAAAAGCTCTCAAGAAACAAAAACGCGAACTGGAGGATGAGTTCAGCGCGTACCGCACGGGACAGCCCGTCCCGCCGGCATCCGTCGCGGCGCAAACTGTCTCCCGCACAACGACCACGACAACCGGCACAGAAGCTGTCGCATGAACACGCGGCAGTCTTGCCGCTGTGGATAGACAATACCGCTGGAGCGTGTACGCTGCGAACAGTTGCCGCAAATGTCGCAAACGGTCGGAGGATGCCATGTCGGTAGTTCCCCTAAAGAGAAACCGCTTCGATGAAGACGCGCGAACGCTTCTGCAGCTGCCTGCCTTGCTCGGCAAAGAGCTTCGGTATACCGCCCTCAAGGCCGCCTTTGATTCGATATTGCCCGATCAACCGGCGGAACCTCCTTCGAAGGAGGAATTCGACAAAGGCGTCAACCTTGCGATTGCGCTTCTCTATGAAGCCGCCCGGCACATCAGCATGGAGCGACCGGTGATTACCACCGAAATCAGGAGTTAGCGTCAGGTGATTGATTCAACGGCCGGCGTACGAGGCGCCGGCCATTTGATTTTGTATGCGGCGAGGTATAGCATTGCACGCGGTATCCACAGGCAGGGAGTCCTGGCCATGTATTCGAGAACATTGAGGCTGCAAGTCGCATCAATGGAGGCGGTCATGCTCGCGCTCGCCTTCATCACGTTTGTCTTCGCCGCCGGCTGGGTCAACGACACGCTTTACGATTACGGCATCCTGCGCGAGCACTACATCGCCGACGCCGCCCGTTTCAACGTCGAGATGTTGGGAATGGTGCCCGTGCTGATTGAAGAGTGGCTTGCACACTCGGCCGTCTGGCAGTCATGGGTGCAGCCGCTCACAACATTCGTGTGCGTAGCGGGTACAGTCATTGTCACCGTCGGTCCGCTCTATTTTGTTGCGCTCTAGAGGAAAGCCGCCATGATTGATGCACACGATGTACAGCCGCGCATCGACCAACTGCGCCATGCCTTCGAGGGAATGCGCGGAAACATGCCGCCTTCACGAAAGCCAACGTACGACAAGGCGATGTCGCGCCTCGACGAGATTCAGGACCTTGCGAACGCCGGACACTATGTGCAGGCGCTGTACGACCTGCGATGGGTACAAGGCGTCTCGGTGGGTCTTGGCATCCGCGAGCCAAACGAGAGCGACTAGTCGACTCGACAGCGGCCGGGCAAGAATCGCCCGGCCGTTTGATTTTGGGGCTTTGGACAAAATTGGCTTTGGAAGCTAGCATGCTCACAGCGACTGAAACAGGGGGAACAATGACAAATCGCCGTCGCGAAGTCACGTTTGTGGCATTAGTATTGTGCGCAATTGGCGTCGGCCTATTCAGCAATACAACGAGTGCGGAGAATGAGGTCATTATTACCTGCATCCTCAGAGCGCTTTTTGTGCTCTTCACGTTCTTGGCATGTCACATCGAGAACGTTCCGGACGGCTCCGACATTCGCTCACCGGAGCGGCTCGCTGTAATAGGTCGTCTCGGTGAGGCGGTCGAGTGAGGACAATAGAGAAATCATGCGCGGCCGGCTCCCGATGGGCCCGGCCGTTTGTTTTTCGCTGATTGCCTATTTGCTTATTCAATTGAATTAGCAAGTATGAGATGGCGCAACTATTCGCCTAGTCGCCACCTCTAACGACATTCCGGCCGGGGCCCCATCGGGACCCCGGCCGTTGGCTTTTTGGCTTTGGACAATAGCGTACGCTCGCAGTAGGATACCGCTAGTTATAGGGAGAATCATTGTACAAGGAGGGACGATTGGACCAACGTACGAATGCCAGCACCGGCTTTGCATGGCCCGCCAGCCTCACATCACAGGTTCTCAAGCGAGTGAAGCAGTCGATCATCTTTGGGACCACGGCGATGTGCCTCGTCACAATCGCAGCTATTGTCGGCTACCTATTGCTCGACTCCTTCGGGTTTGTGAAGGTAAGCTTGGTTTACTATCTCACCGTTGTAGGAGTCTGCGCCGCCGCGGTTGCGTGGTCGTGGTCGCGCTACTTCCTGACGCGACGACGCATCGACGACGGCACGTTCGGAATCAATGAGCACGACGTAGCGATGATTAGCGCCGCTATCACAACATTCCAAAAGGATGTTGGTATCAAAAAGCCCGAGCCGCCATGGGCGGACAACGAAGAGCGTAAGCAAGAGCTCTTGCGACTTATAAGCGCCGGCAGGCGAATGCGGGTTGTAACACCAATGCGGCTTACACAAGCCGCGCAACTCGGACTCGCTTCCGCGCTCCTGTGCGTCGCGGCCCCTTTGAGTGTCTTGTGGGTTCCGTATCTGTCGTACTACCTCGGCGCAAGCGAGCAGTTCGTATGGAACGGTGTAATGGGCGGATTCGTGCTTGTGTCGGCGTGGTGTGGCATCCTCATGGTCAGATTGCCTCCCTACCGGGAAGCCAAACTCCCCGATGCTCTCGATGCAGATGAATGACAACGCGGCCGGTCTCCCAGCGGAGCCCGGCCGTTTGATTTTGAATACTGAACTATTCGCCTATTCGTACGAATTAGACCAGAGCGATTCCCCTTTGGACAAATTCAAAGTGGGGGTGTAGCCTTTTCACAGATCTGTTAACGAATAAGAATAGGGGCTCGATATGGACGCAAGTACTGTCATCAGATCCAGCCATCCGGAAACAGGGCTATTCCTTCAATTTCTGCAGAAGCGATTTCCAAAGGTAAAGCCAAAGGAACTGCAGTCGGGGTCCACCAGCACTTCTGGAAAAACGCTTTCGCGCGGAGAGGTGCGGGTGCGCAATGCAGCTCACGCACTGTGGACAGCGGAGGAGGTGCTCAAGCGCCGAAACAATGGCTTGGGCGTACCGGCCGATAGGCTTCGCGATTCGCTCTACCGCTTCGTTATCGTGAACAAGCTGCTAACACGGCGAGAAGTGCGCGATTTGGACCGTCACTCGAACGTGCCGCATGAGTATAACGACGACGGCACAAAGTCGCCGGTGTGGCGAAAGATATGGGATTATATCGACTACTAGGTACCGGCCGGACCACACCCCGGCCGTTTGATTTTGGGATGTTTGGAACCATTCGTACGAATTAGACCAGAGCGATTCCCCTTTGGACAAATCTTAATGAAGGAGTAGCATGTTTCTGGCTCCGGCATGATGTCGGAAGATAGGAGCTCACCATGAGTGATTATTGGCCCCGCGCGATGAGACCAGGTAGCACGACGCGGCAGTGCATTTTAATTCTCGCGGCCGCGCTTGCGGGCTCGACCATCGCGGGTATGTTCAACTACCTTGGCCTGGAGGGGGACATCGATGTCTACCACAAGGCTGGCGCCTTCGGTGGTGCGATGCTTTCGATTGCCACCGGTGCATACCGTTGGTAAAGCAAGTCGAGCTCACTGCGGCCGGGTTCCTTTTCGGACCCGGCCGTTTGATTTTGAGGATACCTTATTTGCTTATTCAATTGAATTAGCAAGTATGAAGTTACCAACAAAAACTATTCGCCTATTCGCGCGAATTAGAGAATAGAATGCAAGGGCTTTGGACAACTTCGGGGCGAGAGTATAGAGTGCCGACAGTAAGAGAGGATAACGTACCATGACAGCAAGCCAATACACGGCTATCGCCGGGGACTATATCGCTATCAAAGACAGCGATCCGGCGGACAGGATTGCGATTTTCCCGACCTTCTTCGACCAATTCGGGGACGTGCGCGGCCAGAGCATAGCCGAGTTCTTCTGCGGCGAAGGTCGTGCCGGACGCGCCTTGTTGGCGCGCGGTGCAGGACATATTGTCGGTATCGACAAAGACCCGGCAATGCTTGCGGTTGCGCGGCAACGTCAGGTGGCCCACACCGAATACCGGCAAGGGACAGTCGGGCAGCTCGGGCAAATCGGTCTGTTCAACGCAATCGCCTGTCCGTGGGCATTCCACTATGCCGAAACGGCACCCGAGCTCTTCAGTATGTTTCGCGACGCCGCGGTCAATTTGAAGCGCGGCGGCGTGTGCGTCGTGCTGAATAATAATCCCGAGCGGACGCTCGGCGGCACCGTACGCACCGGATGCACTTCGCGTTCGGACGACGACCCGCTGGTAGACGGCAGTCCGATTATCGTGACGATTTACGGCAAAGGAAAATCGGCGTCGTTCACGACCCATCACTGGTCGCTCGAAACGTACCAAGCGGCCGCACGCGCAGCGGGACTCAGTCTCATGCTCGTTCCCTTCCGTATTACTCACGAGGGAAGGACTCAGATGGGCGAAGACTGGTGCCGCGAGTTCGAGACGAACATATGCTCGTGCATATTCGTCTGTCGCCACCTCTAACGACATTCCGGCCGGGGCCCCATCGGGACCCCGGCCGTTTGATTTTGGGGCTTTGGACAAAGGGGGCGTAACAGTATAGATTTTCAATAGCTGGCACATCCGACCAGTACCGATTGTGGAGAGCGGCCATGAGTTTAAAGGCGGACGGAATTATCGCTGTCGCACGCGAACTGCTTCGCATTGTGCGCGAAACATACGACGACAACGACATCGATCCATGGGAGCACCATGGTGACGAAATCTTCGGCGGTTTTAACACCAAGGGAATCGCGCATCTGAAGTGGGTGCTTTTGCACGGGATTCATCGCGAACTCTCCCACGGTAATCTCGATACCGCCGTTGAGCAGCTCGGCGGCGCGAAGTACCTGATGTGGGTCTGCAGGATACGCAGCCTCAACGAGCTTGAGCGCATTACTCCAGCTTCGCTCATGCAACCGGCATAATCCGCGTTCAGCTGTGTCGGATGGCAAACAAAAAGGTCGGGCATCTCGCCCGGCCGTTTGATTTTTTATTGCATCTATTCGCCTATTCGCACGAATTAGAGAATAGAATAAGGGCTTTGGACAAATCTTAATGAAGGAGTAGCATGTCTTGGCAACATGACTGAAAGTACCGACACGTATCTAGGCTCTATTACAGCATTTCATCTGCAAATGCCACTTTACCGTACATACGACCTCGCCATTGGAAGTATCAAAGAGAAAGTTTACGAGCTCATGATTGCGCAACAAACAGTTGATGCGTATTGCATATGGTGTCGAAAGCAAAGCGTATTTCAAACACACTCTCCAACGCGCTGGACATACGCACAATGGCAGAAACACATCGAAGGAGAGTTGACTGAGTTCAATCTGCAATGCGTCCACAATCAAAAACATATCTACAGAAGCTATTACTTTCTGACCAAGGGCACGAACGACTTTCAAAAGGTCGGGCAATTCCCTTCGGCGGCAGATTTCCAAATTCCTCAATCGGAAATATATCGAAAAATCCTTACTGACCAACAGTTCAAGGAGATGGTTCGAGGTATTGGACTCGCGGCTCATGGAGTTGGCATCGGTTCGTTTGTTTATCTACGGCGAGTTTTTGAAGACCTCATTGAAGAGGCTCACGAGATTGCGAGAGTGAGTCCTTCGTTTGATGAAAAGACTTACGCAGACGCAAGAATGGACGACAAGATAAAGATGCTTGAAGAACATTTGCCTTCATTTTTAGTGGAAAACAGGAAGCTTTATTCAGTGCTTTCAAAAGGTATACATGACCTCACGGAAGAAGAATGTTTGGCATACTTTGATGCGGTAAGAATTGGCATTGAACAAATTCTCGACGAGAAAATCGAGTTGCAAGAGAAAGCAGAAAAAGCAGCGCGCGCCAAGGCAGCCGTGCAAGATTTACTACAAAAAACGACGAATTAGTAGCTGCGGAGTTGCCCCATTAGAGAGCGGGCGCCTCTAACGGGTGAACTTGGCGCGTTCGCGAAAGTGTTTGACTGGCTTCCCTATCTGAGGCACAGTTTGCGCGGCATAGAAATGGAGTCCTCCGATGTGGCCTTATATCCCGCTTTGTTTGATTGTGGTGATTACCTTTTTCAACGCTATCGTCGGCTTACTCGCCGTCGTTATTCAGCGTCCGAGAATTAAGGGAGTCACAATCCTCATCGACCTCGGCGTCGGTATCTTTATCGGCCAAAGCGCACTCTTGTTCGGACCCCTACTGTTCGACTCCGACGGGTACGTATGGCTCGCATTGGGACTTATGATCGTGATTGGGATGGCTGTCGCCAGTAACTGGCTCGGTACCCGCATAGGCCGCTGGCTATTTTGCTAACCCGCTCTTAGGAGAATCGTCCGCGCAAGCGGACGATTTCATTTTAGTAGCTACAGAGTTGCCGCATTAGAGAGCGGTCTCCTGTAACGGGGTAAACTTCGCGCGTTCGTCGAAGCGTTTGACGGACTTCCCCACTTGCTACATAGTCTCGGCAGACCCCGCGAGGGGTTAGCAAGCCCGCGAGGGCGTGCTCCTTGAAACCGGCCCTGCGAAGGGCTAAATCTCTGCGAGGAGATGATGATGACTGAAACGAGAATAGCTAATCTGGTTAGGGTTTTCGAGCTCATCTCAAGTCTGCCGACCGACGAAGCCCGGGTCAACGAGGCAAGGAAGCCTCTGATGGACACGTTGCTCGCGCAGGACACACGGTCGCTTAATGCCCGCGCACGCGACGTCGTAGGCTTCTGGCAGTTCTACCCGAAAGCCAACTTTGGCGTCCCGATATTCGAGGCCCTGTTTGTGGGACATTATGCGAACATCGGTGAAATCATGTCGGTGCTGGAAAAGGAAGCCCGCGACAACATGGATTCGCGCCTTCAGATCGAAATCTATCCAGTGCTTGTCACTAGCTTGCTGCTCTGCGCAAACTGGTGCAATGAGAATGGAGAGGTGGCGAACACCGACTTCCAGCTCACCCTACCGGTAACTATCGGCAGACTGCTTGGCAGATGGGTCATGCTCACGGAGAAATTGCCTCAACTCGACGGCGCTTTCGTGAATCGCTACTCGGGCGCACTTGCTCATTACCTACACGAATCAAACGGTAACGTAGCTTTCCAGCGCGCAACCAAGATATTCACGGAACTTGAGTCGCGGACCAATGGCAGTGCAATCAACGAGGGTGCGTTCTCACTGGTCAACGAACTGGTGCGGCGTGCAACTCTTCTGTTCTGCATGCGGTCGCAAATCGAGATGCTTAAGCACCAGCTCGATACTGCCCACATCACGAAGGGCTAGTTCGAGTCAGAGAAAGACGAATTGAAACGAAAACGGCGGGCCATGATTTGGTCCGCCGGCTCTTTTTTATATTAGTAGCTACGGAGTTGCTTGGCGCGTTCGTGGAAGCGGATGCGCTCCAAGGCTTTGGCTTCAACCCCATTAGAGAGCTTCGCCTCTAACGGGGCAGGTTTGGCGGACTAGTAACTTCTCAATTGCTTAGCCCTTTCGTGAAATCTTATTCTTTCGAGAGCCTTTGCCTCAATCTGACGAATTCTTTCGCGGGTGACGCCGAATTCCCTTCCCACTTCTTCGAGCGTGAAGCAGATGCCTTCGTCGGTGAGACCGTTGCGCATTTCCAAAATCTTGCGCTCCTTCGGAGAAAGCTCGTCGAGAATGCCGAGCATCTGCTCGGAGAGGATGCGGCGTGATGCGTCCATGTCGGGAGAAGAAATCGTATCGTCGGCGATGAAGCTACCGAGGGTCGAGCGCTCGTCGTCGTCTTCACCTACCGGCGATTCGAGAGAGACGGTGTCCTGATTGATTTTTTGTATGGTGTAAATCTTCTCGACTTCGATTCCCATTTCCGCGGCGATTTCCTCCGGCAGCGGATCGCGGCCGAGGTGCTGACTAAGCTCGCGAACCTTTTGCTTGTACTTGGCGATAGTTTCCACCATGTGCACGGGAATACGGATGGTGCGGCTCTGGTCGGCGAGGGCACGGGTAATGGCCTGACGAATCCACCACGTAGCGTAGGTAGAGAACTTGTAGCCCTTGGTGTAGTCGAACTTGTCCACGGCCTTGAAAAGGCCGAGGTTGCCCTCCTGAATGAGGTCGAGGAGCGTCAAATCGGGGCTTCTGTTGACGTATTTTTTGGCAATCGAGACCACGAGACGGAGGTTGGAGCGGGCAAGGATGCCGCGGGCCTCATCGTCGCCGTCCACGATGCGCTTGGCGAGCGTCTTTTCCTGCGCGCCGTTGAGAAGCGGATACTGACCGATTTCGCGCAAATACATCTGCACGGAGTCGTAGCCCGCATCGGAGCGGCGATTGTGAAGCTTTTTGCTCGCGAGCACGGAGTCGGCGGAAGTGTCTTCGAGCATGCCGCCGCCTTCGAGCACGTCGATGCCGGCACCGTTGAAGCGCTCATACATTTCTTCGAGCAAAGATACGTTGTCTTCGATTGTCGGAAACTCGCGGAGAATTTCGTCGTAGGTAATATATCCACGCTCGCGACCGAGCGTGATGAGCGCGTCAACTTTTTTCTGCGTCTTGCCCGGCTTGATGAGAGAAACTCGCTGTAGCGGCTTCGGCGGCATTTTTTTTGATGCCTTGGTCGGCGGCACGACCTTGGTAGCGCGCGCGGCGCGGGCATTCGCTGAGCGGCGATTTTTCTTGGGAGCAGAAGAACGACGCACACGGGAAGTGCGCACAACGCGTTTTATGGTCTTCTTTTTCTTTTTTGCGGTTTTGGCCATATGGTCGATATGAAAGACACAAGCTGAAAACAGCCCCGTAGTACGGAAGCTGCCTTCTATTCTTTTACGCGCTTCACGTTGATTTATTTCACCAGCGTGTACGTCGGCGCACTCTACCGCGATTCGTGGAATTGCGCAATCCGCTTTATCAACATATCCACAGCCTTCGTTAATCTGCCTTTTTCGGCTTCATTGCCTGCTGATTCGGCTTTTTGGAGTTCCGCGGAGATGGCCGCGAGCTCGGCGGCGAGCTTTTCTTTCGTTAGAACATCGAGGAGTGTCTGCGCCTCCCGTTCGAGTCCCGAACTGGTGCGATGGAGTGATTCGGACGAAAATCGCATCGCCTCGCGCTCCGCCTCCGGAAGTGACTCGAGAATCGCGAGACCGTCCACCCCGACTGCCTCCGCGAGCTTCGCCTCAAACACATCAACTTTGATATCCGGCTTCGGTACCGAGCGCTGCCAGAGCAAGAGCGCATACGCCTGCCGCGCACGGTCCGCGGCGACCACAGGGTTGCGCTGTACTTTTTTCTCGGCACGCGGAGCTGTCTCCGCGCGCGGCATGTTGCCAAGCGCTTCGCTCACCGCGGCTTCGGAGACGCCGAGGCGCTTCGCAATTTCGCGCACATGTGTCTCGCGCTCGATAGGACTCTGCATGTCGGAGAGAAACGGGAGCACCACCTGCTCTACCGCGCGGCGGAATTTGTCGGGTTGCGGCAAATGTTCGTGTAGCACGTCGAGGAGGAACGTAATGATGTCTTTTGAGTCGCGAATTGCCGCGCGCCAGCTCTCGGCGCCTTCTTTGAGTATCAAATCGGCCGGGTCGGTGCCGGTTGGGAGCTTTGCAACCTTCACATTGAGCCCGCCTTGGAGTGCCGCGCGTGCCGCGCGGCCGGCCGCCTTGATGCCCGCGTAGTCGGCCTCGAGTGCGAGCACCCAATTATCGCTCAAACGCTTGATTATTTGGGCATGCTCGGTAGTAAACGCAGTGCCTGAGACCGCCACCGTATTGCTCCAACCGGCCTGATGCGAAGCCAATAAATCCATTTGCCCTTCGACTAAAACCGCGAAATTATGTTTTCGGATAGCGAGCTTGGCTCTATCGAGTCCGTAGAGGATGCGGGATTTGTGAAAAAGCGGCGTTTCGGGAGAGTTTAAATATTTCGGTGCCTCGGGCGAAGCCTTCTCGCCGAAAATGCGGCCGGAAAATCCGACGACGCGCCCCGCGCTGTCGGCTATCGGAAACATTATTCTGTTTCTAAACTTATCGATCAACCGTGACCGCTCGTTTCCTGCCCCGTAGGCAGCTTGCTGTCCTGCGGGGTTCTTTGCCACTCCCGCATCGAGAATCTCCTTGTCGCTGAATTTCTTTGTCTTGAGGAAATCGCTGAGCTCGCTCCACGCATCTCCCGCCCAGCCCACGCGAAATGCCTGCACGGTGCCGTCGGCAATCCCACGCTCGGTGAGATATTTCTTGGCGGCATCGGTGAGACGTGAGGTATAGAAAATCGTCGCGGTCTCGAGAAGCTCGAAGAGTCGTTCGCGTTCATCGCGCTTTTCCTTGCCGCCGCGCTCGTAGACAAGCTCGACGCCGGCTTTCTCGGCAAGCACCTTGAGTGCACCCTTGAAATCGAGGCCTTCGATACTTTCGACGAACGAAAAGACATCGCCGCCCACGCCACAGCCGAAGCAGTGGTAGGTCCCCCTGTCGGGCGAAACGAAAAACGACGGGGTCTTCTCGGCGTGGAACGGACAGCGTGCCCGCATGCTTCCGCCGGCACGTTCAAGCTTCACGTATTGCGAAACGACGTCCACGATGGATAGCCTGTCTTTGATTTGCTGAACGGTGTCCGCCATCCCCCCTATTATGCTCTTTCCGAATATAAAAAGCGAAAGCCCGGGCGCGTGCCGCCCGGGCCATTATCGATAGTTCGCAAGTTGGTGATTACCTTTGGATGCCTTTATGGGAGGACGTGGGTCGGATATTCACCATCGAACGCTCGGGTCGAATATCGCCCGGTACGTTATCGGAGGTGCTTGGTCTGCCTTCAGATGCTTCGCCATCACCATGCCGTTGTAACAGGCGGATGCATATGTTACTGCATATTTATATCCGCCGAGCTCTTCGTCGTAGCGCCAATACATGGATTGAACGCCGAGAACAAAGCCAATGACACAGCCAGCGAGCATGCCGGTCGAGAAGAACGCGCCGCAAGCGTACCCTATCCGTTTCAATCTATTCACAGTTCACCTCCCGGGACCTGGTCCCTCTCACGAATGAATCTGTCGGCATAATGCCACAGGCGCAGAAAAGCGAAAGCCCGGCGACGCGCGCCGGGCTTGGTCTTGTACTGCAGTCGCTATAGGACTGCCGCGGGCTGATCTTCGGCAACTACATTGCGTTTTACCAACGCGGGATGTTTTGCCAGATTGAGCCTGAAATCGTCGGCGACACGGTCAACCTCTTCGATGAACACGTTGCCCATGGTGTAGACCGCGATGCAACGGTCGGTCGCGGTGCCATCTTCGCGCTCTTTGTCATCGAATCGCGGAAGCCGTACTGCCACCAGACCGCCATTCACGGCAAAGACCAGTGTCCAGAAGCCGATGTAGTTGTCGCTTGCGACTTCCTGCCCCGAGCGTCTTTGGAACTGGCGCACCGGTACAGCCGCAGCTTCGATTTCGGCGCTGTCGATGAGTCCTTCGAACGACGCGTAGACGCGATGCAGGTGGAGCGTCGAGTTGTGGAAAATCGGGCCCTTCCAAGTCGACAGTCGCGAGTCAGCTACCTTTTTATTGGACATTGTCCCCTCCCCGGTCGTGCCGGTACATTGCCAAAACTCTAAGACTTGTAACATGGCAGGCCCATAAAGCAAAGAACCGCCCATATTGATATATCGAGCGGTTCTTTGCGAGGAGCGCTACACGCTAGCGCTCTACCGTGTCGCGGTCACGCTCGGTCGACGGAAGGTCGACGGGGTCTTGGGAGCGTAATTCGGCTTCCATATCGGCAATCATCGCGTGCTTCTTGGAGCCGGCAAATCCGGTACCTGCCGGAATGAGGCGGCCGATGATGACGTTTTCCTTGAGGCCGATGAGGCGGTCCACCGCACCACCGACAGCCGCTTCGGCAAGCTTGCGCGGCGTGTTTTGGAACGAGATGGCCGAGAGGAATGAGGCCCGCGTGAGCGAGACCTCCGTGATACCGAGCAAGAGTTGCTTGGCCTTCGGGGCTTCACTCCCCTCTTCTTTCATCTTTTTGTTGAGACGCTCAAGCTCGAAGTCGGCGACGATTTCGCCCGCAGAGACTCCTGTGTCGCCGGATTGCGTGATAGAGACGCGGCTGAACATCTGCTTGACGATGATTTCGAGGTGCTTGCGCGCGGTCGAGACACCCTGCAATTCGTAAATGCGTGTGATTTCGTGAATGATGTATTCTTGTGCGCGCTCTTTGCCCGCGAGCAGGAAGAGCTCCTCGAGGTCGGCGGAGCCGTCGGTGAGGAAATCGCCCTTCGCGACCTTGGCGCCAACCTTTACATTGAGGGTGCGCAGAGGGTGCACGCGGTATTCGGTCTCTTTCTTCTGAGCGCGTGCAGTCTTGGCGGTCGATGCCAATTCGGGAACGATGGTGATGACTGTTTCCTGTCCATCCCTCGTGAGGTCGGAGACAACGCCGGAAACGCGTGCGATAGTTGCAGGGAGTTTCGGCGTGCGCGTCTCGAAGACTTCTTCGACGCGCGGCAGACCCATGGTGATGTCGCCTCCCGCCGTCGCGACGCCTCCCGTGTGGAAGGTACGCATGGTGAGCTGGGTGCCCGGTTCGCCGATGGCCTGTGCGGCGATGACGCCGACCGCCTCGCCGAGGTCAACCATCTCGCCGGTCGTGAGGTCCATGCCGTAGCATTTCTGGCAAACTCCTCGCGCGATTTTGCACGTGATGGGAGAGCGGAGCATGACGGATGCGACACTTGCGTCGTCCTCTATCGTCTTCCCGTTGTCGCGGTTCAAGAGAGAGCCACGTTTGAACTTTCCGGCTTCTTCGGCAAGAACGCGTCCGTGGATACGGTCGGCGAAGCTGCCGCCGATGTTTTCCTTACCCGGGCGCAGAATCTGCACGCCGTCTTTGGTACCGCAATCGTCCTCGAGAATAACGACATCGTGAGCGACGTCGAAGAGACGGCGCGTCAGGTAGCCGGCGCGCGCGGTGTTGAGCGCGGTGTCGGCGAGACCCTTACGGGCGCCGTGTGTCGAGATGAAGTACTCGATGGGGGTAAGCCCCTCTTTGAGCGAGGATGTGATGGGGAATTCAATGATTTCACCGCGCGGGTTGGTGATGAGACCCTTCATGCCCACCATCTGGTGGAGCTGGACCACGCTACCGCGCGCGCCGGAGGTAATCATGTCGTGGACAGGGCCCTGCTTGTCGAGCGCCTCGACGACATGCTTGCGCAGGTCGCTCGAGACCTTGGCCCAGATGTCGATGGTCGCGCGGCGGCGTTCGACGTCGGTCAGAAGTCCGTTGTCGAAGTTTTCCTGCTCCTTTGCGGCGGCCAAGTGGCCTGCTTCGAGCATTTCCTGCTTGACCTTCGGCACGATGACGTCGGAGATGGACCACGTGATGCCGGCGTGTGTGGCATAGCGGAAGCCGAACTTCTTGATGGCATCGAGAATCTTGGGAATGCCGTCGAGCTTGTAGTGCGTGACGAGATTCTGGACGAGTGAACCCATGCGCTTGTTGGTGATTTCTTCGTTGAGGTACGGGAAGTCATTGGGGAGCACGGAATTGAACAAGAGGCGGCCGATGGTCGTCTCGAATACCTTGCCTTCGTACTGTGCGTACTTTTTGTTTTCCGACGGAAGCACCTTGATTTTCGCGCGCAGGTCGATAGCACCGAAATCGTAGGCGGTGATGGCGGCATTGGTCGTCGGGAACGACTTCCCTTCTCCCTTGAGGCCGTCGATGGATTTGGTCATCCAGTAGCAGCCGAGCACGATGTCGAGGAGCTTCGAAGCAACCACGACGTCGCCGGAACCCGGCTTCAGGACGTTTTTGTTGGCCGACATGATTTCGCGCGCTTCCATCTGCGCCGCTTCGGAAAGCGGGACGTGGACAGCCATCGCGTCGCCGTCGAAGTCGGCGTTGTAGGCCGGACACACGAGCGGGTGGACCTGAATGGCGTTGCCTTCAATCAGGACCGGGCGGAACGCCTGAACCGACTGACGGTGCAGTGTCGGCGCGCGGTTGAGAAGGACGTACTTGCCTTTGATTGCCTCTTCGAGAATCGGCCAGACTTCCGGTGCTTCGTCTTCAATGAGACGGCCGGCGCCGCGGATGTTGTAGGCGAGTTCTCGTGCGAGGAGTCCCTGAATGACGAACGGACGGAAGAGCTCGAGCACCATGTGTTTGGGCAGACCGCACTCGTCGAGTGCCAAATCCGGTCCGACAACGATGACGGAGCGGCCGGAGTAGTCCACGCGCTTACCGAGGAGGTTCTGGCGGAGGTAGCCGTGCTTGCCCTTGAGGTAGTCGGCGAGCGATTTGAGCGCACGGCGACGGCCTCCCAAGATGCCCAAGACACCTGCACCGCGGCGCATTGAGTTGTCCAAGAGTGCGTCGACGGCTTCCTGCAGCATGCGCTTTTCGTTGCGCAAGATAACTTCCGGCGCGTGAATGGCGAGCAATCGCTTGAGGCGGTTGTTGCGGTTGATGACGCGGCGGTAGAGGTCGTTCAAGTCAGAGCTCGCATGGCGGCCGCCTTCGAGTGCGACCATCGGACGCAGTGCAGGCGGAACGACCGGCAGGCGTGTCATGAACATCCACTCGGGGCGGACACCGGCGCGCTTGAGCGATTGCGCGAGCGCGAGGCGCTTACGGAGCTTGTCTTTGTCGGCGGCTCCCGATTTCTCGTATTCCGCACTCACCTTCTTGATGAACGTATCAATGTTGATTTGCTTAAGAATGGTGTAGAGAGCCTCCGCACCGATGGCGGCGCGGAACATGGCTCCGTATTTCACCGCAAAGAGGTGGTAGGCGGCCTCGTCGAGAACGACGCCCTCTCTGACGGATTCGATTTCCTTCTTGGCTTTGGTCGCCTTTTCTTTGAGCTCTGTTTTGGTTTCGGGATTTTGCGCGGCCTTCGTCTTGGTCTGGAATTCGATTTCGAGTTCTTTCAGGAGGCGCGTGCGCTCGTCTTCATTGACCGAGGTCACGATGTAGCCGGCAAAATAGACCACCTTTTCCACCTCTGCCGCGGAGAGACCGAGTATGAGTGCGATCCTAGACGGGATTCCCCGCAAAAACCAAATGTGAGCAACGGGAGTGGCCAAATCAATGTGGCCCATGCGTTCGCGACGCACGATGGCGCGCGTGATTTCGACACCGCACTTCTCGCAGACGATGCCGCGGAAGCGGATGCCGCGGTATTTACCGCAGTAGCACTCGTAGTCCTTTTCGGGACCGAAGACGCGCTCGTCAAAGAGACCGTTCTTCTCGGGACGCTGTGTGCGGTAGTTGATGGTCTCCGGCTTTGTGATTTCGCCGTAGGACCATTCGCCCATTCTCTCGGGGCTCGCGAGTCTCATAGCAACCGCTGCGAATTCTGCCGGAATCATGTCTTTCTTCTTTTGAATTGTGGACATAGAGATAAATATTATCGATTACAGTTCGGGAGCGGTTTCTAAGAATTCGATGTCGATACCCAAGCCGCGCAAGTGCCTGACCAGGACATTGAACGTGGCGGGGGTATTCGTCTCCTCGATGCGCTTGCCGGAAACGATTGCGTCGAATGCGGCGGAGCGGCCGAGAATGTCGTCGGATTTGATGGTGAGGATTTCGCGAAGCGAATACGCGGCGCCGTAGCCGAGAAACGCCCAGACTTCCATTTCGCCGACGCGCTGACCGCCGTTCTGGGCTTTGCCGCCGAGCGGCTGCTGCGTCGTGAGCGAGTACGGACCGATAGAGCGCATGTGTATCTTGTCTTCCACCATGTGATGAAGCTTGAGTATGTACATGACGCCCACCGAGACCGGCTGAGCGAAGGGCTCGCCTGTGCGGCCGTCGAAGAGTGTGCGCTTGCCGCCTGCGTCAACGCCAGCCTTCTCGAGTTCGTCGCGAATTTCCTGCTCTGTAGCACCGGAGAAGGACGGGACAATCGCCTGATAGCCGAGCATGTCGGCTGCGAGACCGAGATGCAATTCGAGAATTTGGCCGAGGTTCATACGGCTCGGAACGCCGAGTGGCGTGAGAATGATGTCGACAGGATTGCCCTCGGCATCAAACGGCATGTCTTCTTCGGGCAAGATGCGGGAAATGACGCCCTTGTTGCCGTGACGGCCGGCGAGCTTGTCGCCCACCGAGATAGTGCGCAGTTGTGCGACTTCGATGTGCACGCGCTTGATGACGCCCGACTCGAGCTGGTCGCCCGTTTCGCGCGAGAACACTTTGACGCCGATGATGCGGCCGCGTTTCCCGCCTTCCATGCGCAACGACGTGTCTTTCACGTCCTTGGCTTTCTCGCCGAAGATGGCGTGCAAGAGGCGCTCTTCAGGAGTGAGCTGGGTCTCGCCTTTCGGAGTCACTTTGCCGACGAGAATGTCGCCGGAGCGGACCTCGGCACCGATGCGGACGACGCCGTCCTCATCGAGATTGCGGAGTTTGAATTCGGAAACGTTGGGGATGTCGTGGGTCGTGACTTCGGGCCCGAGCTTGGTATCGCGCACGACGCAGACGAATTCCTCCATGTGAATGGAAGTAAATCGCGCCTCTTTTGCGAGCTTCTCGGAAATGACGATGGCGTCTTCGAAGTTGGCGCCGAACCACGGCAAGAATGCCACGCGGACATTCTGGCCGATGGCGAGCTGACCGCCGACGGATGTCGAGGTGTCGGCAAGCAGACCGCCCTTCTTCACGTGGTCGCCGACGGAAACCGCCGGACGCTGGTGGAAGGTCGTGAAGCCGTTGGTGCGGGAGAAGTTGACGAGTTTGTATTCTTTGGTCTTGCCGTCGGCATTCTTGACCTTGATGGACTGGGAGTCGGCATAGGTAACCTCGCCGGCGTCTTCGGCGATGATGAGGCGGCCGGAGTCGCGGGCGGCTGCGCTCTCGACACCCGTCGCTACGTACGGCGCATCCGGTACCACGAGCGGCACCGCCTGTTTTTGCATGTTGGAACCCATGAGTGCGCGGTTGGCGTCGTCGTTTTCCACGAACGGAATCATGGCCGTGGCCACGGAGAACGGCTGGTTGGTGGCGACTTCGACGAAGTCCACATCGTCGCGCTTCACGAGCGTCGGCTTGCCTTCGCGGCGTACCTCGACAAATTTCTCGGTGATGTGACCGTTGTTGTCGCGCGCCGTACCGGCGTGTGCGATAGCGTACTGCTCTTCTTCGAGCGCGTTGAGGTATTTGATTTCTTTGGAGATAGAACCCTTTTCCACCTTCGCATACGGCGTCTCGATGATGCCGAATTCATTGGGGCGGGCATAGAGCGACATGTGCAAGACGAGGCCGATGTTCTTGCCTTCCGGTGTGTGAATCGGACAAACGCGACCGTAGTGCGAAGAGTGCACATCGCGCACTTCCAAGCCTGCGCGCTCACTTGTGAGACCGCCGCGACCGAGTGTCGAGAGTGTACGGAGATGCTCGATTTCATCGAGCGTGTTGTACTGCTGCATGAGCTGCGAGAGCTGGTCGGTCGTGAAGAACTCGCGGATGGCGGCCTGAAACGGACGCGGGTTTACGAAAGAAACTGGCGTCGTCGTTTCGGGGTCCACCATCGCCATGCGGTCCTGAATGTTGCGCTTCATGCGGGAAAGCCCGACGCGCATACGCTGTTCGAGCAATTCACCCGCAAAACGGACACGGCGGAAACCGAGGTGGTCGATGTCGTCGGCTTCGGCGCTCGGACTGACATTGCTTTCGGCGATGTGGGTCACGATGCGCACCACGTCATCGAGCGAAAGCGTGTTGTGCGCGAGGTCGGACTCCTTGGTACCGAGTTTGAAACGGCGGTTGAAGTGGAAACGGCCGACGCGCGAGAAATCGTAGCGCTCGGCGGAGAGGATGTTCTCGACGTGGTCGCGGGCGGTCTCGGGTGTCGCGATGTCGCCGTCGCGCAGGCGGCGGTAAATCTCGACAAAGGATTCCTCCTGCGTGTGTGCATGGTCGTGACCGAGTGAGAGGGCAATGGCATCGCGTGCCGCCTGTGATTTGTCGAAGCGGCCGAGGATTTCTTTGTCCGTCGTGAGACCGAGGACGCGCAGGAGTGACGTCACCGGGAAGCGGCGCTTACGGTCGACTTTGACATAGATGCCGCCGTCGGGGTCGGACTCGATCTCTATCCAGACACCGCGGGCGGGGATAATCTTGGCTGCAAAATAGTTCTTGCCTTTGTAAGGAACGCTTTCGAAAAAGACGCCGTACGAGCGGGCGAGTTGGGGGACGACGATGCGCTCGACGCCGTTGATGATGAAGGTACCGTGCGCGGTCATCCACGGGAAATCAGCGAGGAAAATCTCCTGCTCTTTCTTATCGCCGGTCGTTTTGTTCTTGAGACGCACCACCATCGAGAGCGGCGCTTCGTAGGTCTTCATCGCGCGCTTGGCGTACTGTTCGTCCCAGCGCAAATCGCCGAAGGTGAACTTGACGAGTTCGAGCTCAAACTTTTTGCCCGAGTGATCACCGATTGGGGAAAATTCTTTGAAGACGCGCTCCGCGCCTCCCTCCACGAAATCCGTGAACGACTTTATCTGCGACTCCACGAGACTCGGGAGCTTCACCAACGGCTCACGGAACTTACCGAAATACTTCTGCGGACGCTGTTTAATTTTCACCATGTCACAATGCGCTACCCTAATCCCGCCAAGGCGGGACAAGGTTTGGACCCGTTATTAAATTTTCTTATCGAAAAGCATCTTTCGATGCCACCTCCATTGCCTGAAAAGCGCAACCGCAACACAATCAGCTTAGAGCAAATGTCGGCACAATATATATGAAGACCTCGTGAGTGTCAAGAAAGGGATCGGGCGCCGGCAGGTTACCGCCGGCGCCCTATTTCTGAAACTGGCCAGTTTCAGCGTCCGATGGATACGGCTCGCCGTTCCATCAGCAGCAGGTGTGCACGATAGCTGTCGAAAACGAACGGCGCAGGCGTATCGACCATCCCCGTTGACATCATCCCCTTTCGCCAGCCCGGTGGCTCTTGATGGTGACGTTCGGATATAGCCAGCGCGAGAACACAAGGTACGCCTCTGCCGCTACACTTTTCGCAGAAATCGCATTTCAGACAGTCGTCTGGACTTGGCACTGTTTTCCCCTTTTTGTAGTGCTTTTGCTTCGGGAGCGTACTGTCTACTTTCCGTTCCCACATTCACTTTAGACCCGTTCGGAGGAATGGTCAATCGTTCTCATAATAAGAGATTGCGGGCGGCCAAAGGCCGCCCGCACCTATATCCCGTGAACTCATTAACGACTGTTGTCTTCGTCCAGCCTCATGCGTTCCCGCAATTTTGCCATCCAATCCGGCTCGGACGACTTGCCCGGCGGGACGGGATTGTGCACGTGCCCGACCGGACACTTCAGGTCGCGGTAATGCGGCATATTGCCGAAGCAAAGGAATCGGACAAGGAACTGCGGAGGATTCGCCAATCTTTCTTCGGCAACGTTGAACGGCACAGCTGCCTTGAGGGCATCTGACATGTGTTTGTCCTCACAATGACAGTATCGAGACCTTAAATACACCGGGGTCACTCCGGCAAAGCCGAGCGGCACTGTACCTTTCGATTGACGAGAAGTCAATTAACACCCGCCTCGCTTTTTGTTCTTCCACTCGTCGATTTTTCCGTGATGACCGGACAAAAGGACGGCGGGGACTTTGTACTTCTTCCCCTTCCAAACGAGCGTCTCAGGGCGTGTGTAGACTTCCGGCGATGACACGCGGCTCGCTTCGAGTGACTCGGCTTTGCCGAGCACTCCCGGCACGAATCGCGCCACCGCATCGATGATGGTCGCCGCCGGTAGCTCACCGCCGGTGAGCACATACGGCCCGACTGACACTTTCTTCGCTTTGAGTATTTTTTGCACGCGGGCATCAATCCCCTCGTAGTGTCCGCAAATAAAAATGATGTCTTTCTTCTTGGAAAGTTCTTTAGCTTGAGCTTCGTCGAAGGCTGCGCCATCAGTGGAAAAGAAGATAATTTGGACATTCTTCTTTCTACCAATCGCTTTTTGGACAGCTTTCAATATCGGCTCGGGTCGCAATACCATGCCAGGACCTCCTCCATAGGGTCTACGATCAACCCGAGCATCTTGCACGCGCGCCCTTCGACTACGCTCAGGGTAAATAAATTTCTTGGGGTCGTAGTATGAGATTTTTATCTTTTTGTCCTTCGCGGCGCGCCCCAAAATCGACGCCTTTAGATACGGCTCAATAGATTCAGGAAACAGAGTAATTATATGGAAGTGAATCATGGTTAGCATTTCCAACCTCAAGCGAGTGCGGGCATATGTCTTTTTCCGGCTTCGCAGGCCCGACGGGGCCGAGACCGAGCGCTGGCGCAGCAGCGCCAGATAGCGACGGAAAAAGACATATGCCCGCCGAGTGTCAACCTTTCAAATCCTTGATGACGTCGTCCACCGTCGTATCGCGCACATACGGCTCCGACGGGGCATCATTCATTCCCTGCTGCCCGCGCTCGCTACCTTCCGGCTCTTCAATCTTCAAATTGACGCGCGCGTCGTTCTTCATGCCCACCACGCGCAAAACGGTGCGGATGGCTTTGGCGGTCGCGCCGCTCCGGCCGATGACCTTGCCCATGTCCTCCTGATTCACGGAAAGAGTGAGGAGCACGCCCATCTCATCCACTACGCGGTTGATTTTTACGTCCTCCGGATGGTCTACGAGCGCCTTGATAACGTATTCCAGAAATTGCTGATCGCGTTCCATAACAGTATCGCTATCTTGTAATGAGTGTTTTCAGTATACCAAACCTCAGCCTGCTTGCCCTTCCGTAGCTTTATGCGGAGGAGGGCGCAGGGGTCTCTTCCTTCGCTTCAGATGCGGGAGTCTCTGCCGGAGTCTCCGCGTTCTCCTCCGTCTTTACTTCCTCTTTCACCTCTTCGATAACAGGTGCTTCGGCTACCGGCGCTTCTGCTTGTGGTGAGCTTGTCGAGTCCACTGGAGCGGCTTCAGCGACCACTTCGGGAGCCTTGAATGCCGGGAGCACGTTTATCTTCTTGCCCTTCAAAATGCCGGCCGAGATAAGCATATTGTGCACGGTCGCGCTCGGCTGCGCACCGACCGATATCCAATGCTGTATCTTCGCCTCATCAAGCTTGCGCTCTTTGCTGCGCGGATTGTAGGTACCGACGATGTCGGTAAAGTTACCCGTTTTCGTGCTTTCAGTATGCTCAACGACGATTATCCGATAAGACGGCATGTTAATGCGTCCGATGCGCTGCATTCGTATTTTCAACATCGGCCGAGTCTAGCAGAGTTGGCATCGATGGTCAAATCGTGGTCTTTTAAACAGTTCGCCGGCGGCAAGGATAATCCCTGCCGCCGGCTTCGTATTTTACGCGCCGCCGGGTTTTGCAGACGGCTCCGGCGCGAGACTGCCTTGATTGCTGTTCGTGAAAGACTTCTTCTCCGCCCCGAAGCCGACCCACATCAACGCCAAAATCAGGGCGAAAGCCGTCCCGACGGGGAATGCGTTCATGGGCACGGTACCCGCGACCCAGAAAACCGTCAGCTCGAAGGGCGCAGCGAACATGGCAGCGACGGTGGCCCATATGAGGTTCCCGAAAATTGCCAGCGCAAAAGCAGTGTAGCCAATGATTGCGCCAACGATGACGAGCGACCATGCGCCGACCCATGTGCCCCACCCAAACACGCTGTCGAGAAAAACGAGCACCGCGAATGTCAGCACTGCTGCACCGGCGGAAACTCCAAGAATCTTGCCTTTCATCTCACGATCCTCCAGCAGTTGATACTTCAGTAACAATACCTCGTGTTACCATTACTTCGCAACCCGCTCCGCCTCCTCCAATTTTACGGACAATAATTTCGATACGCCGTCCTGACTCATGGTTACACCATACAATTCCCCCGCAGCGGCCATGGTCGCGCGGTTGTGGGTGATAACGATAAGCTGGCTCTTCGAGCCGAGCTCCATAATCATATCCGCATAGCGCTTGCTGTTGGCCTCATCGAGTGCCGCGTCGGTCTCGTCGAGAACCAAAAACGGCGGGGGATTCACCTGACTCATAGAAAAGATGAGCGCGATGGAAGTGAGCGCACGTTCGCCACCGGAAAGAATTTCGAGACCCTTCACCTTTTTACGTGGAAGTGAGACTGATATCGAAAGCCCCGCATACAATTCCTCTTCCTCGTCAAACTCCACCTCGTCTTCAAAATCATCATCGGCGGGGCCTGCCCCGTAGGAAGCGCGAAGCGCTTTCCTTCGGGGTTGCTCGATAGTGAGTTTGGCTTCCCCGCCCCCGAATAATTTTACGAAGAATCCTTTGAGTGCCTCGTTGATGTGCTTGAGCCCGTCCTTGAATTTCTCGTCTATCGTCTTCTCCAGCTCCGCAATGATGTCTTTGAGTTTTGAAGCGGATGTTTCGAGGTCGATGAGTTCACGTGCGAGAAATTCGTCGCGCTCTTTGGTCTGTGAGAATTCTTTGACGACCGCATCGCCGTTTCCCAAGCCTGATTCTTCTATCTTTATCTTGAGGCGCTCTACCTGCTTGCGCCGCTTCTCCTGCTCGCTCCGGTCTTCCGAGAGCGCACCCTGCGGTATTTCCCCCCGCTCCCAGCCGGTGAGCGCGGCGCCCGCGAGCGCCACACCCTCGCGCACCTCCTCCTCGAAACGCTCGCGCAGAGATTTTAGCCCCGCGCGTGCGGCATTTGCGTTGTTTAGTTTTCCCTGCGCCTCGCGCAGCGTTGCCTCATGCTCGATAACATCGCGCTCTGCCGCGAAGCTCGCTTCGCGGATGCGTGCGATTTCCTTGCGCATCACATCTATCTCACCGGTCAGCACTTCCTGCTCATGTTTCTTTTTTGCGAGCGCGACTGTCAGCTCTTCCACCTGCTGTTTGGCTTCGTGGCTAGTGACCGGTGCCGCGCCGGAGAGCCCCTCGACGAACGATTTGATGCGATTGCGGATGTGAGCGAGCGCCGCGCGCACGGTGGCAATGTCGTCGCTGTGTTCGATATCGGAAATGGTCGAGTCGAGCTCGCGCGCGAATTGCCGCACATGCGGCACTGCGACGATTTGCTCCACCGTCACCGTATTGGCCTCAAGCGCGCCTTCGGCACGGCCGAGCTCTCTCTGCAAATCCTCACCCTCGCGACGTACTTCCACGAGCCGCGCTTCTTTCCCCTGCAATTTCTCGTGCAATTCGCTGGATTTCGACGTCCCGTGCTTCCCCGCACCAGCGACCGTGCGTAGCTCGGCGAGTCGCACACTGAGCTTTTTTGATTCGGATTCGTGCACATGCGCCTCGTCTTTGAGCCGCGAATCCTCCTGCGTTATCCACGCATTCTCGCGCGCGAGGTAGTCGTTGAGCTTCACCGCGAGTTCCTCTTTCATTTCCCGCGCTTTCTCTATTTTCTCCACCTGCGTGCGAAGGAAACTGAGATGCGGCGCGATTTCGCGGCGTAGCGATTTGGTCTTGTCGATATTCACGCCGCTCTCTAGTAGCTTGCGTTCGCTCTCGGCTTTTTTGTGTTGGTAGAGTTTGAGCCCGAGTGCGTCTTCCACCATCTCGCGCCGCTCCTTGGGACTGGCATTGAGTATGCGGTCGGCCTCGCCCTGTGAAATGATTTGATACCCCGAGCCGCCGATATTGGCACCCGCGAGCAGGCGAATCACATCCTTGAGCCGCACCACCGTGCCGTTGAGCAGGTATTCATTTTGCCCGTCGCGGTACACGATGCGTTCCACCACCACCTCTTTGAAATCTATATCGAGTAGTCGTGTGGAATTGTCGAACGTGACCTTGACCCCTGCACGGTTCGCCCGCGCAAGTCCCGGCGAGCCGCCCCAAATGAGGTCTTCGCCCTTTTTTGAGCGCATGCTTTTCATCGACTGCTCGCCCAAAACGAAGCGGAACGCCTCGGCCACGTTGGACTTGCCTGAGCCGTTGGGCCCGACGATGGAAGAAATGCGGGATTGGAAAACAAGTTCGGTCTTTTTGCCGAATGATTTAAACCCCGAGAGCTCGATTGATTTTAGGTACATCCCATTAGAAACAGGAAGCGGTGCTTCCCGTATCGGCCATCATCTCATAATATCGACCACAGCAATTCCCTGCACTCTGCTGTGTAAACAACATTCGTCTTCCGGTGTTTCTAACGGGATACATTGACCATCATTGTATCAAAATAAAAGCTGGCAATTGCCAGCTTAGTCGGGGTCGAGAAATCATTTACGTGAGGACTTTACCCATGGTGCCCTTTTGCTCCCATTCTTCTCTCATCATAATCGGATGCCGAGGAACAATTCCTGCATCTTGCCACGCCTGTTCCTGCACTCTCCAAAAGTCATAGTCGTTAAAGTACAGGAGCCACCATTCCCGTCGCTTACGCTGCTCCTCAGGTGTGCATTCACTCCACGTTTTAAACGTGCCCATGCGGGTCTCCGTTCATTTGTTTCCTCCATCTACAGTACCTCACCACTTCTTGGCCGCAAGCGCTTTCTCGGTAGCGACCTGCTCGGCTCCACCGCTTCTGACCCCGACCAAATGGGCGTGTTACACTTTATGCACATATGTACATAAAGTGTAACTTTAGATGAGTATGCGGTTCCGCAGACCAAGTGAAAAGACCGTCAAAATATTGCAAATGGTCGGCATCGGCGTACTCGTTGTCGGACTCGGGGCGGCACCATCGCCGCGAGCGCTTTGGCGCATCTTTAGAGAGTTGCGTATGGAAGATACGCCGAGGAACAGAAAATGGATACGGCGACGCCTCCATGCCCTTCACGAACAGAAATATGTAAGCGTTCGCGACGAGCGCTATTCCCTTTCCGAGATCGGAGAACGCGTCATGCGAGAAAACAGGCTTTGGACACTCTCTATCCAAAAGCCGTCAACATGGGACGGCGAGTGGCATCTTGTTGTCTTCGACATTCCGCAGCAGAAATCGCGTGTGCGAATACCGTTCGTTCGTCAATTGCAAAATCTCGGGTTTGCTTACTACCAGCGCTCAGTATGGCTCCATCCGTATCCATGCGAGGACGAAGTGCGAGAAATTGCAATCTTTCATGACATCCTGCCGTTCATATCGTTTATCAGAGCAACTCACCTTGACGGCTCTTCTGAATATCGAAAGCACTTCAAACTCAATACAAAGTAATACAATTTAAGTACATATGTACATAAACTGAGACGAGGTTGGGTGGCTTACACACGGGGTGTACCGGCCTTGTTACCAACCCTTCGCCGTAAGCGGTTACTTCAATTGGCAGTCTCGCCGCCCTTCTCTCTTGCCTTTTTTTCTTCGAAATCCGTTCCGGCGACGTATCGCAACTGCCCAGCTGCCCACGCAACATTTTCGCGGGCCGCATCACCCGCTGCGCGGCGGGCGGGGTCTTTGAGCTGTTCTTCCGGATTGCTTTCCGGCTTCTTAGCCGCACCGCGTCTCTTCTCAATCGCCATGAACACCTGCGCAACGCCAAGGTCACATTTGGTTTGATTGCCGGCGCGAAGCGCATCAACTGCACTTCCCGCCATGTGCTCCACAATTTCACCGAAATCCACCGGTCCGTACAATATACGAAGCACTTTTGCACCGAGTGCCCGACGGCGCGGGACACTGTCATCTATGCTCTCTTTTACACCCGCCTCAAGCGGCCCAAGACCGTCTGCCTCCATCAGCATCGCCGCCTTGATATCGGGCGGGTAAAGCTTTGGAAGCGAGTCCGGGAGCGGCTCGGGTGTTTTGAGAATGCGATTTGCCATTGCCAGAAAATCGTCCATTGATTTTGCCATGCAGAATAATTTAGGCTGGTACACCTTCATAGTCCCGCTTCGGCGGGGTTAGCACAAGGCGCCCGTGGGGACTACCAACCCTTGGCGGCGAGGGCCTTTTCTGCTGCTGCCTGCTCGGCCTCCTGTTTGGAGCGGCCCTCACCCGTCGCTATTTTTTGCTCTCCGATATAGGCGGCAACGACAAATGTCCGGTCGTGGTCGGGTCCGCTCTGGCTCGCCAATTCGTACGTCGGTGTCATTTTCATTTTCTCCTGCGAGATTTCCTGCAGTTTGCTCTTGGCGTCCTGCCAAAGACGCTTCTCGACGACCTCTTCCGTTTTGTGAAAAAGTTGCGTGGAAATGAAATCCTTCGCCGCGTCATATCCGGAATCGAGATAAAGCGCGCCGATGAGCGCCTCAAACGCGTTGGCAAGAATTATCTGCCGCGCGCGACCGGTGTCGCGCGACTCGCCACGGCTGAGAAGCAGGTAATCATTCATGCCGAGCGCGGTCGCCGCGGCGGAGATGGATTGCGTATTCACAAGCGCCGCGCGATATGCGGTGAGTTCCCCTTCCGGCTTTTCAGGATATTTGCCGTACAAAAATTCCGTCACGACGAGCTCGAGTACGGCGTCGCCGAGAAATTCCAGACGCTCATTGTGCTCGCCCCGCCCTTGGCGGGGCGAGCGCCCCGGCGCACGGTTTTCGTTGAGATACGAGCGGTGTGTAAACGCCTGTTCCAACAGGCTCGGGTTTTTGAAGTTGTAACCGATTTTGGTTTCGAATGTTGAGAAATCAGGCATATCGGGCAAGGTTGTAGGTTATAGGTTATAGGGAATAGTGGGTATCTTTCTACTGTAACCTAAAACCTAGTCCCTATCACCTACTTACGGCTCTTTTGAGCCAGCAAGTTAATCGCCCGTGTCACGACCGGCAATATATCATCATAGAAATTCAGGTCGCCGACGGAAGCAAGCGGGAACCATTGTGCGTCGTCGAGGCCGCCCTCTTTGCGAAGCTGCAAATCGGCGAACGCGGCACGCGCGAGGAAATAGGTGGCGTGACGCTTCTTCTTGCCGCCGGTCGCCTTGCTGTCGTTGGCGATGTATTCATTTTCACCGAGCTGGTCTTCCACCTCGACCACAAGACCGATTTCCTCTTTCACTTTGCGGATGACCGCGTCCGTGTGCTTTTCATCGGGCTGAAGCTTACCCTTGGAGAGCGTCCAATGACCGAAGATATCGTGTACGAGCGCGAGGTAGATCTCGTCCGGCTCACGCGCATAGACGACGGCGCCGATAAGGTGCTCAACCGGCATTTTGCCGCTTTTTTGCGGTGCCGCTTTGCGGGCACCGCCCTCGTCTTTGCCCGGCTCACCGAGCTCCACATATACCGCACCCAAGACACCGTTTACAAAGCGGCCCGACGACGTAGAGCCGAAGCTCTTGGCGAGCTCGATGGCCTCGTTGATGGCGACTTTGGCCGGCACTTGCGCGCGGTCGGCATAGAGAAGCTCAGTGAGGCCGAGCCGCAGGATGTTGCGGTCTATGGCTGAAATCTTTTCGAGCGGCCACTCGGGCGCGGCGCGGACGATGACTTCGTCTATCTCCTTCTGCTTGGCGATAGCGGTCTGGAGAAGCTGTTTCATAAAAGGCATGTCGCTCTCGCGCGCACCGAATTCTTTGCTGTAATCGGCGAGGCGCCCGATGCACTCATCGAGACCCATGTGCCCATTTTGGTCGCGCTCGAAAAGTACCTGGAGGACGACGGAGCGTGCGAGATGTCTATTTGCCATAAGAACAAGGAACTATACGCTCTATCTTACACTACTTGCGTGGAGCAAAAGTGAACCCCGTTAGAAACTGTGAATAGTGCCGATAATTATCCGATGACTACTCAATTGCAGCGCCCTTGCGCGAATCAAGAATTATGAGGTTTTCTAACGGGGTGAAGAGCGTGGAAAACTCTTGGCTACGGACGACGTAGAGCGAGCGAAGTGTGCGAGCGCAGCTTGTACACTTCCGAGCCGAGGAGTTCGAAAACCGGGCATCGGTTTAGGCTTTTGCCTCGGTCGTTTCTTTTGTCTCTTTGGTTTCGGAACTCTGTCCGCTTTCGCGAAGCTCTTTCTGCTTCTTCGCCGTGCGGCGTTGGTCGCGCTTAGTGCGGGCGACGACGTCTATCGTGACACGTCCATTGTACTTACCGCAATTGGGGCACGCGCGGTGCGACTGACGGAGCGCCCCGCAAGCACACGTGGAAACGCGCGCTTTTTGGAGACCGTGATGTGAACGGCGCTTGCCTGTCTTTGAGCGGTTGACCCTCATTCGGACTACCATGGGACGGGATTATACAGATTCTGAGCCAACTAGCAACTTTGAACAGAACGAGGTGCGATGAAGGTCCGAGAGCCCGCGCTCGCCAATAACCTTTATATGAGAGGCCGTTCCGTAACCCTTGTGAACCTCGAAGCCGTACGCCGGATACTGTGACGCAATCTGTACCATGTGCCGGTCGCGTATCACCTTGGCCGCGATGGAGGCCATGGATATAACGGGCTCTGAATCGTCGCCGCGGACGATGGTTTGTTGTGATGTAAATTGTTCCGGTGCCTTGAGACTGCCGTCGAGGCGAATCTCACACTCGTCAGCGCGCGCGCCGAGCTTCTCGAGCGTCGCCGCAAGCGCAGAGCGGATAGCGAATACGATTCCTTTCGAATCAATAATTGACGCGGGAGAGAACGCGACCACAAACGATATTTGCCCGCTTTCGCGAAGCTCTTCAAAGCGCGCAAAGAGTGATTCGCGTTTCTTTTCGGATAATTTCTTGGAATCTTTGACACCTTCGACAAGCGTAAAATCAAAATCCATAGGCACCATGACGGCACCCACTGATACCGGCCCCGCAAGCGGCCCGCGGCCCGCTTCGTCGATACCGATGAGGTATTTCACCCCGTTAGAAATCGCGGACGACGTATTGGATGTATTGGAGCGTGCAAGGTCGCCTAGGGTCCGCGTCCTATTTCTAACGGGGTTCATGTCTCAATAGTACCAAGAGAAATACTCTCTTTCGGAGAAAAAATCCCCGAAAAAAGGGGAGTGTATACTGCTCGTATGTCGCCCCGGTACCACACACTCGCTTCGCTCGCGTGGCTACGGGGCAGGCGCGCAGATGTATGAGTAAAGATTTCGTACATCTGCATACGCATTCGCATTACTCCCTCCTTGAGGCGCTGCCCAAAATCCCCGACCTCGTCGAGGCGGCCAAGAAAGACGGACAGACAGCGCTCGCGCTCACCGACAACGGCAACATGTATGGCTCCATTGAATTCTACAAAGAATGCAAGCAACAGGGGCTCAAGCCGATTATCGGCGTCGACTTTTTCGTCGCACCACGTACGAGGAACGACCGCGAGCACAAAGTCGACGACCAGCTCGGCCGCCTTGTGCTACTCGCAAAGAACGACACGGGATACCACAATCTCCTCCGGCTCGTCTCGGCATCGTATCTCGAAGGCTTTTATCTGCGGCCGCGCATCGACCGCGAACTCATCGAAAAATACCGCGACGGACTCGTCGCCATACTTCCCTCCCATGCCGGCGAGCCGGCCTACGCCCTCCGCCACGCCCAGAGAGACCGGGCGTCGCAGGCGCTTGAGTGGTACAAGAAGATGTTCGGCGCCGATTGCTACGTGGAAATCACCCGTCATCCGGAAATTGCGGACCACGAGAAGGAGATGCAGGCGCTTATCCAGCTCGCTCGCTCGCAGAGCGTGCCACTCGTGGCGGCGCACGATGTGTACTACCTGAAACGTGACGACGCTCTCGCAAGCGACCTCGTCAACAAGATACGGACTGCGAGCGTCCTCGACCGTGAAGACGGCTCGTACCAGATGAAAGACTTTTCGTTCCTTCCCCAAGCGCGCATGAAGGAGCTGTTCAAAGATATCCCCGAGGCGATGGAGAACGCGGGTAAAATTGCGGAGGAATGCACGCTCAAACTCACGTTGGGCAAAGCCATCTTCCCCACCTTCCCGATTCCACAAGGCTCCACGGGTGACAAAGAACTGCGCGCGCTCGCCGAGCGCGGCATACCCCTGCGCGAACTCTTGGACACCGCCGAGCTCCGCGCTCGCATCGACTACGAGCTCGAAATAATCAAAAATAAAGAGTACGCATCGTACTTTCTCATCGTTGCCGACCTCCTGCGGCACGCGCGCGAAGTCGGCATTTTCACCAATACAAGAGGTTCGGCCGCAGGCTCGCTCGTCTCCTATCTCTGCGGCATCACGACCGTAGACCCGATAGCATTCAACATGCCCTTCGAACGATTTCTCAACCCCGAACGCCCGTCCGCGCCCGATATCGATATGGACATCGACGCGTTCCGCCGCGACGAGCTCATCGAGTATGCGCGCGCGAAGTACGGTACCGACCTCGTCGTACAAATCGGTACGTTCGGCACCATGATGGCACGCGCCGCCGTGCGCGACGTCGCGCGCGCACTCGGCCATTCATACGGACTGGGCGACACGATCGCCAAGCTCATCCCCTTCGGTAAGCAGGGTTTCCCCGTGACCATCGCGGGCGCGCTCGAAGAGACGCCCGAGCTCAGCGAGCTCTACAAACGCGACCCCGACGCGCACGAAATCCTCGACCTCGCGCAGAAACTCGAAGGCAACGCACGCCACGTCGGCGTGCACGCGGCCGGTGTCATTCTCGCACCCTCGCCGGTCGTCGACTACGCGCCGGTACAGCTCGACCCGAAGGGCGGCAAGACCATCACGCAATACGACATGTATTCCATTGCCGACGAGTACGGCGGTGTCGGTCTTCTCAAATTCGACTTCCTCGGGCTCACCAACCTCTCGGTCCTCGCCGACGCGGTCGCCCGCGTTAAACAGCGATTGAATGTCAGTATCGACCTCGACAAGATTCCGCTCGACAATAGCAAAACCTACGAAATGCTCGCGCGCGGTGAGACGCTCGGCGTCTTCCAAATGGCCGGCTCCGGCATGACCGCCTACCTCAAAGACCTCCAGCCGACCGTCATTCACGACCTGAACGCGATGGTCGCGCTCTATCGCCCCGGTCCGATGGCGTTCATACCCGAATACATCGAACGCAAGAAAAATCCCTCCAAGGTGCGCTATCTCGACCCGCGCATGGAAAGTATCCTCAAGCCCACCTACGGCGTCCTCATCTATCAGGACGACGTCATGATGATGGCGGTGCAGCTGGCCGGCTACTCGTGGGGCGAAGCCGACAAATTCCGCAAAGCGATGGGGAAGAAGATACCGGCGGAAATGGCCGCCCAAAAAGACCACTTCACCAAGGGCTGCCTCGAGCACGGCATGCGCAAAGATGTCGCGCAGAAATTGTGGGAGCAGATAGAGACCTTCGCCGCATACGGCTTCAACAAAGCGCACGCCGCGAGCTACGGCAATCTCGCCTACAAAACCGCGTATATGAAAGCCAACTTCCCCGTCGACTATATGGCGGCGGTCCTCACGGCCGACGCCGGCGATGTGGAAAAAATCGCCGAGGTCGTCGCCGAATGCAAACGCATGGGTATCCGCGTCCTGCCGCCGTCGGTGAGCGAAAGCAAAGGCAACTTTACGGTGGTTACCGGCGAAGCGGAGCGGGCGGGTGTGTCGCAGGGTGTCTCGAAGGCTGACGAGCCGAGAGTCAGCGCTGCGCGACCACGCGCAGACAGCGACCCTGCGACACACCCGCCCGCGGAGTCGATACGGTTCGGTCTGTATTCAATAAAAAACTTCGGTACCGGCGTCGCCGATTCCATCATCGAAAAACGCACAAAAGGACGGTTTACCGATATCAGCGACTTTCTCTCGCGCGTCGCCGACCCCTCCACAAAATCCGGGGCAGGCAGCCATCTCAACAAAAAATCGCTGGAGTCGCTCATTATGTGCGGCGCGCTCGACGAGCTGGGAGAACGCGGCGCACTTATGGGCAACATCGACCGTTTGCTTGAATTCCACCGCGAGCACATGAAAGCGCCGAGCGACCAGGGCTCACTCTTTTCCTCGACCATGCTCGGAACAAGTGGTTCGACAAGCTCACCACAAGCGGCCCAGTTGCGGCTTGATCCTGCCACAGCGGCAAGTATGGACCAGCGGCTCATATGGGAAAAAGAACTCCTCGGCCTCTACATATCCGGCCATCCGCTCGACAAACACAAAGAAAAAATGGCGAAACTCAAAATGGATATCAAGACGTTCAAAGAGAAGTTCCCGCGCGGGATGGAAACGGTCATCGGCGGCTACCTCGAGACGACTCAGCCGATACTCACCAAAAAAGGCGACCGCATGCTATTTGCCAAGCTCTCCGACTTTTCCGACAATATCGAGCTCGTCGCTTTCCCGCGGGTGCTGCAGGAAAGCGCCCCGCTCTTTGTGCCGGGCTCGTGCATCCTCGTCAAAGGAAAATATTCCGACAGGAATGGTCAACCTAGCTTCGTGGTGGAGAAGGCAAAAGCTCTCTGAGTTTTGCCTGCCCCGTTAGACGCGAAGCTGTCTAACTGGGGTGGTGGAAAAGGCGAAAGCTTTGTAAGGGTTTTTGCAGGGTCCGTTTCTCCTGCTATCATGCTGAGATTATGCAACCGGAGGCACAGGAAAATGACCACAAGAGGCTCGGCCGCGAGCTTGATTTGTTTGTGTTCTCCGAGCTCGTAGGTCCCGGCCTCCCGCTCTGGACGCCAAAGGGGACTCTCCTGCGCAACCTTCTGGACGATTTTGTGTGGGAGCTCCGGAAGGCACGCGGATACGAAAAGGTGGAAATCCCCCACATCACCAAGAAAGAACTCTACGAGACGAGCGGACACTGGGACAAGTTTAAAGACGACCTGTTCCGCTTTATCTCGCGCGACAAACACGAATTCGCGATGAAGCCGATGAATTGTCCTCACCACACGCAAATCTATGCACGTAAGCCATGGAGCTACCGCGAAATGCCCCAGCGCTACGCGAATTCGACGATGTGCTACCGCGACGAACAAACGGGTGAGCTCAACGGACTCTCGCGTGTGCGTGCGTTTACCCAAGATGACGCGCACGTCTTTTGCCGGGAAGGGCAGGTGAAAGAGGAGTTTCTCAAAATTTGGGATATCGTGCAGGAATTCTATGGCACATTCGGCTTCACCCTCACCACCCGTCTTTCGTTCCACGACCCGAAACAGCCGGAAAAATACCTCGGCGACAAGTCGAAGTGGGAAACGGCGGAGCGGATTCTTCGCGAGATAACTGTTGAAAAAGGCGCAAAGATATTTGAGGGCCCCGGCGAAGCGGCATTCTACGGTCCCAAGCTCGACTTCATGGCAAAAGACTCGCTCGAACGCGAGTGGCAGGTGGCGACCATCCAGCTCGACATGAATATGCCGGACAGGTTTGACCTCACGTGCGTGAACGAGAAGGGGGAAAAAGAGCGTGTCGTGATGATACACGCCGCCATCATGGGCTCGATTGAGCGCTTCCTCGCGGTCATCATCGAACATCTCGGCGGCGCTTTCCCGCTCTGGCTCTCTCCGGTGCAGGTCGTCGTGTTGCCCGTTTCGGAGAAGCACGCCGCATACGCGAATGGAATCGTCGCAGAACTCAAGAGCGCAGGTATCCGCGCGGAACTCTCCGCCGACGACTCGCTCGGCAAGCGCATTCGCAATTCGAAGCTCGAGAAAGTTCCCTGCTTCGTCGTTGTCGGCGACAAAGAAATGGCCGACAAGACCGTCACCGTCGAGAACAACAGAAGCGGCGACAAGCAGACGGTATCGCTGCAGGAATTCATCACGCTCACCCTCGCCCGTATCAAAGAACGCGCCAACATCTAATAAATACGTGCCTGCCCTCGATACATTATAAGAGGCCGGTCGGCCTCTTATAATGTACCGGTTTCCGTGGAGCGAACACGGCGACACCCCAAAAACACAAAAACCGCCTCTTTCGAGGCGGTTTGTGTTCACTTTCTTCGCCCTCCGAAGCTTTAGCGAAGGAGGGGTTTTGGAGCTCTTGGCGGCGGCAATTTTAACTGCGAGTGACCACGATGCGCGGTGCGCCGTTTGCAGTCCGGCTGATGCTCATCGAATCATTCGTTTCGGAAGTCTGCATGGTCGGGAGGTGTTCGAAGACATTTGCTTTCGGGGCAACCGGAGCAACTGCCGGTGCCATGGCGGCCGGAGCCGTTTTCACTGCGACGGCCTCAGGCTTGCGGCGAAAGCTGCCGAGGGTCGAGCCCACGAGAGCGAACGCGCCGCTTGCCTGCGCGTTGCGCGCAAGCAGGCCGCGGCCCGCCTTGACCGCCCACAGGCGAGGCAGGAAGTAGACCAAGAGGTAGGCGCCCGCTGCCGCGAAGGCAAACATCGAGAGCCAGTACATCGCATTGCCGACCGGACCGAAGTCAAAGCCCGTGTACGGAATCTGTGTGAGCGAGACCGTAGGCGTCTGCACGACAGGCTGGACGTAGCTCGTGCGGCACGTATTGCTACCGCCCTGGCCGGAGACAGTCATCGTGTAGACTCCGTTGCCGTAGTTGTAGAGCGATGTACTGCCGTTCGGTGAGACCGAGCCGACCGACGGAGAGATGTAGGCCGAAGTCGCGTAGCTCGAAGACCAGTAGAGCGTCACAAGGCCGTTGTAGCCGGTGGTCGCCGTGATGGTGCAGTACGGGAGCTGTGTGTTGTACACCGGGTAGTTGTACGTCGGCTGATAGACCGGGTAATAGGTCGGGTAGCTCGGCTGTGAGACGTACTGAACGATGTGCTGGGGCGTCGCCTGCGAGACCGAAGCAACGTTCGTGTTCGTGTTCACGTTGTTATTGTTGTTCACGATGTTGATGGGTCCGCCGCCGCCTTGCTGTTGCTGCTGCTGTTGCTGTTGCTGCTGAGCGTAGACCGTATTCGTGCGTTGCTGGGGAGCGCTGTAGCCGGGAGCGTAGAACGTCGGAGCGGGTTTGTACGACTGGGGGTAGCTCTGCTGGTACGACTCGCGGTAGTACGTATCCTGGTACGTGTAATCAGTCGTGTCGTACGTGTACTCGGAATACTCCGGTACGTATCCGGAACCGCTGTCGTACCAACCTGTTTCAGGAGAATAGCCCGAGCCGCTGTCGTACCAACCCGTTTCGGGGGTGTAGCCGGAGCCGCTGTCATACCAACCTGTTTCCGGAGTGTAACCGCTACCGGAATCGTACCAGCCGGTTTCCGGAGTGTAGCCGGAGCCGCTGTCGTACCAACCGGTGTCGGGCGTGTATCCACTGCCGGAGTCGAACCAGCCTGTATCGCAACAACCACCATCCTCGGCCTGCGCAAAAGCGAGGGTCGGCACGACGGACATACTCAAAACGACCGCAAATGCGAGCGCGGAGACGTATACAATCTTGGAATTCATTATTGAAGTCATATATTTTTATTACTGGTTGTTGCTAATTGCTACTAAATTGCTAATCGCCCAGGAGAAACTAATCTGGCGCTATTATACTCAACATTTCTCATATGTCAAGAGGTGGCGGTTCCCCGCGTTTAACCCGCCGC
>JBBTSX010000011.1:0-59777 GCA_038064535.1 Patescibacteria group bacterium
TTGTCCCGCATATGCAACACATATTAGGTGTTGCATTTAGAATTAGAACTCGCGCCAGACCACCAGCCAGTTGGGTTTGGTATAGTGAGGGCATGACCAAGAACCCCTATCTCAACGCGCTGTTTGCTGGACTGTATATCATCTTCATTGTCCTCCTCATCAGCTACGGCCCCGCTCTCGTCAGAGACAAGCCGGACACTATTCTGGCACCGATAGCTATGCTGAGCTTGCTCGTGTGCTCGGTTGCTTTTATGGGCTATGTTTTCTTCTTCCAGCCGATGCAGATGTTTATAGACGGACAAAAGCGCGAGGCGGTGGAACTCTTCACGAAGACACTCACGACTTTCGCCGTCATCACCGGTATCGTTGTCCTCATCGCCTTTACTGTCTGAAGACGGCGGCGGTCCCGACGTCGCACAAGCTTCAGTCCGCATCGGTAATGGTATCGGCCGCGAATCGTCGGATACTATACAATCATGTCATGAACAATAATGCGCTCATATCTATATCGGCGGCAGTCATTATTCTCACGCTCGGCGCGTTATTCGTGTTGAGCTCGTCGAACTTTGTGCTTTCGCAAGATGACGCCGCGAATGCCGTCATTGCGGAGTTTCCGGCGTTGGCCGCATACCGCACGACTTCGCTTCCGCCGAGCTCTATTGAAGGGAAGCGGGCTCCAGATGGCTGGTACCTCGCGTTCATCCAGCGTGGCAGTGGTGTTCCGGGGATTCTCAATGCGCATTGTTTTTACGTAACCAACGACAAGAAGGTGACGGCGACCGGACAATATATCCGGCCCGGCGATGCAATCACAGAAAATGTCGACTTCGAAACCTGCTCGCCTATTGGCGAGCAGAGCCCGCGCAACACAGTTTTGCCGTACGGTGACATCGTTCTCAGGATGGGTGAGCTCGCAATGTTTAAGGGTCTTTCGATTCTCGCGATTGGGATTGTCGAAGACAGCCGTTGCCCTGTCGATGTGCAATGCATCCAAGCGGGTACGGTGCGCGTGAGAATCGAAGTCGTCTCCGGTATGGGTACGTCGACGAGTATCGTCAAGCTCGGTCAGGCATTCACGACAGAAGCACAGCGCATTACGCTCACGGCAGTAGCCCCGGAGAAACATTCACAAACCCAGATTACAATGGGCGATTACCGCCTCACGTTCAATGTCGTGCCGCAGACTACGCCTGTCGCCGATACTCCTTCGGCAAAATGCTATGTCGGCGGCTGTTCTGCACAGATGTGCACCGACCGACCCGATGCGGTCTCGACCTGTGAGTACCGCGAGAGTTATGCATGCTACAAAACCGCAACATGCGAGAGACAGAAGAGCGGTCAATGCGGTTGGACACCAACGCCGCAACTTGCGGCTTGCCTCGCGAATTCGTAATCAGACGTCCTCATAACAAACGGCCGGTTTGAGATAGGTGATACTGTGGGTATATGCCGGAAGGTATCAAGCTGACAAAGTTCGAGGGTAATGAAGGTGCTGAAGGGCCGCCGCGATATCGCATCGTTGAGCGTGAGGTGTTGGAAACGTACGAGGATGGGGCGAAGAGAGAGCGCTGGCTCGAGTGCAACGGAAGAACTCATAGACGCTCTGTCCAGAAAATCTCCCCGGGCGCAAGAGGCGAGTTCGATTTCGTCGAAGAGTTGTCTCGGGACGAATTGGGACCATGCCGAGGAGGACACCGCTAGCCGGACCGTTCACTTATAAGGATTCGAGCATCGTGACAATTATTCAGTCAAGGTAGAATATGGGAATGGCTGCTAAGTCGTCGTTTGGTGACCGTCTCGAAAGAGATGCCATCATTATTTTGGCGGGCATCGCGGCGGCAATCGCGCTCAGCAAGTCCGGCCTGCTCTCCGATATTTTTTTGGTTAACCTTGAGTCGGAACTCATCGGCAGTTTTATCGCGGGCATATTGTTCACATCACTGTTTACCACGCCTCTTGCTATCGCAACGTTCGTTGAGCTTGCTCCGGCGGTCAACACGTTTGCGATGGCGGGCATAGGAGCGCTGGGCGCCGTGCTGGGAGACCTGATACTTTTCGGCCTTGTCCGGTTTGCGTTCCGAAAGGATGTCGAACATGTGATGAGCCTGCCAAGGTACAAAAGATTCTTCGCGATTTTCCACAGGAGAATGTTCCGGTGGATGCTTCCATTCCTCGGCGCCCTTATTATCGCGTCGCCGCTTCCCGATGAGCTTGGCATGGGACTTATGGGCCTCTCTCACATGCGTACGAAGAATCTCGTCCTCGTCTCGTTCGTTATGAATGCTCTGGGGATCGCTCTTATCGGTTGGATAGCGTAAGCACAAATTGTCTCGCATGTATTTTGTATATATCTTGAAATGCGCAGACGGGACGCTCTACACGGGCGTGACCACCGATTTGAAGCGGCGGCTGATGGAGCACAAAAAAGGGGAGGGCGGGAGCTACACGCGAGCGCATGGCGCGAATCGGATGGTGTATTCGGAAAAAGCCCGTGACCGCAGCAAAGCCCAAAAGCGCGAGGCGGAAATCAAAAGCCTGACGCGTGCAGAGAAATTGGCGTTGATAAAATCAGGGTAGCAAAAAGCCTCGCCCCGGTATGGGGCGAGGCTCTTTTGTTGTCCGCGACCTGCGGAGCGGGGAGGCTCAGGAGAATGTCACGTACGTGGGGATAGTGAAGAGCTTCACGTCCTTGAGCCAGTCATGGCAATTCCAGCCGACAGTATTGGCGCTGGTGCCGTAAATTGCCCCGCTCGTGAGGTCTTGCGGAATGACATCCGGAAGATCGGCAAGCGCTCTGATGCTCGACTTCTTACCGGTCGTTGCGCCTTCTTTCCAGCTGTAGAGATAGCCGCCGCTGTAAATCATGAGACTCGCCGTCGAAGCGCCGCTCATGGTCGAGCGGAACTCGCCGCGCATTTTCCCGTCGGCGATGTATATCACGCTAGTGCTTTGTCCTGTTGAGTTGGACTGACTGTAATCGCACTGGTGATTACCCGACTGCGTAAAGATACTCTTGAACGTGTTTGTAGTTGCAGGTGTGCCGGCAGGCGTACCGGTCGTGCCGGTAGTGGTCGTTGTGGTGGCGGTCTCTCCCTGCGTGCCGGTGCTTGAAGCGCCCGACGACGAGAGATACCACGCTCCCAATGCGAGAATAACGAGAACAACAATACCCCAAACGATTGTTTTTTGATTCATAGAAGATTAAATTAGCTTATATATAGATTGTAGACGATGGAAACGGTTCGACCTTTCATGAATTGCACAGAGTTTAGCATTGCACTCTGAAGATTACATGAAGCGAGTCGGAGCGCCCTTTGTGGTAGCATGCTGCCATGTTGATAGATGAGGTAACAATTCAGCTACAGGCAGGGAATGGTGGCAAGGGCGCGGTCGCCTTCCAAAAGGTACGCTTGGCGCAGGGCCCCACAGGCGCCGACGGCGGCCGTGGTGCCAACATATATTTTGAGGGGTGCACGGACATCAATGCCCTTTCTTTCTACGCCAACAAAAAAGAGATTCACGCCGAAGATGGCAAGGACGGCCGCGGCCAGTTCATCGACGGACGCGCCGGTGCTGACCTCGTGCTCAAGGTGCCGGCGGGGACCCGCATCACCAATCTCGACACGGGTTTTGTGAAGGAAATCATCGAGCCCGGTGAGCGCTTGCTCGTCGCGGGCGGCGGCAAGGGCGGGCGGGGAAATTTCAAATTCCGCTCGTCTACCAACACGACACCGAAAGAATTCGAGGAAGGGACCGTCGGCGACATCGCAAACTACAAACTCGAGCTCCGGCTCGTCGCCGACATCGGGCTCATCGGCCTGCCAAACGCCGGTAAATCGAGCCTGCTCAACGAACTTACCGCCGCGCGCAGCCGCGTCGCGAATTACGCGTTCACGACACTTGAGCCGCACCTCGGAGCGTACTACGAAATCATCCTCGCCGATATTCCGGGGCTCATCGAAGGCGCATCGCAGGGCAAAGGGCTCGGCGTGAAATTCCTCAAACATGTTGAGCGTACCAAGACCCTTTTCCATCTGGTCTCTTCCGAAAGCGAGGACATCGTCCGCGATTACAATCTCGTTCGTACCGAACTCGGGCAGTACAACGCGGAGCTTCTGAAGAAAGACGAGCACGTATTTCTGACGAAGACAGACATGGTGTCGCCGGAGGTTGTCGCAGAAAAGCTCACAGCGCTGAAGAAAGCAGGAGTCGAAGCGACGCCGATATCGTTGCTTGAACCGGAGAGTATCGAGCGTGTGAGAAAGATTCTCAACACCATCAAAGACCGATTGCCTTCAGAAACTGATCAAGCTCCTGCCCTTTGAGCTCGCGGTATTCGTTGGGCTTGAGCGGACCGAGCTTAATATTCATGACGCGCACGCGTTGCAGATTTTCGACGGATGTTTTGAGCGCGTCGCACATGCGGCGTATCTGATGTTTCTTACCCTCGGTGAGTGTTATCGAAAATTTGTTGTCGGAACGGATTTCCACTTCACAGGGCTTGGTAACGTATCCGCCTGTCTGCGTGCCACGCACAGGCAGGCCGATGTCGATGCCGCGCTCCATGACCTTTTTGAAATTGTTCGGCAACGCCTCGCGGGTCGTCACGCGGTACTCCTTGTCGTGCGCATACTCAGGGTTGAGAAGCCGGTCGGTGACGCGCGCATCGTCGGTCAGAATGATGAGTCCCGACGAGCGCTTATCAAGCCGGCCAATGGGGAAGACGGAGCGAAGCGGGATGCTTCGCATAATATCAGCCTCGCCTTTTTCAGGGGAATGGGTAATGACGCCGGACGGTTTGTGGTAAGCGAAATAGCGGTACTTGGTGCGAGCGCCTTTCACCTCGACTTTGTCGCTCTCCTGCACTTTGTCGCCGAGAACCGCTTTGCGGCCGTTAATCGTCACGAGACCTTTCTCTATGAGGGTGTCCGCGTCCTTGCGCGTCGCGATACCGCGGGAGGCGATATATTTGTTGATGCGCACCCCGTTAGGAATAGCCCGCCCCGAAGGCCCCGTACGGGGCGCGCCAGCGCGGGCGCGATTTCTAACGGGGCGCATCGGGTAGCTGTCACTCGTCATCACGGGAGTATGTGCTATAATCGCGCGCATGGCAAAACGACCGGATGTAGATATACGAAGAAAGAAGACCCGCTCGCGCAAAACCGCGAAGCGCCTCGCCGCAAAGCAGGCGATGCTCGCCGCGCGCAAGCCCCGCAAAAAGCAGGTGCACGGCCGCGGAAAGTAGCGCCGTTCCTCGTAGTATGTTTGACACCGCGTTGCTACGCGGTGTACCGTTGTGAACAGCAGATAGCAGATGGAACTGCGGAGGAACCCGCCGTGTATGACCCAACCAAAGATTTCCCGAAAATCACGAGTCTCGGCGATATCGCGGTTGATTTCGACCGAACGATTGACGACAGGATACCGGTACTGAAACGGCACATCAATCCTCATGGCGTACCAGAGGACGTGAGTGATCGATGTTTCCGTCCTTGGCGCACCGGCGCCGCTCGCTTCAACGTGTTTGCTGCACGTTGGGGCGACGAAGTCTGGATGACACGCGCACAGCTCAACACGTATGCGAGAGGACAGGGCATGACACTCGGAGACCCGAAGCCCCTACTCGACCTAATCGTCTCGCGACCCGCCAAAGACCTAGACGAGCTGCACCCGATTCTGGCCATCGGGCAGCTCTATTACGAACCGGGCATGGGATTTGGACGAGCGCTTTGCCGGTACGGGGTTGGGCCAAGTGTAGGGATTATGACCATGACACTGTCTCCGAATGCACAAGTGACTCCATGCTGGCAAGTTCTTCTACTCAAAGAGATCAAGGCGAGCGGGTGAAATTCAGCGAACTCTCGTCTAATCGAAGCAAACAATGACCTTCGCGCGTACGCGGAGGTCGATTTCTTAAAAGTTGACAAGCAGGGAAGTATCTGATACACTCTTCAGGTCAGACTCTCTCTCATCGGTTTTGTCTTGGGATTACCAAGGCCGCGCGCAGTGCACTCCAGCGTGAACCTGTCCCGAGATAGTTCGACACATTTAAACGGCCTTTTAGGCCAAAGCCCTTCAATGGGCTCATATACAACATGAACACTCATTCACGTCATGGACACGGCCCGTCCCGCCCTTCCCGACCCGCAGGTGGCGGGTCACGCGGGCGCAGTTTCGGCGGACGTCCGCAAGGCCGTACATTCAGCAGGCCGTCATTTCACGGTTCCCGTGGCGGTAATCGCCGCGCCGCGCCGCGCACTGCGCGCATCGACGTCTCGAAGTTCATCAACAAAGCGGTCGTGACGGAAGAGCAGGAGGTCTTCGTACCGGAGCACAGCTTTTCCGATTTCATCATTCACGAGAATCTCAAGAAGAATATCGCTCACAAGGGATACACGACGCCAACTCCGATTCAGGACCGCGCCATCCCGCACGTCCTCAAGGGCGAAGATGTCGTCGGTATCGCGAATACCGGCACGGGCAAGACCGCAGCGTTTTTGATTCCGCTCATCAATAAGGTTCTCAAGGACCGCGCAGAGCACGTGCTCATCATGGTGCCGACCCGCGAACTCGCACAGCAAATAGAAGAAGAATATTGGGCGTTTGCCGACCATATGCGCATCGGTGCCGTCACGTGCGTCGGGGGCGCCAATATCAATCGCCAGATAGCGACCCTTCGCCGCGGGCCCAATTTCGTCATCGGCACTCCCGGCCGTCTCAAAGACCTCATCGAGCGCCGTGCGCTCGACCTTTCCAAATTTCAGACAGTCGTCCTTGACGAGGCCGACCGCATGCTCGACATGGGATTCATTGCCGACATGAAATATATTCTTTCGCTCATGCGCCCCGAACGCCACACGCTCTTCTTCTCGGCGACGCTCACGCGCGAGATTGAATCGCTCATCCACAGCTTTCTCAAAAATCCCGTGCGCATTTCCGTGAAGACGGGCGACACTGCATCAAATGTTGAGCAGGATATCGTGCGCGTCGCGGGCAAGAACAAAATGGACGTGCTCCACGAATTGCTCACACAGCCGGAATTCAGCAAAGTGCTCGTCTTCGGCCGCACCAAGCACGGCGTCGAGAAACTCTCGAAAATTCTCGCTCAGCGCGGCTTCAAGGCGGAGTCGATTCATGGAAACAAGCGCCAGAACAAACGCGAGCAGGCACTCTCGATGTTCAAAAGTAATCGCGTGCAGGTTCTCGTCGCGACCGACGTCGCCGCGCGCGGCATCGATGTGGATGATGTGAGCCATGTCATCAACTACGACCTGCCGACCACCTACGAAGACTACGTCCACCGCATTGGCCGCACCGGCCGCGCGGGGAAGCGCGGCAAGGCGCTGACCTTTATTGAATAGTTCGACTTCCTTCGACATTGCTCAGGATAAATCGCTCACCACAAGTAACCATATGTCAAAAAATTTCATGAAAGACGGGAAGTGGATAGACAACCCGAATCAGCCGGCGGTTGTTCTCTGCAAGTGCGGCAACAAGTACATCAAGACCCGTGAGGGCCAGCTCGAGTGCCTACGCTGTCTGCAGAAAGTGAAGTAACCTTAATGCGTCAAGTCCGACTTGACGCAAAGACTTGGTATAATGCGCAGATGCGCGTCGAACCCCATGGCGTCGGTTCCATTCTGCATGTCATAAAGCGCGGCACTCGCGGTGTGGAAATAGTTCGAGACGAGTCAGATCGAATTCGCTTTAGCAAGGCACTTTTCTATTTGAATGACGAGCACGATGTAGGCGATTGGATGCGCGATACCGAAGCGCTTGCTGAATTCGAGCGGCCGCACGCATGGCCGGAGCGCAAACCACTGACGCAGGTACTTGCATGGACGCTTATGCCGAATCATTTTCACTTGCTACTGCGGGAAAGTACTGATGGTGGTGTAGCGAAGTTTATGCAACGCCTCGGTGGCAGTATGACTACTCATTTCAATGCAAAATATGGTGAGAAGGGGAGTTTGTTCCAGGGAGGTTACAAAGCCAAGACAATTGATTCCGACTCGTACCTCCGATATCTTGTGCAGTATATTCTCGTGAAAAACGTTTTCGAATTGCACCCTGGCGGTCTCAAGAAGGCGATGTCTGAGTTTGATCGGGCATGGGAAAGAGCGCAGCGATATTCTTTTTCGAGCTTGCACTCGTGTATTTCGGACAAGTCCGACTTGACGCAAGACATCGTGGATATCGATTCGATAGACTCACTCGGATTACGGATGTCACCGGCTCTTTTCAAGAAGAGAGCCCAAGAGATGCTTGAGACTCACATGACAACAAGGAGCGAAGACTTCGACGCTCTGCTTCTCGAGCAGTGGTAATGCGTCAAGTCGGACCTGACGCAATGTGGCGCAGATTTGTTAAGATGGGTACATGACATTGCCCACGCGCGACGAAGCGCAGAAATTGCTGGAGCAGCACGTCAAGGATGAATATCAGCGGGAGCACGCACGCATGGTAGGTACTGCGATGGCGGGGTATGCGCAGTTGTACGGCGAAGACGAAGACCTGTGGTATATCACGGGACTTCTGCACGACATTGATTTCGAAGAGTTCCCGAACGCACATCCTGCGGAATCTCTGAAGTGGTTCAAGGAGTGGGGATACCCTGACGATTTGATACATGCCGTCGAGGCGCATGCGTATGGGTACGACGGATTTACCACCCTGCCGTATTCGAAACTTGCGGCCGCGCTGACCGCATGCGACGAAATAAGCGGTATTTTTTATGCATACAAAAAGATAAATCCGGTGCCATATGCGCAAATGAAGGCGAGTTCGATAAAGAAACGCTACGGGGAGCCGCGGTTCGCCGCGAAGATAGACCGTACGGTCATCAATCGCGGATGCGAGGCCCTCGGCGTCGGGCTCGACGAGCACATCGCAAATCTCATCAAATTCTTCGCCGCGCTCGATTGACATCAATACAAAGGTCGGACCTTGATAATTTTACATGTAGGGGACTATTCGCTTTTTGCTATACTCGCATCATGAGAATCGGTGTTGGCTCGAAGAACAAGACCAAAGTAAATGCGGTTGCGGAAATACTTCGCGATTATCCAATGTTCGCTGGTGCCGAAGTGGTCGGGGTTGATGTGAAAGTCGAACAATTTGGTCACCCGAAAAGTCTCGATGAAACTGTTTCCGGCGCCGTGGATAGAGCGAAACAGGCGTTCAAAAACAACGACTATGGGTTTGGAATTGAAAGCGGGCTCATGAAAGTTCCACAGACAAAATCCGGGTATATGGAAGTTGCCGTATGTGCGATTTATGATGGCGAACAAATTCATATGGGACTTTCGCAAGCATACGAATGGCCAAAGAAAGTTATAGAAGCGATTGTAAACCTGGGGATGGATGGCAGTCAGGCCATGAAAGCCACAGGACTCACTCAGCATGAAAAATTGGGAGAACACGAGGGATTCGTTGGTGTTTTCACGAAAGGGAGATCAAATCGTACTGAATACAACAAAGCCGCCGTTGTCATGGCGTTAATGCATTTGGAAAACCCGGAGCATTATTAATCGCGTATGCACATTAAAGTTCGCGTCAAGACGGGAGCGAAGAATGAAAGTATTTGCGAGGTCTCCGAGGGAAAATTCGAGATATCAGTTCGCGAGAAGCCCGAGGCGAATATGGCGAACAATCGCGTCGTCGAACTTGTCGCGGAGCACCTCGGCGTACCGGTAAAGAAAATACGCATCGTCAAAGGCCATCACCATCCGTCGAAAGTACTTTCCGTCGCCGCATAAACCGGTTGCCGGTTTTCGAACTCCTCGGCTCGGAAGAACGCGAGCATGGCTCGCGTTCTTCACTCGCTCTACGTCGTCCGTAGGGTAGAATGACGTGATTATGGCGCGCGCAAACAAAGGGTCGCGGGTGGGACGTTCGCGCGTCGTGCCGGCCGTGTTTGCCGTTGGAGTCGGCGTTGCCTGTATGTTCCTTTTGTATGCCGTGGTTTCCGACATGTTCGGCGTGTCGTACTACGCCGCACTCGCTGAGGTGACGGAAGGGAAGCCGGTCCCCGTGTTGCCGAAGCTTGATACACAGGACTACGACCGCCGCATGCTTGTGCTCGCGCTTGCGACGACCACGCTGCCGGCACCCGAACCGGTCGCAACGACCACCTCCACATCGACACCGTTAAAAAAGGCTCCGCTCTGGCCCGCGAAGACCGTATATCCGAATGCGGGCGCGCTTCTGCCGTTCAACCGCATTATCGCGTACTACGGCAACTTTTATTCCAAGGGCATGGGCGTGCTCGGCGAGTATCCGGAAGATGTCGTGCTCGCGAAGCTCCGTGCAGAGGTCGCCAATTGGGAAGCCGCAGACCCTTCAACCCCTGTCATTCCCGCGATTCACTATATTCTCGTCACGGCGCAGGCATCGGCGGGCAAGGACGGCATGTACCGCGCGCGGATGCCGGATTCGCAAATAGACATAGCGCTCGCACTCGCCGAGAAGGTGCACGGAATCGTCTTTATTGATTTTCAGGTAGGACTTTCCACGGTGCAAAAAGAATTACCGGTGTACGAAAACTATCTGGCGATGCCCAATGTGCACGTGGGCATCGACCCGGAATTCTCGATGAAAGGCGGGGAACGGCCAGGCACGGTCATCGGCACGTTTGACGCGGAAGACATCAATTGGGTGGGGCAGTATCTCGCGGGATTGGTTCGCGATAACAATCTGCCGCCGAAAATACTCGTCATACATCGCTTTACGGATGACATGCTGACAGGGTACAAGCGCATCACGCCGCTACCCGAGGTGCAAATAGTGGTGGACATGGACGGGTGGGGATTCCCTGCAAAGAAAATCAATACGTACAACACGGTCGTCGCGGCTGAGCCGATACAATTCACCGGTTTCAAACTCTTCTACAAGAACGACACCAAACCGCCCTCGGCTGGCATGCTGACGCCGCAGGAAATTCTCAGACTCAAGCCGCGCCCTATCTACATTCAGTACCAGTAGTACATATTTTTATGCGCGCAAACCCATGGGAGACGGCACAGGCGCAACTGCAAAAAGCGGCACAATCGCTCTCGCTCGACCCGCTACTGCTTGCGCGGCTCTCCCAGCCGGACCGCGTCGTAGAGGTGTCACTGCCGCTCAGGATGGACGACGGCAGTGTCCGCGTCTTCAGCGGTTTTCGCGTCCAGCACAACAACATCCGTGGTCCGTACAAAGGCGGTACAAGATATCATCTGGATGTTGATATGGACGAGGTAAAGGCACTCGCACTTTGGATGACATTCAAGACCGCCCTCATTGACATACCGTTTGGTGGTGGCAAGGGAGGCATCACCGTGGACCCCAAGAAACTCTCGGCAACTGAACTGGAACGGCTTACCAGAGAATATGTCCGAAGGCTTGCCCCCGTAATCGGGCCGAATATTGACGTGCCGGGGCCCGATCTGAATGCGGGCAGTACCATCATGCAGTTGATCCGTGACGAGTATTCGCTCGTTGTCGGTTCTGATACACCAGCAGTCGTTACGGGGAAGCCTCTCAATAAGGGAGGTTCCGAAGGTCGCACCGAGGCGACCGGCCTCGGCGGCAGTTTCGCGCTCGATGAGATACTGCGTTTGCGCAGCGTGAGCGGGAAAGGGAAGACCGTCGCGATACAGGGGTTCGGCAACGTCGGAAGCTATCTTGCACGATATTTGCAGAAGGCCGGATACAAGGTAGTCGCGTTTTCCGATTCGAAAAGTGCTGTTTTCTCGGGGAAGGGATTCAATGACATCGATTCTCTCGAGGCGTTCAAAAAAGAACACGGTTCATTTCTGGGATATCCCGCCGCGAAAGCGATAAGAAATGATGAGATTTTGACGTTACCCGTCGACATCGTCGTGCCGGCGGCGCTCGAAAACGCGATTACCGCTGACGTCGCAAAGCAGGTGAAAGCGAGCGTCGTGCTCGAAATGGCGAATGGTCCGACGACACCCGAGGCGGAAGAAATATTGCGGGCGAACAATGTCATGGTTATTCCCGATATTCTCGCGAATTCCGGCGGTGTTGCGGTCTCGTATTTCGAATGGTCGCAAAATATGAACGACGAACGTTGGTTCAAGGCGGATGTATTCAAGCGGTTGGAAAAGAAAATGCGCGCGGCCTCCGACGCGGTGTACCGGACAGCGCGCGAGCGCGGCGTCACACTGCGCGACGCCGCCTACATCGTGGCAATCGAGAGGCTCGCGTCGGAGTAACACATCGTGATAGAATCGTCGCATCACACCATGAACGCATCAACACCGCTTGCCATCGGGCTTATTCTCGTCCTTGCCGTCGCCGGGCTCGTCTATTTCCAGACGCGCGGCTCGCGTCCGCTTGAGCCAAATCCGCAGACGGTGCCCATTAGTGCGCAAGAAGACACAACCCTCACAGCGAGTTCGACTGTGGACACGACTCCTTCGGTGCAGTTGGATGCAACCGTTCAATGATATGACCGACCGCGATGCACGCGCCTTCGCTCCCGTCGTCTTGCGACTCGCTCTGGCGGCGTTGTTTCTGTGGTTCGGATTTTCACAGGTGATGGACGCGTCCGGATGGCTGTCGTGGCTACCGGTGTGGGCGACAAATCTCACGTGGATTTCTCCGGCGGGCATCGTGCTGTTCAACGGCTGGTTTGAAGTCATTCTCGGCGCGATGCTCGCCGTCGGACTCCTGACCCGTTGGGTCGCGCTCCTGCTCGCACTCCACCTTTTCGTCATCGCATTCGGGATAGGCTACAACGACATCGGCGTGCGCGATTTCATACTCGCGCTCACGACATTCGCAATCTCGCTCGGCGGTTCAGACTGGCTCACGCTCGACAGGCAGGCAAATTCATAAGATTGACGTACTAGTATATTCACTGTATAAAGAAATAAGTTATCTTTTGGGGGGTTTCCATGAGAAACACACTCGGCATTTTCGTTGTTTTCGTTGCAGTCATCGCGCTCACTTTCGTCCCCGACCTGTGGGCGACTGCGAAGGCCCGATGGCCCGGCATCTTCGAGACCAACAATCCGATTCCGGATTATATGCCGGAGAGTTGGGTGCTCGGTTGCGTCGTTGGTTTCATCTGCATCGGTCTCGCGACAGCGTGGTGGGGTCCTGCGGGTTTCATGCTCTCGCTCTATGCCGGATTCTTTACCGGCGTGATTGTGATGCACGTCCCGCCCTACGTTCGTCACCAATACCGGCGCATGCGCGCCCGGTGAGCAAACCGTCCCATAATTTCGTGAGCCGCCGGGCAACTGGCGGCTTTCGTTTTGTACCAAAGGAAGATTCACACACTTGCGGCACGGCGCAGTCTGTGGCATAATCGCGGTTGGCGAAAATCGAATCAGTTTATGCGTATCGAATCGCCTCAACCAATTTTCCGGGGAGAGGCACGTGAGAAGGTCTACGATAAAAATGTACCGCCGCTCGGAGTGGGACGTACAGGATTGGTTCCAACTCAGCAGGAAAGTGCTGACTGAGACTCATCCGTGTGCCCGTAACGTAACGGCGGTGGACCTTACAAAGGTCCGGATACTTCCTTGCCGGGACAGGCGGGGAAGGCTCGTTCGGGGCATCGATATGGTGCAGGGCTTTTCCGACTTCAGCGATGTTCGCTCGAATTTCGTAAAGCATGCACTGCGTAGGTTCATAGAAGGGCGAATGAACCCACTGTTTGGCAGCAACACCTACGTCCCCCTCGACGGGACGATGGCGGAGTATTGCGATGGCCGGCAGTTTGTTCTCGACGATCTCGTAGATAGGCTGGAATATACAAGTAAACCCTGGCCCATCTTTTGTCTTGACGGTGAGCTCATCTCGTATCCGTCATGGGAACGGCCTTCAATCGTCGCCGTCTACCGAGGTTTCGAGGGCGTATATAAAGCCACGCTCATGCCGGCACTCAAGCGTCGAACCGAACATGAGTATTCGCTCGCCATCGCCTTGTGATGTAGCGAGCCTGCACAAACATTAACGAGGCGCCCGGTGGGCGCCTCTCGCTTTGGGAAATATTTGGTACAATGATTTTTCGTATGGAACACACACCTCGACTCAGCGAAAACAGGGAAGCTGAAGCGGGGGAGCTCGGGGAGAAATGCGCAGTCTTCGGTGTCTACGGCAAAGGTCTCGACGTCGCGCGCCTTTCCTTCTTCGGTCTCTACGCGCTCCAGCATCGCGGGCAGGAAAGCGCAGGCATCGCCGCGGGCGACGGCCAGCAAATCTGCCTCCACAAGGGCATGGGGCTCGTCTCGCAGGTATTCACCGAGGAACTCATGGAATCACTCAAGGGCCACATCGCAGTGGCCCATAATCGTTATTCGACCTCGCGCAACTCGAAAGTGAAGCATGCCCAACCGATGCTCGCGGCTGGCAATGCAGCTCTTGAGAAACCCGACTACGGCGACACGAGTCCCAGCTTGCTCGATTCGGTGTCGCTCTGCTCAGGGCCCGACGACGGCGCCATCGCACTCGTACACAACGGCAATCTCCCGAGCACCACTGCGCTCGAAGAGTATCTTGCGGCGCACAATGTCGCTACGGATGATTTTTCCGACTCGCGCATGATTGTAGAATCAATCGGAGCCGCGATGCGCAAAGGCGCCAAGCTTGAAGATGCTATCAGAGAGATATACCCGCTCCTTACCGGAGCGTTTTCAATTCTCATCATGTCGGCGGATTCGATTATCGCCATCCGCGATACCTGCGGCATCCGCCCGCTTTCGCTCGCCAAGCTCAACGGCGGATACGTCTTCGCGTCGGAAACATGTGCATTTCCGCCGATAGGAGCGGAATTCATTCGCGACGTACAGCCGGGTGAGATGGCGATAGTGGATGCCGATGGTTTGCGCAGTGAGCAACTCGCAGAAGGGAATCAGAAGCTCGACATTTTCGAATTCGTCTATTTTGCGCGTCCCGACAGTCACCTCCTCGGCAAGTCGGTGTATGAGATGCGCAAGAACTGCGGTGCCGAACTGGCAAAAGAGAATAAAATCGAAGCCGACGTCGTTATTCCGGTGCCCGAGACCGCGATTCCGGCCGCGGTCGGGTATGCACGACACAGCGGGATTCCCATGGAATTGGGACTCGCCAAGAATCGCTACATTCACCGCACATTTATTCAGCCGGAGCAGCACATTCGCGAGCAGGGCGTGAAAGCGAAGCTCACCCCGATTCCGGAAGTAATTGCAGGTAAGCGGCTTGTCGTCATTGACGACTCAATCGTCCGCGGGACAACCTCGCGGCAAATCGTGAAAATGCTTTTCGACGCGGGGGCAAAAGAAGTGCACTTCCTCTCCTCGTCGCCGCCGGTCAAGTATCCGGATTTTTACGGCATCGACACACCGAAACAGGAGAAGCTCATCGCGGCGACCAAGTCTATCGAGGAAATGCGGGAGTATCTCGGCGCCACCTCGCTGCGCTTCCTCTCATACGAGGGCATGATAGCCGCGACGGGACTTCCCGAATCGCAATTCTGCACCTCATGCTTCACGGGTGTGTACCCGATAGATATCAAAGAACGCGCGAAGGAGGTAAAGAAAGTTTAACGAGTGGAAGTTCCGAACAAAAGAAACAGCCACTCTCAGCTACGTGCTAAGAGTGGCTGGTGGTCAACTGGTCAGGCCAGTTACTTCGCCATCGACGCGACTATGGGCTCAAAACGCCGGCGCGTGTTGTCAAGTAGAACCTGCGCCCTGTCGAACTTATCCTGAACCTCGGCAAGGGACACAGCTTTGACAACACTGATGTTCTTGCCCGTGATGAGGTTCATGTGACCGGCATTGCGAAAGACCGAGAATGGCTCATCGCCGTCGTTCCAGTGCATAGATGTTATGCACCGACATTGAGCAGATACGTTGATCGAGACGTAACGACGCCCGCCGAACGGGCTGGATTGCAATTCCCGCACATACTCGTCGCCGGTGCGCATGTTGCGCACGTACGAAAGCGTATGCATGAAACCGATGCCGCGCGTGACGACGATCTCTTCATTGGCAAAACGAGTCTCGCGCTCCATGAGATACGGAACGCCGTATCCGGTAATGCTAACGCCGATACCAGTCGCGATACCAATCGCGGTACCAATCCCCGCAACCATGACGGCAATAAGTGATAATGAGATACGCATTTCGGCCTCCGTGAGCTGCGTGCGGGTGCACGTTCCAGCTCACATAATGCCACAACGACCGTACTTACGCAAGTCATGACATGTTTTCATCTCGACAAGGAAGCTTCCGGCATGTAATCTGCCGCTATGTCATACACGCCCAGCGACAAGATTTTGAAGAAATACGCCGACGTGATGGTGAATTTTGCGCTCGGCGGCGGGAAGGGAATTAAAAAAGGCGACGTCGTGCGACTTTCCGCGAATGAGAGCGCGAAGCCGCTGTATGTTGCAATCTTCAACGCAATCATCAACGCCGGCGGGCATGTGCTTCCGCACTATGCTCCCGATGAAGAGAAGGGCGACATGCGCCGCAACGAAAGTACGAGCCGGCATTTTTATGAGAATGCTTCGGACGAGCAAATAAGATTCTTCCCGGCGAAATATCTGCGCGGAGTCGTGGACGAGATGGACCACTCGCTGTTCATACTCGCTGACCGGGATATGCATCTTATGGACGGGATAGACCCGAAAAGAATAATGGCGAGGGGTGTGGCGATGAAGCCGTTTATGGACTGGCGGCATCAAAAGGAATGGAAAGGTAAGCTTTCGTGGTCCATCGCGATGTACGGCACGCCAGCAATGGCAAAAGAGGCAGGGCTTTCTGAGAAAGAATACTGGAATCAGATTATCAAGGCGTGTTTCTTGGATGAGAAGAATCCGATAGCAAAATGGAAGCAGGTATATATTGAAATCGAGAAATATCGTCGTAAGCTTAATACAATTACGCCCAAGGTGGACCGGTTGCACATCGTCGGTCCCGACATGGATCTCTGGATTAAACTTGGTGAAAAGCGTGCATGGCGCTTCGGTTCAGGCGCGAATATTCCGAGCTTCGAAATATTTACCTCGCCGGATTGGCGCGGTACCGAGGGCTGGATTAAATTTAACCAGCCGCTTTATCGCTATGGGTCCAAGATTACCGGTATTGAGTTGGAATTCAAGAATGGTCTTGTTGTTAAATCCAAGGCGAAGACGAATGAGAAACTTTTGAAAGAGATGATAGCGACCAAAGGAGCAAATAAAATAGGAGAATACTCGCTCACCGACAGCCGTCACTCGCGTGTCACGAAATTCATGGCAGAGACGTTGTACGACGAGAATGTCGGCGGGCCTCAAGGAAATACACATCTTGCGCTCGGTATGTCGTATCGGGATTGTTACTCGGGGGATGTCTCGAAGCTTACAACTAAGCAGGCAAAAGCGCTGGGCTACAATGACTCCTCAATACACACCGACATCATCTCGACGACCCGCCGCACAGTGACGGCGCACATGAAAAACGGTACGACGAAGGTCATCTACAAAGACGGCAAGTTTGTTCTCTAAGTTTTAGAACATTCCGATATTCTTAAGAATGTGAGAATGTTATGGACACTATTTTCATCAGGGACTTGAAACTTCGCGGCAAGCACGGGGTGTACGATGAGGAGCGAACACGGGAACAGGAATTCGTGCTGGATATTGCGATTGATTTTGACACCGGCAAGGCCGTCGTGAGCGACAACATAGCGGATACGGTCAATTACGCGACGTTCCGGAAAATCGCGAAAGAGGTTGTCGAAGGTCCGTCGTTCAAACTTCTCGAAAAGCTTGCGGATGTCGTTGCGACGAAGATTTTGGAAGACGCCCGCATCAGCCGTGTGACCGTCACAGTCCGTAAAACAGAGATGTACAAGGACTGCACCCCCGGCGTGACCGTCATCCGTAGCCGTTAATGGCTATTCACAGGCGCATCTCGCGGGCAGTGATATACTCTAAATCCTCATGACCTCTTGGCTGAAATACATACTCACATTCGCCGCCGTTTTTGCTTTCAGACTTTTGCCGTTCCGCGCTCCCAACGTGGAGCCGATTCTGGCCTCTGTAATGCCGCTTTCGAAGCGTTTTGGGGCTCTACCGGGCGTTCTATTCGGAGTGCTCAGCATTGTGCTCTATGACGCCGTGACGAGCGGCTGGGGCGCATGGACGTGGGTCACGGCGCTTGCCTACGGCACACTCGGCGCCGCCTCATACTTCTATTTCAAGAATCGCTCCGCTTCGCGCGGCAATTTCGTCCGCTTTAGCATAGTCGGCGTACTGTTCTACGACGCGGTCACCGGCCTTACCGTCGGCCCGCTGTTCAACGGCCAGTCATTTTCCGCCGCCCTTGCGGGGCAGGTTCCATTCACTGTTTTGCATCTTCTCGGCGCGGTCGTATTCGCGGCACTCATAAGTCCCGCACTCTACCGCTGGTTTGCAACGAGCGAGTCACCCGCGCGTGCCGTCGCTCCCGCTCAGACGCTTCCCAACTAGGATGCCGAGCCACAGGAAAATCGCACCGACGGCAAAGCCGCCAATGACGTCACTTGCGTAATGTACGCCGAGATACATGCGGCTGAAGCCGACCAACAGAATAATTGCCGAGAACAGTAGTGTGAGCGGCATGCGCCACGGCGCCGGCGCGAATTTCCACGTCGCGTAAATGAGGAAGCCATAAAGCGCCACAGCGGCGGTCGCGTGACCGCTTGGGAACGACCAACCATCTTCCACGACCGCATGTAGTGCGACGGGAGGCCTTGGCCGCGTGACAATCTCTTTGATGGCATCTTTAAGCGCTTCTCCGCCGAGCACCGACGCGAAGAGTCCGATTGCATAGGGAAGTTCTTTCCTGTACCAGAGTATTGCACATACAAAAAGAGTGACAGGAACCACGACCACGGATCCGCCAAGGTCCGTGATAAGCGAAAATATGCCTACACCGACAGGCGTCCGGATTGCAGCGAGTGCGTAGATCGTATTGAGGTCGAAAGAGGCGAATGCGTTCATCATACAAATGCAAAAAGACAGGACACGCTCAGTATACCCCGTGAGATACAAACAATTAACGCCGTTTGCGAAACGAATCCCGTTATCTCACGGGGTATACCGCCTTTGCATGTCGTGCGGTTTCGCATATGTTCCGCCCGTGTATAATCTCTATTCATGATGCTCGTATTTGCCATCGGAGCCTTTTGCGCGACTCTGCTCGGCGGGCTTTTTGCCCTGCGCCTCAAGGACCGGCTGCACCTCATTTTGGGGCTCAGCGCGGGAGCTGTTATCGGCGTCGCGTTTTTCGAACTCATACCGGAAGCGTTTGAGTTGAGCGGACAAGCGGGCGAAGTCCGCACGGTTACTGCGCTTATTGCGCTCGGATTTGTCGCATATCTCATATTGGACCGTTTCATTGCACTACACAGCCACACCGACGACGATGGTCACGCGCGTCAGCGGAGGGGGGTTGTCGGGGCCGGTACGCTTTCGTTCCACAGCTTCCTCGACGGCATCGGCCTCGGTCTCGCATTTCAAGTCTCGCCGGCGGTCGGACTTGTCGTCGCGCTTGCGGTCCTCGCACACGATTTTTCCGACGGCATAAACACGGTGAACATGATACTCAAAAGCACGGGTGAGAGGGCGCAGGCATTCCGCTGGCTTCTGGTGGATGCGCTTGCTCCTGCCGCGGGCGTACTCGCCACGCTCTTTTTTACCGTCAGCCAGACGACCCTTGGTTATCTGCTCGCGCTGTTCGCAGGATTCTTTCTGTACATCGGCGCGTCCGACCTGTTGCCGGAAAGTCACCATTCGCATCCGGTCTATTGGACGACACTCTCCACCATACTCGGCGTTGCGGTTCTCTACGTGGTGACTCTGTTCGCATAACGAATACATGAACAAGAAGAAACTGTTTCTATGGTCGCTGTATGACTTCGCGAACTCGATTATCTACGTCAACTTCCTTCTGTATTTCGCGCAGTGGCTGGTTATCGACGCGGGACTTCCGGACTTTTGGTACAACGCCATTTTTGCGGTAACGACACTTATTTTGCTTGCGACCGCGCCCATTCTTGCGGCGCAGACCGACAGGAACGGCGGACGCAAGTTCTTTTTGAATGTCGCGACCGCCGGGACATTTTTGTCGTACAGTCTCGCGGTCGCGGTCGCGTATTTCGGGACCTCGCATATCTGGGCGGTCGCTCTCCTGTTTTTGCTCGGCCAGTATTTCTACCAGCTCTCTTTTGTGTTCTACAATCCGATGCTCGAAGAAATCGCCGATACGGAGCATCGTGCCCGCGCATCGGGTATCGGTCAGTTTTCAAACGCACTGGGTCAGGTGGTCGGTATCGCCATCACCCTGCCGCTTGCCGCGTCGCGCCTGAATCCTTTGGGTCCCGCGCTCATTGCGTTCGTCCTGCTGGCGCTTCCCATGATGGTATTTTTCAAAGAGAACAGAGTGCCTCGTTCTCCGCTTCAGATATCGCAACTACTGGAGGACGGACGGGCGTATAGGCGCAAATTCCTCGCTTTTTTTGCTGCCTCGGTGGCCACGCCGATGCTCCTCGCTTTTTTCCTGTTCAACGACGCGCTGTTGACCCTCAGCAACAACTATTCCATCCTCCTCGAGCGCGTCTTTGCCGTCCCCGATTCGACAAAGTCGCTTCTTCTTATGTCTATTCTCGTTATGTCTGCCGTAGGCGGAGTGGTAGCGGGATGGTTGGCCGACCGCATCGGCGCACTTGCCACACTGAAGATACTGCTCGTCTCTTGGATTATTGCGCTGCCTCTGCTCGCGCTCGCGCCGACATTCGCGGTGTTTGCCATCATTACAATTCCCGTCGGCCTGCTCATCGGCTCCCTGTTTGCCGTCTGCCGGGCATACCTGAGCACGTTGCTTAGGAAAGAGGAGATGACATACGGCTTTTCTTTCTACACACTGGCCGAGCGCTTTGCCACGTTTGTCGGTCCGCTTACGTGGGGCGGAATTATTTTGGGAGTGGGTGGCGGCGCTATCGCGTACCGGCTTGCCATAGGCGCAATGGCGGTCTTCGTTCTCGCGGGACTGCTCATACTGTATTTCTTCAGGAAATCTGCGGAAGTGCCGAAGCAGGCTTTGGCTACTACTGCAGTTGACAAGTAATATGTTTAGTAGTATAATGGAAGCTGCTGCTACAATCCCGTAGCAGATGTACAAAGGAGCAAGACTTTGAGCGACTCAACACAGGTGTCTGAAAAGCTGCTCGAGTTCGTTATCGAGCGGTGGATCAAAAAGACAATGAAGAAGCTTGAGCGTTTTGCCAAAGGGGCTGGTATTGAAATCTCGACCCTGAAGGCGTTTCTCAAGCCGCACCTGCAGCAGATGCTGGATAAGCACTTCTAAACTTGATCGCCGACGATTGTTGTGAGCTCCTGCGTTAATGGAACTCTCCGACGTTCGTGGGTGCTGTCGTGATGGAACCCACACCTTATGTTTACGACTTCGCTTCGTAAACAAAAACCCGGCCGTTATAGAGGCCGGTTTTTGTTACAATACCTATATGAAAAAAGCGGTGTTTGGAGGAGGGTGCTTTTGGTGTACCGAAGCGGTCTTCCGAATGCTGAAAGGCGTGAGCAACGTCGAGCCGGGATACGCGGGTGGTTCGACTGGTTCGACTACGTTCACCACAGGAAGCTCACCACAAGCGGCACCGATATACGAACAAGTAAGCTCAGGGACGACGGGGCATGCAGAGGTCATTCGTGTTACCTACGACCCGGCAATAATCTCAATAGACATGTGATAGGAATATTTGTTATCGAACGTGCTCAAGCTTGGAAATACGACGTTCGTGGTTAATGAGCGCGAGAGCGTCTTTGTCGATGGCTTTGCCGTGAGCCGTAATATCGCGTTTTATTTCAGCAACATCACTCTTCAATTCTTTCACGTCGTACCGTAGTGAGCGAACGTCGTCCTGCACATGACCGAGCGAGAGGTTCACCTCCTCAAATCGGCTCTCCATTTCCTCCGTGAGTCCATTTTTTAGGTCAGCAAAACCCTCTGCCATGAGCGTCGCCAGCTTCTCTATAGAGTCTATTTTCTTCCCTTTCGCCATAAGCGATTAGTGTACCATATGCGTATGGAGAGGAGGGAATTTGAGAAGCTTGTGGAAAAAGGGTATGAACAACTGCCGCAGTGGGTGCGGGAGAAGATTAAGAATGTTGCGGTGCTGGTGGAGGGCGAGCCGTCCGACGAGGACCGCAGGGAGCAGGGGCTTGGTGAGGATGAGACGCTACTTGGTTTGTACAAAGGAATTCCGCTCTCCGCGCGCGGAGAAAATTACGGCGTGGGCATGACACTGCCGGATACCATCACGCTCTACCAAATCCCCATTGAAGGGGCCGCGGAGGAAGATGCGATGCCCGTCGCGCAGGTTATAGCGGAGACAATTTGGCACGAATTTGCGCACCATTTTGGAATGGACGAGCATGAGGTGCAGTCAAGAGAGCAAAATCGGGACACAAAATAATCACGTGCTATATTGTCGTTGCTGGTTACACCAAACCGTCTTAGCCAAGAAGCTCGCATGGGGCCCCTAGCGCAGATGGGACCGGCACCTCGACGACGTAGGCCGCTCAGCAATGTGCCGCCTGCGCACAGACGACCGCCTTCGGGCGTACGACTTCAGGGTGACCGCAGGGCCACCCTTTTTTGTGCTATATTTTTGCCATGGCAAGACTCTCGGAAACGCTGAAAGAGCGAGGCTACGCCTACCAATTTTCTTCTGAAAAGCTTGAGGTCATCACCGATGGTCCGAAACGTACCGTCTATCTCGGTATAGACCCGTCGGCAGATTCGCTCCATGTCGGCAATCTCGTTGGACTCCTCGTATTGAGGCGGTTTCTGGAGGACGGACACAAGGTCATTATTCTCACAGGTGGTGGCACAGGGATGATTGGCGACCCGGGCGGCAAGAGCGAGGAGCGCAATTTGCTCGACGAGGAGACCATCGCCAAGAATTCCAAGGCTGTTGCCGCGCAGATACGTCGCGTATTCGGTAGCGAGGATTTCATCGAAGAGAACAACGCGAAATGGCTCACCAAGCTCAACCTGCTCGAGTTCCTCCGCGACGTCGGCAAGCACTTCACGGTAAATGCGATGATTAAGAAGGACATGGTGCGCGAGCGGCTTGAAAAAGAGTCGCCGCTTTCGTTCACCGAATTCAGCTACTCGCTCTTGCAGGGCTACGACTTTCTCTATCTCAATGAGCAGTATGCGTGTGACGTGCAAGTCGGCGGTTCGGACCAATGGAGCAATATTCTCGCGGGTGTCGAATTCATCCGCCGGAAAGCGGGAAAAGAGGTGTTTGCGCTCACGTGGCCGCTCATTGTGAATAAATCGACCGGCAAAAAATTCGGCAAGAGCGAGGACGGCGCGGTATGGCTCGATGCGGAGAAGACATCACCGTTCAAAATGTATCAGTTTTTCCTCAATATCGAGGACGAAGCGGTTGAAGAGTTATTGCTCAAATTGACGATGCTCAGCGGCGCGGAAATAGATGCGGCGATGGAAATGCATAAGCGCAATCCGGCCGCACGCCATGGGCAGGAAATCCTTGCTCGCGAAGTGACGACGCTCGTCCACGGCGCGGAAGCCGTCGCGACTGCTGAACAAATCTCGCAAGTGCTTTTCGGCGACGGCGGCGTCAAAGATATTTCAGCGGCGGCAGCGAAAGCACTGGCGGCATCCGCGCCATCGTGCGTAGTTTCGGGGGAGGCCGAGCTTGTTGATGTTCTTGTCGATTCGAAACTTGCGACGTCGAAGCGCGAGGCGCGCCAATTCATCTCTGATGGCGCTGTCACGCTCAACGGCGAAGCGCTGACTGGGAAGAAATCCACGTTGGAAAAATCAGACTTCACACACAACGTCGCGCTTTTGAAGCGGGGCAAGCGTAACGTGTGCGTGCTGGTGCTACAATAGGAATATGAAAATGAGGAAAGGGGTGTCAAAGCAGGGCACTGGGAAGCCGCATTTTGATAAGAAAAGCGAGCGTCGCAAGACGCCGCCGCGGGTGGCGCCACGACAACAGCCGGTCGTGAAGAATGCCCGTATCCGCTCAAAGAAGCACACTCTCACGGGCAGGAAGTAATGCTACAATGCGGACATGAAAGGCGGAGGATTCAACAAAGACAACAACAAGCCGCACTACGATAAGCCGCAGTCGCGTCAGTCGGTGCCTATTCGCATGCAGTCCCGCAAGGTTCAGTTCGGTAAATCGCGCCGCGCTATCCCGCGAAGCAAATAGACCGTGTATAGTGGTCGCACGCGACCGAGCGAGGAGCGAGGAAGTCTTGCAGGCGTGCTTGCAAGCGCACACAACATGCGCTTCCTGACGCGTCTTGCAGAAAAGATTCGTCAGTCAATCGTTGACGACACATTCGAAGAATATAAAAGAGAATTTTTGTCTCGCTATCAGCCATGAGCGAACCCTTTTTCTTTTTTGGGACGAATCCTGTACAGTAGGCCGATGAGTCGTTTTAAACTTGTATCTTCATATAAGCCGGACGGCGACCAACCCAAGGCAATCGAGCAGCTTGTAAGCGGTCTTGAAGAGGGGAAACGCGACCAAACGCTCCTTGGTGTTACGGGCTCGGGCAAGACCTTTGCCGTGGCCAATATCATCGAGCAAGTCCAGAAGCCGACGCTTGTCATCGCTCACAACAAGACGCTGGCGGCCCAGCTTGCCTCCGAATACCGCGATTTTTTTCCTGATGCGGCGGTGCACTATTTCGTCTCGTACTACGACTACTACCAGCCAGAAGCGTATGTGCCGGTAACGGATACCTATATTGAGAAGGAGGCAATGGTGAATGAAGACATCGAACGTTTGCGGCACGCCGCGACACAGGCGCTCCTCACGCGCAGGGACGTCGTCGTCGTCGCATCCGTCTCCTGCATTTACGGATTGGGAAGCCCGGTGGAGTATCAAAAAGTGAACCTCAAACTCACGGCGGGCGAGCCCATGACGCGCGCCACGCTGACGCGCAAGCTCATAGCGATTTATTTCGAGCGAACGACAGGTGACCTGTCGCCGGGTACATTCCGCGCGCTCGGTTCGACCATCGAAATTATGCCCGCAAGCGAGCGCGTCATCTACCGCGTCGATCTCACGGGTGGCAAGATTGCAAAAATCGAGGAGATAGACGCCATGACGCGAGAAATCGGAGAGCGTCATGAAGCGGTTTTTATTTTCCCAGCCCGCCAATACGTCACCCCCAAAGACGTAGTGGATGCCGCACTTGCCGACATGGAAAAGGAGCTAAAGGACCGATTGAAACAACTCAACGACTCGGGAAAAATATTGGAGGCAGAGCGGCTCAAGCGCCGCACGCGGCAGGACATCACGATGATACGGGAGTTCGGCTACTGCAACGGCATCGAGAATTATTCACGGCATTTTGACAGACGTAAACCGGGCGAGCCGCCGTACACACTCTTGAGCTACTTCCCAAAAGATTTTCTTACCGTCATTGACGAGTCGCATGTCACCATACCGCAAATCGGCGGCATGTACGCGGGCGACCGCTCGCGCAAAGACACGCTCGTCGAGCACGGTTTCCGTTTGCCGAGTGCGGTTGATAACCGGCCGCTGACATTCGACGAATTCGAAGCCCGGGTAGGCCAGAAAATATACACGTCGGCCACGCCGGGCAAGTACGAAGCGGAACATAGCGGCAAACCGGTGGAGATGGTCATCCGCCCGACGGGGCTCATCGATCCCGAGATTATCGTGCGGCCCATCGTAAGCCTGCCTGCGCAGGCAGGCTCGGCAGGATACGAGGGACAGGTCAAAGATTTTATCGGGGAGGTCGAGGCTGTCACGAAACACGGCGGGCGTTCGATGGTCACTGTGCTCACCAAGAAAATGGCGGAGGACCTCGCGACATTCCTCGACGAGAAAAAGATAAAGGCGCGCTATGTGCACAGCGATGTGAAAACCATCGAGCGTATCGAGATACTCACAGAGTTCCGCCGTGGAACGTTCGACGTGTTGGTCGGCGTTAACCTGTTACGCGAAGGATTGGACCTGCCGGAGGTGGAGATGGTCGCAATTATGGACGCGGACAAAGAAGGGTTTCTCCGTTCCGAAACTTCTCTCATCCAGACCATCGGGCGCGCGGCGCGCAACGTGCACGGCCGCGTCATTCTCTATGCCGACAATATGACCGGCTCGATGGAGCGTGCGATAGGTGAGACCAACAGGCGTCGTGCGATACAGCTCGCCTACAACAAAAAGCACAAGATAACGCCGAAAACGATTCAAAAACGCATCAACGACATCATAGGAGATATTCAGAAAAACAGGAGACGCGCGGTCGAACAGCTCGCCACGGAAGATGTCGCCGCATTCGGCGGCGACCCGAAGAAGGCAATTGCCGAGAAGCGCCGCCAAATGCATGCCGCCGCCGACGAATTGGATTTCGAAACGGCCGCACTCCTTCGCGACGAGATACAGGAGCTTGAGAAAGAGATTAAGCGCACCAAGCAACCAAAAAAGTGACTTTCTACCGGTACATTATAACAGGCCGACCGGCCTGTTATAATGTACTTACTATTTGGGAGATTGCCTATGCGAGCAGGGGACTTGGCCCATTCTGGGGTATTCGCGTGTGGTAATCTGGAGCCGTGGGACTTCACTTCAACCCTGCGGATATTCAATCTATAGGAATCGGTCTTGCCGCGTTTCTGGCGACTGTGCTGGCTGTTTTCATTTTCATCAGCGCGCGCCACGAGCGCCTCGGCCGGCCGATGTGGGTCACGCTCGGAGTCGCGTCTGTTTGGGCGTGGTTTGGGTTTTTGTACCATCTTGTGCCGGGTCTTGAGCTTGCGCGTGACATGCGCGTCGTCTCCGTCATGGGTATCGTGTGGCTGGCTATGTCGCAATTGTATTTTGCCGGCATCTATCTGGGAGAGCGTGTGCAGTACGGCAAGCTGGTCCGGCGGATGCAGTTGGCCATCTATTCTTTCGGTGCCTTTTTGACGGCGCTCCTCGTTGCGGACCTGTTCGGTACGAGGCTGATAGTCGGCAAGCTGCTGTTTCCGGCGGATGTCGCTCTCGCGCCGATGGCTGGACCGCTTTTTGGTGTGCTTGTCGGTTATTTTGTGGTTTGTACTATTTTTTCCGGTACATTGCTCGCGTGGCGTGCGCGGGCCGGAATTGACTCGTCGGACAGAAACCAGGCTCTTGCGCTTTTTATAAGCATGACGGTGGGGCTCACGCTCGGGGGCACGCGCTTTACGCCGTGGTACGGATTTGATTTCTACCCGCTCGTCGGCGACATCGGCTTTCCGCTCTTCGTATTCGCCACCTTCTACTCCATCAAGCGTTACCACCTGCTCAATCGCGAGGTGGCCGCGGCGCAGCTCTTTATTTTCACACTCTGGACGCTTTCATTCTTCCGCTTTCTGCTCGACACCTCCGCGCAAGCGATGTGGGTGGACGGTGGGTTCTTCCTCGCGGCGCTCGTACTCGGCGTCTTCCTGCTGCGGAGCGTCGTGATGGAAGCGAAGGCACAGCGCGAGCTTGCCGCGGTCGCGGTAGAACGTACGAAATCGGAATTCATCACAATCGCCGCTCATCAGCTGCGGACGCCTGTCGCCGCACTGCGCTGGTCGTTTAATCTGCTCGCCGAGGGACGCGAGCAGCTCTCCGAGAAGCAGCGCGCGCTCGTCGACAAGGGCAATCGCGCCGCCGATAATATGATGCATCTGGTCAACGACCTGCTCGACATGGGTCACATCGCGGAAGGGAGATTTACCTACGCCTTCGCCGTGGGGGACCTCGGTGACACCGTTCGCGCGGAAGCGGGGCTGTTTGAAGATGTCGCGAAACAAAAAGGGGTCGCGCTTGATGTCAGTATCGCGGATAATCTTCCCGCGATACGCTTTGACGCGAACAGGCTGAATCTCGCGATACAGAATCTTGTCGACAATGCCGTCAAATACACCGCTTCCGGCGGCCGGGTGACCGTCGCCACGGAGCGCTCCGGCGAGGGGGTGCGCATCACGGTGCAGGATACCGGCATCGGGTTCACGCCCGACGAGCAATCACGCGTCTTCGAGAAATTCTTCCGCGGTTCGCGCGCGGTGCACATGTCGCCGGACGGGAGCGGACTTGGCCTATTTATCGCGAAAACAATCATCGAAGGCCATGGCGGCAGGCTTACGTTCTCTACCGAGGAGGGCAAGGGGGCGAGATTTACCATCTCGTTGCCGACAAAGCCCCCCGCCACACCGTAGAGTGGTATACTAATCGCGTATGGCAGACCCGTTCGGACCCCGCATTCTTATCGTCGAGGACGACCCGCTCCTCTCCGAGCTTCTTGCCGAGAAATTGCACGGCGAGAAATTCGACTTGCGGATGGCGCGCACGGGCGAGGAAGCTCTCGAGAGCGTCAAGAAAGATAAGCCCGATCTGATGTTGCTCGACATCCTGTTGCCGGGCATCGACGGTTTCGAGGTATTAAAACGCGTCAAAGAGGATCCGGGGACGAAGCATATCGTCGTCATCATTCTCTCCAACCTCGGTCAGCAGAGCGATATAGATAAGGGAACACAACTCGGCGCGGAAAAATACATCGTGAAGGTCTCTCTCACATTGAGCGAAGTGGTGCAAGCCGTGCGCGACGTGTGGCAAAAGCACGCTCCGCAGGCTGCATAAACCGCTAGCCTTACTTTGTTTTTCAGTGCCGCTGTGCGGTATAGTGCTCTGTATGCAAGAAATACGGGAACAGGTACCGCTCGCACCGCAAACGACTTTTGAGATAGGGGGAAGCGCCCGCTATTTTGTGGATGTCCGCAGTGAAGGCGAAATACGCGAAGCGATAGCGTGGGCGAATGACAAGAAAGTGCGGTTTGTCGTATTAGGCGGCGGCAGCAATGTGCTGGTGCCGGACGGCGGTCTCGACGGGCTGGTCGTTCATATCGTCGGAGATTTGTACGGGGTGGAAGACCTGCCTGCGCAGGCAGGCGGAATGTTGGACACGTGGGCGGGAAGCAATTTGCTTTTTTTGATACAAACGTTGGGAGCACGGGGATACGGCGGGTGGGAAAAGCTCGCGGGCATTCCGGGGACCATCGGCGGCGCCGTGCGCGGCAACGCAGGTGCATTCGGTTCCGAGATAAAAGATTTTGTACTGAAAGTCCGCGCGCTCAATCCGGCAACAGGTGAGTCGCGTGAATTCACGAATGCGGATTGCGATTTCTCCTACCGTCATAGCTTTTTCAAGGATAATCCACAATGGATAATCACCCGCACCATCGTTCGACTACATAGGTCTCACCTATGTAGTAAGTTGGTAAACGAGACGATTGCGGAGCGCGAGAAGCGGCATTTGCAAAATGTCCGTGCCGCGGGCAGCTTCTTTATGAACCCGAAGGCTCCGCAGAACATCGTCGACATGTTCGAGAAAGAGAAAGGCGTCGAATCACGCGAAGGCCGCGTTCCCGCAGGATGGTTGATAGAAAAAGCCGGCATGAAAGGCGCGACCGTCGGCGGCGCCATCGCCAGCCTCCAGCACCCGAATTACATCGTCAATCAGGGCAGCGCGACGGCAGACAATGTCCGCGAGCTCGCGGGGAAGATAAAGGCGGCCGTCGCGGAACAATTTGGTGTCGAGCTGCAAGAAGAAGCTGCAATTATGTAAAAGCGAGTGGCCGGTCGAGTTGACCGGCCACCATTCGTCATACCGACGTTACGACTAGCGCATAAGCGCCGCCCACGCGGCGATTTCCGCTTGAAGAGCAAGCTGTTGCTCTTTTGTGCGCACGGGGAAGCTACCGTCAGGATTTTGTTTTCGGTAGATTTCGGAAAACGTAACCCATCTGATGGGCTGCACTCCCGCTTCGTTGTCAATCGTCTGTTCGCCCGGCATGGCGTATGCCTCCCTAGGCTGTTCAGTTGCTGGATGAAATCTAACACATGAAGGCGATTATGCTATACTCGTCCGTGCCAACCCCTAGCGCAAAGCGGGGGCGGCTTTTGCGTCTACATGGAAGATAAAATCATAATTAAGGGCGCCAGGACCCACAATCTCAAGAACGTGAGCGTGGAAATTCCGCGCAATAAAATGGTTGTATTCACCGGCCTTTCAGGCTCGGGGAAGTCTTCTCTCGCGTTTGACACGATTTTCGCGGAAGGCCAGCGAAAATACGTGGAATCGCTCTCCGCGTACGCGCGGCAATTTTTGCGGCAGATGCAAAAGCCCGATGTTGACGAAATAACGGGTCTTTCGCCGGCGATTTCCATCGACCAAAAGAGCCGCTCCAACAATCCGCGCTCCACGGTAGCGACCATTACCGAGATATACGACTACCTGCGCGTCCTGTACGCGCGCATCGGTCATCCGCACTGTCCGACGTGCGGTCGCGAGGTGAAAAAACTTTCGAACGAGGAGATTCTCGAATCGGTTCTTGAAATGGTTGAGGCGGCGAGCAAGAAGGGAGGAAAGACTGATAAAAAATTGACGAAAGGTGTGTCGGCCGCAAAAATCCGCATCAGTGCGCCCGTCGTGGTGGGCCGCAAAGGCGAGTACTATCAGATGCTGTACGATTTGCTCGGCAAAGGATACGAAAAAGTGGTCGTGGACGGGGAAGAGAAGTCACTGCGCGAGCGCATCACCCTCGAGAAAAACGACCGGCACGATATTGATGTTGTCGTGGACGAGATATTCGTGTCGGAATTCAACAAGCATTCCAAAGACGCATTCGAGCGTGCGAGCGAAGCCATCGAGCGCGCGCTCCACGAGAGCGACGGTCTGGTGAAAATCACCGACCACGACGGACAAGCGCATATCGCCTCGGCAAAATTTATGTGTGCCTACGACGGCTTTTCATTTCCAGAAATAGAGCCGCGTTTGTTCTCCTTCAACTCGCCGTACGGCGCGTGTCCTGAATGCAAAGGACTGGGCAGTAAATATTTCTTCGGCGATGAGCCGTGCGATGTGTGCCATGGCGTGCGTCTGCGTCCCGAGTCGCTCAATGTATTTCTGGGCAAGGTGCATACACCCGCCGGGCACACCGGTCCTGCGACGGGGACGAACATCGTCAATCTTTCGTCGAAATCCATAGAAGAGGCGACGAAGTTCTTCAATGAGCTCAAGCTCACCAAAAAAGAGCAGGACATCTCGCGTGCCGTCATCAAAGAAATCACGTCGCGCCTGCAATTCATGCTCAATGTCGGTATCGAGTACCTCACGCTCGACCGCAAGGCCAACACGCTCTCCGGCGGCGAGGCACAGCGCATCCGGCTTGCCTCCCAGCTCGGCTCCGGTCTCGTGGGCGCGCTGTATGTGCTTGATGAGCCGACTATCGGCCTGCACCAGCGTGACAACGACAAGCTCATTCAGACCCTCAAACATTTGCGCGAGCTCGGCAACACCGTACTCGTGGTGGAGCACGATGAAGACACCATTTTTGCCTCCGACTACATTGTAGATATCGGTCCCGGCGCTGGTACGCACGGAGGGAATATCGTTGTTTCCGGCTGGCTTGAAGAACTGCTCGCGGCGAAGAGTAACAAGTCAAAATCACGCACGCTCGCATATTTGCGCGACGAGATACGCCTCGAGATACCGGAACATCGCCGCACGAGCGACAAGGGCAGGCTCAAAATCCGCGGGGCGAACAAGTTCAATATCAAAAATCTCAACGTGGATGTGCCGCTGGGGAAGCTCGTCTGTGTCACCGGCGTCTCGGGCTCTGGCAAGTCCACGTTCCTCTACGAAATACTGCATCGCAACCTGCAGGCGCGTTTCGATAAACGCTACCGCACCGCCAAGCTGTACAACGTCGCTGAATTTTCCGGCACGGAATATCTGGGCCGTTCCATCCTTATCGACCAGTCGCCCATCGGACGTACGCCGCGGAGCAATCCGGCGACCTACACGGGTGCGTGGACTCACATCCGCGACCTCTTTGCGATGAGCGAAGAATCAAAAGCACGCGGCTGGGGGCCGGGTCGCTTCTCGTTCAACGTAAAAGGCGGGCGATGCGAGGCGTGCCAAGGCAACGGCCTCGTCGCGGTGGAAATGCACTTCCTGCCGACGGTGTATGTGACATGCGATGTGTGCAACGGCAAGCGCTTCATGAAAGAAACGCTGGAGGTGAAGTACCAGAAGAAGAGCATTCACGATATTTTGAGCATGACCGTGGAGCAGGCGCTGAAGTTTTTCGAGGATATTCCCGCGATTGCCGACCGTCTGCAGACGCTTGATGATGTGGGGCTCGGCTACCTCGAGCTCGGGCAAAGCGCGACGACGCTCTCCGGCGGGGAAGCGCAGCGTGTCAAAATTGCCTCCGAGCTCTACCGCCCGCACATCACCAAGAGTGTGTACCTGCTCGACGAGCCGACGGTCGGATTGCACTACGATGACGTGGCAAAGCTCAATCTGATTTTGCAAAAGCTGGTGGAGCGGGGGAATACGGTCATTGTCATCGAGCACAATCTCGATGTGCTCAAATGTGCGGACTATCTCATCGACATGGGACCGGAAGGCGGGGAGCGCGGCGGCAATATCGTCGCCAAAGGCACGCCCGAGGAGGTCTCCCGCACCGACGGCTCGCACACAGGATACTACTTGAAGCGGATATTGAATAAAAAGAAGAGTTGACAGGCGGAGGGGAGGTGGGTATTGTCTCGAGTGACCCACGGCGCTCGGGTCGTTAAACATAAGAGACCAATCGGGTGATCGGTCGGACGACCTCCGACCGGTCACTTGCTCGCTCTTGTGAGTTGTTGCGTAGGCGTTGAGTCTTTGTAAGAGGACCCCAGTACTAGTAGTGTAGGGGTCCTTTTGATTTTATATATCCGACTTGTCCACAGGTATTTTAAAAACGCCGGACTTTTCGTATGAGATACTAAGTTTTTAGGACGTTCCCCATAGATTCACAGGTGCGCGGATGACAATGCACGATACCCAAGTTGCCGGGCGGTCCTCGACAAGCGAGACTCCTGACGTATCGCACGCTGGATACCCCGACTTCGTCGCAGGTTATCTGTCCTATAACGGACTGAAACAACTTGCCGGCCACTTCGTCACCCGCCGCATCCGGCAAGATTTCGTGAAATATGTGCGTAGCGGAGATGTGCCAGCCTATATGCAGGGCCGCCTTGCCTGATTGCGGCAAACTGAATATAGACACAGCACCTTGCGGCGACTCTATTGTCGCCGCATACTCTTTTGCGATGGAGCGTACAAGCCTCTCAAAATTCAAACTTCCGGACACGCCGGGGGTCTATTTCTTTAAAAAGGGAAGGACGACTCTCTACATAGGGAAGGCGACGTCGCTACGCGACCGTGTCCGTAGCTATTTCGCTTCCGACATCGTTTCCACTCGCGGGGAGGCGGTGGCGCGGATGGTGAATGAAGCGACTTCCATTGCGCACACAAAAACTGACTCGGTACTCGAAGCGCTCATCCTCGAAGCCAATCTCATCAAGAGCCATCAGCCGCCGTACAACGCGATTTCCAAGGATAATAAGAGTTTTAACTACGTCGTCATCACAAAAGAGGATTTTCCGCGCGCGCTCGTCGTACGCGGGCGCGAGCTGTTCCAGAATTGGGACCAAGCGAAGATAAGATACACATTCGGCCCGTTCACACAGGGCACGTCGCTGCAGGAGGCGGTAAAAATAGTTCGCAAAATATTTCCGTTCCGCGATTCCAAATGCACACCATGCCCTGAGCAGCTCAAGAAATCATCGCATTGCAAATCCTGCTTCAATCGTCAGATAGGTCTGTGTCCCGGTGTCTGCACGGGGGAGATGAGCAAGGAAGAGTATGCGGTTGTGATTGGTCACATTCGGGAGCTTTTCTCCGGCAATTTCCGGGGGCTCAAACGGCAACTTTGGAAAGAGATGAAAGCCGCCGCCAGAGATGAACAGTATGAAAAAGCGCACACCTTGCGGCGTCAGATATCAGCGCTCGAACATATTCGCGACGTATCGCTCATCAGGCATGAACACGTTTCTGCCGGCGGCCCTTCGATTGGACTCAGGGCAAGCGGTGTTCGCATTGAAGCATTTGATGTCGCGCATACCGCGGGGACTGAAACGGTCGCTGTGATGACCGTTGTAGACAACGGCGAGGCGTACAAATCGGCGTATCGCAAATTCAAAATTCAAAGCGCGACCAACAATGATGTTGCGGCGCTCACTGAGGCGCTCGAACGGCGGCTCAGTCACTCGGAGTGGCCGCTGCCGCGCGCATTCGTTGTGGATGGCGGCACGGCGCAGGTGCGCGCCGCTGAGCGCGTGCTACGCAAAGCGGGCGTCGGCATTCCCGTCGTCGGTGTCGTGAAAAACGAACGGCACAAGCCCGAGCGGCTTATCGGGGAACGCCGCATAATCGAAGCGTACGAGCGTGACATTTTGCTCGCGAACAGCGAAGCGCATCGGTTCGCCATCTCGTGGCATCGGAAGAGGCGCGGCAAGTTAGTGTAAACATACCACTCATTTCGTACGCTATACTCGCAAGCTCGTTTAGCCTGCGCGCGCTCGGAAATGAACACCAGTGTTCATTTCACTCGCTTCGCTAGGCTATAATCAGGTAATGGCACGGATGATAGTCGGCGTTCTTCGTGGCGGGACGTCCGGCGAATATAATCTTTCGCTCAAGACCGGTGCGGCTATGTTGCAAGCGTTGCCGGAGGAGAAATACGACGTGCGCGATATTCTCATTGATAAAACAGGGCTGTGGCATTTGCGGGGGTCACCGGCGACGCCCGCTCGCGCGCTCGCGCAGATAGACGTTGTTTTGAACGCGCTACACGGCGGAGTAGGCGAGGACGGAACGGTGCAGCGCCTGATAGAGCGAGTCGGTATCCCGTATGCGGGCGCGCGCTCGCAGGCCGCAGGGTTGTCGCTCAACAAAAATCGCGCACGCGAAATCCTCGCACAGGCGGGTGTCCGCATTCCGCGCGGAGTATCTTTCTCGCCCCGCAACGAGCTGAATACTGCGGACATGGCCGGTCTCACTTTTTCGCAATTCGGACCGCCGTATATCGTAAAGCCGGCCATGGAGGGTGCCGGAAGCGGAATACGCATCGCGGCGACCATTGTAGATTTGCCCGATGCGATAGGGGACGTGCTCGATGCGTTCGGCTCAGCGCTTGTCGAAGAATACGTGCGCGGCAAAGAAGCTTCGGTCGGGGTGATAGATAATTTCCGCAATGAAGAGCTCTATGTGCTTCCGCCAGCACTTGTCGAACGCGAGGGTATGTTTACAGGAACCGATGTACATGAGAGCGGGACGATGCGACACTCTGTACCGAGTCCGTTCTCATACACTCAAAAACTCACGCTCGCCGATACCGCGCGCAGAGCGCACCGCGTGCTCGGCATGTCGCATTTTTCGCGCTCCGACCTCATCGTGACTCCGACCGCCGTGTACCTTCTCGAAGTCAATGCGATACCGGGACTGTATCCGGGCGCGACGTTCCCCTCGATGCTCGAAGCGGTCGGTTCATCGGTGACGGAATTCCTGGAACATGCTATACATCTTGCGATGGGTAAGTGAGAGGTTGCGAGGATAATCAAAGAGGGCCGATATGTGCATGCTGGCCCGTCATTCGGGAAAAGAGTATGCTAGCATCCTCTTTGTCCCTCATTAGGGCCAGTAGTTCAGTGGTAGAATGCCTCATTTGCAATGAGGAGGTCCGGGGTCCGATTCCCCGCTGGTCCACAAGTATCGGAACGAGGTCATTTTCGGAGTGGTTTTCTTTGGCCGCCAACAAAGAAAACCATTGATTCTGCGGCACGCCGCGCGCTTCGCGCGCGTGGAGGGTGAGGTTCGAGCCGAAGATTTTTTGGAGGGAGGATTTTTTGGAGGGGAGGTCTTTAGATTGTGCCGCTTCATCAAGCAATGAAGCGTCCTTTAGCCATGCTCGCATGGGTTCGAGCCACACGGCGGCGTTGCGTTCAAGCAGGAGGATTCTCTCCTGCGCCGACTTCTTTGTGGACATCAGTGCGCGCTTCCTTTCGAGATAGTCGCCGCGCTCAATATCCTGTTCGACAAAGAGGTCGGTAAGGCGGGCAATTTTGCCGTCCAAGTCGGCAATCTTTGCCCGCATCGCTTGGACGGACGCCGCCGTGGTTTGAGAGGCACTTGCCGCGTCTTTCTCGGCCATTGCGTCCAGCTCCTTGGCCCAATGTTCCGGCAAGACGAATTTTGCGAGCAAGCCGGATAGTTGCGAGTCCAGCGCTTCTTCTCGCACATACGGCTGTGAGCAGTGAACGGCGGCTTTCTTTTTCGTACAGCGATAGTAGACGTAGCGATGGACGTTGCCGTTTTTCTGCCGTTTCAGCTTGTCCTCGGCGGTGATGGAAAAACCGCACTCGCCGCATCGCAAAAGGCCGCAATATACTTGCGGATTATTCTCGGACGGTCTCTTGTTGCTCCGGAGTCTTGATACTTCCTGCACGCGGTCGAACAACCTTTTGCTCACGATGGGCGTATGTGTACCCTCATACATTTCACCGCTGTACTTGAAATGGCCGAAGTAGAACGGATTGGAAAGCAGGAATGCTATCTGGTCTTTCTTGAGGGGCCTACCGCCGCCCTTGCTCCATCCGCGCGTGGCTCCGGTCTTGATGCCGCGCTCAAAAAGAAACTGCGCAATATCTTCGAGCCGCGATTCGTTCTTGGCGTATAACTCAAATGCTTTGCGGACGAGCGGCGCTTTGCGACGGTCTACAACGATGGTGCGGGTGCGTGGGTCGTTGAGGTAGCCGAGGGGCGCGGTGCTTGGATAAATACCCATTCGCGCCTTTTGCCGGAGGCCTCGTGTCACATTCACACTCAAATCGCGGATGTACTGATTGGCCATGCCGAACTCCACGGACATGAGGAGTACATTGTCGTGCGGAAAATACGCCTTGTCGTGCGTAACAATTTTCTGAATGACACTCTGTTGCAAAAGCCAACTGATGCGGCCGCTATCCACCGGATTACGCGAAAGCCGGTCAATCTTCCAACACACGACGCCTTGCGCCTCGCCGCGCTCGACACGCTTTAGCATTTCCTCAAACACCGGGCGGCCCGGCATCTTGGCGCTCCGCTTCTCCACGAACTCCTCCGCCACTTCCAGTCCATCACGTCGCGCGAGCGCGCGAAGCTCGGCAAGCTGCGCTTCGATGGAGAGCACTTGCTTGTCCTCGACATCGGTACTTTTGCGTGCGTAGAGGAAGTAGGCGGGTGTCATATCCCTATTATAGAGCAAATGCTCTGCGTAGAGCAATAGCGGGACAACTGCTATCATGTTGTTGTGAGTACAGATATTACGGCGACAATCAGGAAGCGGGTAAAAGAGATACGACTAAAGAAAGGAGTATCGCAAGGCAAGCTCGCAAGAGCGTTAGGCATCCACCCGACGTATGTAAGTCAAATTGAGCGCGGGATACGAAACCCGACTATAAAGAATATTGAAAAACTAGCGCGAGCGCTGGGCGTTAGCCCTGACAAGCTCTTGCGGTAGCCGGAAAATCGGGGTTGTTGACAACTCTTGCCTTTCGGGCAGACGTGGTATTATGGGGCTGTTCACCTTTAGCCGCTTACTAGTACGACAAGCAATTTTATGAACGAAGGAAAAATGGACGCACCGCAAAAAGCTACTACTTACGAAACTCAAGAGCAGAGGGCTGAGAAACAATGGAATGATTATCTTCAAGATTTGGAAAAAACAGCAAAGTCGATGGGGGGCGAACTTCGTGTATACGATGTCATGGGTGAAAATGGAAAAGTAAGACCTGATGCCCGAAGAGTCAAAGTATTTCCGATGGACAGGACAGATACTGTCAATCTTTCCCCGGCATTTGATAGCCCGTACGTTTTGCGGACAATGACCACTACCCAATCGGGCAATATGAAGGAAGGCAAGTTGATAAATGAGGGTCAAGAGCCACGACCTGATAAGGCAGATGTTCTGCGGTTAGAAAATGATGGAGAAACCCTTCGTAGCAGAGATTTGCTCTCATGCTCATACAATCCGGAGAGAAACCGCTGGGAACTGTTTCCCGATTGAGGACTTAAAAATCTTTTTATCTGCCTCGTAGGGAGCTTCGCTGAAGAGCGAAGAATAATCTTGTGCGCGCACTGGGAGGGAGGGGCAAACACATACAGATGTTGCGCCTCGCCATTCCTTAAAGAATCTTGCATGGCGAGGCTCCACTTTGTATTCCTGATTTTGTGCAAACGGCTCATTCGGTGCATTCGAGCCGTTTGCTCCTTATTGTATTTGAATCCCGCCCGCTTCCTTTTTTAAGAAAGGAAGCGCCGCCCCTCGCCTTTGCCGCCCATTCCTTTTTTCAAATCCCCCCCCGCAAAAAATCAGAATGGAGAGGAGCGGCAAGGCGAGAGGGCGGGACGCGCGGTACTCCGCGCGTGGCGGGGTTCTCACGCGATCGGGGCGCACTTTTTGGGTCAAAGCCACCACGCACGCGGAGCGTGCGAAATCAGGGATTCTGCTGGAAGTGGGTTCTGACTTTTTGATACAATGACCACAAATGCACATCTATAAACATTCTAAAATTTTGGCCCTGTGCGCGACTGTGGTTTGGCTAATGTTCATTTTCTCGGCGTTTAAAGGTTTCCATTTTTGGTACGCAGGATTCGTCTTTTTCTTCTGGTTTTCTTTGGCAACTCTCAACTACCGTCACGAAACGACACTTTGGATTGTTAAGAACAGATTCAAGAAATTTGCGCGGTTCTACCTTGTTTTGATTGTGGTCGGATTTGTCGCAGACTTCGTAATCGGGCAACAAATAGCACATTTATGGAGCTACCCTTTCTACGATTCTTTTGATGATTGGCTTCGTTTGTATGCAATCATTTACCCTTTCGGAGGGCTGACAATACTGGAGCTGTCATTTTTGCTAGGCAACCTTTTCCACGAACGTTTTATATTTTTACCTAAAGTCCATAACACCTTAGTGCGTTCGATTGACTTATTTGACCATATTGTCGATACCTTTTTGGCCGTTGTTCTTATCGGGGGTCCTATAATGTATTTCTCCGGCGCCCACATACCACTTGCTCAAGTCGTAGTCTATGCGTTTTTGCTTTGGGCTGTTCTTACCACCATCGAACTCGCGTGTCATCTTAGGCATGGCTCGCATTGGGTTGCAATCTTTGTAGTTGCATTGTTCATGTCAGTCTTGTTACATGAGGTCCCCAATACCGTTGCGTTTGAATGGAAATATGGTTACGCTCCAATCCTCAACGCATCGATTGTCGGAATACCTTTGTGGGTTGTAGTTGGGTGGTATCTTATGACGCTTGTAATGCTACGCTTATGGCTACGTCTTATGCTGGACGCAAAAAATGGGCGAAGTAGGGCTCCTATCCACTAGGGCATAATCCACAGGGAGGCTTGCCAATTTGACGGGGGGTGCTAGAGTATCGTCGAATGTAAGTATTTCCATGCCAAGCAGGGAAAAAGTCGGTTTACATTTTTAAAGGAAAAGAAGAAGCAAGAAATACATGGCAAAGAAGCTTTATGTGGGTGGTCTTCCGTACTCTACGTCGGAAGACGAACTTCGCGAGGCCTTCTCTCAGGCCGGAGCCGTTGAGTCGGCGACTATCATCATGGATCGCATGAGTGGTCGCTCCAAGGGATTCGGTTTCGTGGAGATGACGTCTGACGAAGACGCCCAGAAGGCGATCGAGCTCTGGAACGGAAAGGACTTTGGTGGGCGTACTCTTACGGTCAACGAGGCCCGTCCGATGGAAGAGCGCCCGCGCAACAATTTCCGCAGTGGTGGCAACAGCGACCGCGGTGGATATGGTGGCGGCGGAGGTGGTCGCGGTGGAAACGGCGGTGGCGGTGGACGTTGGTAATTACGTTTGTAATTGCCGACGGCACCTGTCGTCGAAACAAAAGCTCCGCTCCGGCGGAGCTTTTGTATTGCGGCTATCCACATGAGAGCGCTTCAGAGCACCTGGGAGCGCATAATGTGGCGCATAATGATGCTATGAATCCCGTTAGAGGCTACGGAAGACGCACTGGATATATGTTGTTCCAATTCGAGAGAATCTCTGGTCGAGGTTATCGGCGATTAATCGCGTGCGGGAAGCATCGCTTCCTGCCTCTAACGGGATGAAATACGCCTCCATACTCGGGTGGGGAATTGTAATCTACGCGGTCATGTATCTCACGTGGTCGGGCTTTGTTCTCTACGGATTCTCCGCAGGATTTTTGCCGCGGATTCTCGCCGTCATCATCCTCATCGTTACGGCGACCATTGCCGCTCACTCACTCAATTTTTCATCTTGGAAAGATATTCTTCCGCACTCCATCGGATGGGCGGTAATCGTGATACTCCTCGATATGATTTTCTCGGTTCCGTATTCCGGATGGCAGCTCTATGCGGATTGGAATGTGTGGGTCGGGTATGCGCTCGTCGCGGGCGTGCCGCTCCTCGCGCCGTTCACAAAACGCCGGGTTCACGTCGACACCGAATAATATGCCACTCCCACGCGCCCGCGCTCTCCATCGGGTGCTCCTGCGGGTAACGCTCTCGGCCGCGCAGGTGTATGCGTGGGTATTTATCTTTCAGTTTTTCTACGTCCGGTACGGAAGCATTGCCGAAGGCATCGCGTCTGTCGTCCTCACGTATGCGCTCGCGCAGGTTGTCACCATATTGCTCACGCCGTGGACGGCACGCGCACTTCGTCACGGCTTCAGGCGGCTCATGGTGTACGCAGTACTCTTGCTTGCGTCCGCATTTACCGTTCTTTCCGCGTCGTTCGCCGGATATCTCGGCGGATTCGGATGGGGTGTAGGATTGTTTGCCGTGCTCATGGGTGCGTATCGCGCCTTGTACTGGGTGCCGTACGAAGTGGCGCTCGTGGGGCAGGCGCGAGAGGTACTGCCTTCGCGGACGCGGTACGCGGCCGAAATCCTTGTCGCCTTCATGCCTGTTGTTGCGGGACTCCTTCTCACATACGGCCCCGTCTCGCCGATAGTGCTTTTATCGCTCGCGGCGGTTCTTTCGGTCGTCAGCATTCTGCCGCTCTCCGGAATGCGGGATGTGCACGAGGGCTTCGTTTGGAATTATCGCCAGACATTTCATGAACTCTTTTCGCACTCGCGGCGGCGCATGACGCTCGAAGCCGTCATGCACGGCATCGAAGGCGCGGCGCTTCTCCTCTTGTGGCCGCTCGTGGTATTCATACTTCTCGATTGGTCATATCCGATGCTGGGCATCGTTCTTTCCGTGACGTATCTTTTCGGGCTTTTCATCCGGAGCTTATTCCATACTCCGCTTTCACGCGCGAGCTCGTCGACCCTCGCGCTCCTCGCGGCTTCGGCGTGGATTATGCGACTCACCGTGGGCGGCGCCGTCGGCGTGATATTGGTGGACACATACTTTTATATCGGCTCGCGTCCGCAGCAGCGGGGGATTGACATGGGCACATACGAGCAGTCGGCCGACAACACCACATTCGTCGACGAGCACACGGCACTCAAGGAGATGGGAATCGCACTCGGCAGGCTGCTGGTGTGTTTGCTGGTAGTCATGCTGATTGCCGTCATGTCGGTTCCGCTGGCCTTTATGATCGTGTTTCTCTGTGCCGCAGGGGCCGCCGCGTACTCTATCTATCTCGGCCGTTCTGTATAAAATAAGGTAAACCTTTTTGGCTCCTCGGCTCGGAAACAAAAGATACGCTCTTTAGTTTCTCTCGCTCTACGTTGCCAATAAATACGAAACCGCGGGGTACGGACGCTACAAGTCCCCGCGGTCATAAGAACGTCGGCTCTTCAAGAGCCCTTTGTGTTTTTGTTGCTTCTTTGACGGCCCGCTTAAGGGCACGTGCGCGGTTGCCTTTAATGGTGCCGAACGCCAATTTCTTTGCCTCTATCCTGTCCCACCTGGTCAATTCCTTAAGAGGCCGGAGCGGGTCAAGATTTGGCGGCTGTGGCATCGGGCGGTCATCAATGGCATTGCCATGGAATTTCTCCCACAGCAGCGCATCTTCGAGCGGGTAATCCCATACGAACGCAATGCTCCATCCCTTGCAGGATATGACACATTCGTTCGGTGGGATAACTCGCGCAACCTTCGGTTGGCCTTTGTCGGAGCTTTTCATCAAGCGCTCCTGCGGTTGGTACGCTCTTCATCCCGCTTGTTACGGGCGAACTGTGTACCAACTTCACGCATGAGACGCTTATGATCACCTCGATGGGTGATACCGACTCCGCGAATCGCTTTGCTTATGGCGTCGGCCTCGTTGGCCGCGTTGCCGTCGGCAAGCTTCTTTGCGGCATTTCTAGCGAGCTCTTGTATGTCAGCCATTTGGTCCTCGTGTACTGAAAGACGGGGACGCAACGCAACAAACACAACAATTTGTACTGCCGTGAATTATATCACGACAACAAGATTTGTCTAGTGTCAGGAGGTCAAGAAAACAAGCCCTGAATCACGGCTTTGACGTCTCCGCCGTCCGCACGACCGGCGAATTCTTTTATTACCGCACCCATGAGTTTGCCCGCGCCAGCAGCATCGGTGACACCGAGCTCGGCTTTTTTTGCCAGTGCGACTTTTTCAATCTCTTCGCGGCTTGCCGTCTGCGGCAGGTATGCTTTCAGTACTTCGAGTTCTTTCGACTCTTTTTCCGCGAGTTCCGGCCGGTTCCCCTTAGTGAATTGTTCGATAGAGTCTTGCCGTTGTTTTGCAAGGCGCTTGAGAACCGTCACCGCCTCAGGGTCGGCGAGTTCTTCGGTGGGCTTGCGGCCCTTGGCCACGAGCTCATTCGTAAACGCGGTCATGGCGCCGCGAAGCGTATTGACCTTGAGCATGTCGCGCGCCTTCATGGCGGTCGTCATATCGGTTTTTATCTGTTGAGTGAGCATATGGTCGAATTATATCAAATAATCAGCCGCCGGAGGATACCGGCGGCTGTTCCGCTGAGCGGAGGAATACTGGAGCTCTGCACCCGCCGATAACTATCGCACTTATGGGCTTGTTCATCTTAAGCATCGTACCGTTCGCGACCGCCATCAACTTATCGATTTCGCGAGGGGCGGCATCCAGGCAATCTTGTGCGGTGCGGAATATTGCGAAATGCTGGCCGCCCTCGAATGTCGTGCCGCCATACATGACAGTAATTATAAGCGTCAGTTTCAAAACGAACATGATTCGTTCCTCCCATCGACAAGCCTACGCCCTGCGGGACAGCGCGTCAAAGGGTGGTAAAATGCCAGTCTATGGAATGGCTTGTAGTCGGACTTCTCCTCGCGATTCTCGGTGCCCTTGTGTATCTCCTGTGGGCACCCAGACAGCCGCAAGAAGGTCAGGGAATGGTGCTTTTGCAGCAGCGGATACAGGAGCTTGAGCGGAGCATGGATTCCAAGCTCGGCGAGGGGACGACACGGATGTTTGAGTCCATGAAAGCGCAGTTCGGTGAATCGCAGCGTCTGGCGAGCGACATCCGCGACCTTGTGGCGAAGCAACTCACCGAGGTGCGCGTCGAGCAGACCAAGACCAATGAATCGACGACTCGCTTCATGGTCATTGCCGAACAGCTCGCGAATCTCGAAAAGGTGCTCAAGCATCAGAAACAACGGGGAAATCTCGGCGAAGCGTCGCTCGAACTCATTCTCTCCAATATCCTGCCGCCGGGGACGTACAAAATGCAGTATGAATTTCCGGGGGGTGAGACGGTGGACGCCGTCATCGAGACGAAGGAGGGCGTGATACCGATAGACGCAAAATTCTCACTCGACAACTATCAGCGCCTCGTAAATGCGGTAGACGACACACAGCGCGCGGAGCTTGAGAAGCAATTCAAGAACGACCTCAAGACGCGTATCGACGAGACCTCCAAATACGTGCGCCCCAAGGACGGGACACTTCCGTTTGCGTTCATGTACATCCCCGCCGAAGCGATTTACTACGACCTGCTCATCAACGAAGTCGGCTCGGTCAAGGTGAACACGCGCAATCTCATCGACTATGCATACAACGAGAAAAAAGTCATCATCGTGAGCCCGACGACCTTCGCCGCGTACCTGCAATCCGTGCTCTATGGATTTAAGGCGTTCAAGATAGAAGAGACGGCCAAAGACATTGCCAAGAATGTCGAGGCGCTCGGTCGGCACCTTAATGCGTATCAGGACTACTACAAAAAGCTCGGCAATTCACTCTCGACGACCGTCAATCATTTCAATGCGGGTTCCAAAGAACTCGGCAAGATAGACAAGGATGTGCTGCGCATTACAGGAGAATCTGCCGAGCTCGAGTCGCCGCTTATCGAAAAGCCGGTGACACTCGAGGAATAAAGTGCTGACCCCGTGATGCGTATCATGGGGTCAATCGAGGTCGTCGCCCTCGTGGGTCGGTTTCCAGCCGATAAATACGGCCCCGAAGAAAGATGTAATTGCGCAAATGAACTTCATTGCATCCCGTTCATGCTCCGATAGGTCAGACATTCCGAACACAACCACCACATATGAGACTAGGCCAAGCAGGAAAACGGTCAAACCCATCCACAGTGCAATTCGGGCACTGATTTTGTCGTCATCCGTCGGGCATCGTTCGGTCGGATCGCGGTCCATGCATACCTCCCGCTATTGAACGGACACACGGGGCACTAACAGTCATCCTCGTCCCGCACGTGGCATGTGTCAATCCGGGGAGGGTGATAAAAAGGTCAAGCACTTGTTGCACGACCTGTGAGTATGGGTTATATTCGCACGGCTCATATACCCGGCGCTCGCTCGGAAGCACATACAAGCATTTGCTTCCCTCGGCTCGCTGGGTTATAGTTGCGACTCAAATCGTATGGCCAAGATAGCAATCATCGAAACGGGCGGAAAACAGTACGTCGTCACGCAGGACAGCGTTTTGGATATTGAAAAACTAAAGGGTACCGACAAGGCGGGCGCAAAAATCACATTCGACAAGGTGCTTCTCACTGATGATGGCGCGAAGACGGTCGTGGGCGCGCCGTACATCAAGGGCGCCGAGGTCGCCGCTGAGCTTGTGGAAAACGGCCGCGCCGACAAAGTGACCGTCATCCGCTATCGCCAAAAGAGCCGCTATTTCAAGAAAAAGGGTCACCGCCAGCCGTACGCCACCGTGCGTATCACTGCGCTTCCGTAAGCTCCAAGTATAAAAACTAGCGGCCCGCGTCAGCGGGCCGCTTCAGTTTCAACAGTCTCATCGTGTTCTCCGCTCTGTGCGGGCTTTCGCTTTTTCGCTCTAAAGCGTGTACAGCAGAAAAGTGACTTACGTGCGCCCGCTTTTGTCACGAACGCGTTCGGCGACTGTATTCTCGCAAGAATGCCGTGCTCCTTTTCTTTCCGCTTACAGTCGGCGCAAAGAGGTGCGTCTCTCATGGGTCATCCCCCAAATTCTGCGGCCTTCATCCTACGACTTTGGCGACGGGAGTCCAGCATGGTCAGTGGGAATATCAAAAGGCCGCCCACCGGGCGGCCTTTTCAGTTTTCTGCTCCCTGTCCGTAGCAACGGACTTGTATGATCCTGCCTTTTTCATCTGTAGTTTGGAACACGCGGCCATAATCGAATCGCTGGTATCGTGGTTTTCCATCGCGGTTAACGAACAGATTGATGTACAGGCCGTTATCGTTGCACGACATCCTAACTGATGTCCCGGAATCGACCACTAAGCCCCCCATGTGTTCTCCGTTACGGAGACGAAATGTGAAATACGGTTCAGGACCAAGGTCAGTCGGCATCAGCAAGATGACCGAGCAGACCATGATCGCGATAACGACCGGCCTTGCGATCAGTGTCAATGCTACCTCCCAAGAAAATTTGCTCTTTACAAGGTACGACAAGTTGGAACCGATGTCAACTTTATCGACGAGAGTCTAGTGCGCTTTTGATGGTCTCGGGGTCGGCGTATTCGAGCTCACTTCCGGTCGAGAGGCCGCGGCCAAGCGCTGTCACTTTGATATCCGGACTATGTGCAACGATGTCTTCCCGGATACGCACGGCTGTCGCGTCGCCCTCGGGATTGGCTGGGAAGGCAAAAATAATCTCATTGAATTCCTTATATCGACTTCGTAAGTCGATAATGTGTGCGAGTAACTGCTTGACGCGGAGGCCGCTTGTCTTTTCCGACGCGAGGGAAATGGTGCCGCCGAGTACAAAATATTGCCCGCGGAATGTGCCACTGCGTTCGAGTGCGAGCAAGTCGGCGTCGTTCGCAACGACGGCAAGTTGTGTCCTGTCGCGCTCGGGATTGGCACAAATCGAACAAATGTATTTAGCGGCAGCCTTCGCCGAGGCTCCGGCATGCCAAAGCATGCACTCGGGGCACTGGTGCACTGCGCTACCCAGACTCTGTATCGCATCCACAAATTCGCGTCGTGCCGACGGTGTGTTTCGCAAAAGAAATTGCACAAACCGCTGTGCCTGCCTCGGCCCGATGCCGGGGAAGCGCTCAAAAAGTCTCGCCAGTCGCTCAATGGTATCCATAAAAGAAAGTATACCGCATGTATCTAAATCCAAGAGGCGTCACCTCTTGGATTTATGGTAATATGGCGGGATGGGGTATCGACGGGTGCCGTTCGCCTGTGAGGAGTGGTATCACTGCTATTCTCGCGGCATCGATAAGCGCGTCGTGTTTGAGGACGACGCGGACGCCCAGCGATTCGTTGAATTGCTCTACCTGGCAAACGATAACAAACCCATTCAGCGCGAGAATTTCTACCACTTAAAACATAGTGACATCCTTCGAATGCCCCGTAATCATCAGATTGTTTCCATTGGAGCATACAGTCTGATGAAAAATCACTACCACCTTCTCATTCAAGAAATAGAAGAAGGTGGAATAACAAAATTCATGCAGAAAGTCGGTACTGGATATAGCATGTACTTCAACAAAAGGCATAATCGCGTCGGCAATGTGTTTGTGAAGCCGTTCCGCTCCAAGCACGTATCAACGGATAGGTATCTTTATCGTGTCGCGCAGTACATCCATTTAAATGCGGCAGAAATATTCGAGAAAGGATGGAAGCACGGTAGAGTTTCAAACATTGCCGCGCTGCAACAAAAGCTCACTCAATACCCATTCTCAAGTTTTCCGGATTACGCAAGTGATTCTTTGCGTCCTGAACGAAGTATTTTGGATGAATCCGCGAGAACGATTTTGGCGGATCGTTTGCCGGAGCTTTCTGCCGTGCTTATCGAAATGCGGGACTACTACCTTGACCTTGAGCGGGAGTTTAAATCCAAGAGGTGACGCCTCTTGGATTAGAGGTGACGCCTCTTGGATTACAGAAAAGTGAGCGGCCGGCACTGCGCAGAACGCGGTGCCGGCCGTTTCGCTACTTTTGCTTGTCGCGGAATGTAACGACGTAGCCTTCGGTTCTTCCACCGGTGCCAAGGAACACCGACGAATGAAATGGTGCAACACCGGCCACCTCGAGCGATGGATGCTCCGCAAGATACATTCCAAGTGCGCGGTCAAACGTCTGTCCTGTACAGGGCAAATGCAAGCTCCACACGGCAGGTCCGCTCGGAATGCATTGCCTTACCGCAAAGTCAGGGTCGGTATGGTCGATGAAAGCCATCATGGCGACTGTGGCGAAAAGGACAACAGGGAAAACCCTGCCGACAAGTATTCCGCTCCAGTCCCTGCGTCCGTCAGCGAATTTCAACGTCCTGAACATCACATCCTCCTGCGGCTGATGTTGTATCTGTAGGGTAGCAGAAGAGACATGATACTCAAAACGGAGCGCCGTCGCCCTCCACGTGCGCCTCCGTCATCACATCGCCGAAGTCGCTCTTCTCCACGGAGCGGAAAGTGGTTTTCGATTCGTCGAACAGAAGGTCGACTTTGCCGATAGGGCCGTTGCGGTGCTTTTCGATAAGAATCTCGGCGACGTTGGTTTTCTCGGCGCCGGTGTCGGCGTTCATTTTGTCTTCGCGGTGGATAAACATCACCACGTCGGCATCCTGCTCGATGGAGCCCGAATCGCGCAGGTCGGACAGGCGGGGCCGGCCGCGGCGGGTCTCAATGGCGCGGGAAAGCTGAGAGAGAGCCAAGACCGGTACTTTGAGTTCGCGGGCCATCGATTTGAGCGAGCGCGATATCTCGGTAATTTGTTGCACGAGGTTGTCGTTGCCGCGGCTCGTGCCCGGCGTGATGAGCTGGAGGTAGTCCACAATGAGGAGTCCGAGGTCTTTTTCCATCTTGAGACGCCGCGCGACGGAGCGCATGGCGAGTACAGTAGTTCCCGGCTTGTCGTCGATATAAATGGGCGCCTCGCTGAGTTGCGCGATGCCTTCCTGCAAGCGGTCGTACTCGTCGTCTTTGGAAATTTTGCCGGTACGCAAGCGCCACGAATCCACACCCGCCTGCGCCGCAAGCATACGGTCTACAAGTTGTTCTGAAGCCATTTCGAGCGAGAAAATACCGACGGCAGTTTTGTGTTTGACTGCAGTTTGACGGGCGATGTCGAGCGCGAGCGCGGTCTTGCCCATCGAGGGACGCGCCGCGAGAATGATGAGGTCGGATTTTTGGAGACCGGAGAGCATGTTGTCGAGCTGGGGAAAGCCGGTCGGTACTCCGCGCAAAGCGCCTTTGTGTTTTTGCAATAATTCGAGCCGTTCCCACGCGCCTGCAAGCTCCTCTTTGATGGCGCTGAAGCTCTGAAGCATCGGGGAATTGGTGACTTGGAAAACTGCGGACTGCGCGTCGTCGAGCACCTGCTCGATGTCGCGGTCTTCCTGAAACCCGAGCTCGCCGATTTTCGCCGCCGCCTCGATGAGACTGCGGAGTACGAATTTTGTCTGGACGCTCTGTGCGTAGTGGCGCGCCGAGCCGGGGGAGGCGGCGGCACCGGCGACTTCGGATAGATATGCGACGCCTCCGATTGCGGTCAGCTCTTTGCGCTCTTTGAGTTTGCCGGAGACGGTGACGACATCGATGGGCTCGCCCTTGGTATGCAGGCTGAGCATGGCGTCGAATATGGTGCGGTGTTTGCCGGCATAAAAAGAGTCAACGCCGACGACGTCGACGATTTCGTACATTGCTCCGGGGGAAAGAAGCAGTGCGCCGAGAAGCGCCTTTTCCATTTCAATATCTTGCGGCGGCACGCGAGTCGCTTGGGCAATCATCTGGCGATTCTAGCACGGTGAGATTTTTCGAATTCACGGCGAAGTTGCAAGATATGGGAGTTGCCTGTGGACAGGGGGTGGATTGGGCGGTCTTGGGGTTCATTGACATAAGTAGGGGCTCTAACGTCGTATCAAACGCCCAGTTAGCCAAGGTATAATTTCTTCATGCAACTAAAGATTCTTTCTTGGAATATTTGGTATGACGGGCATTTTGATGAGATTTCACGATTTCTTGCATCTTTCGACGCAGATATCCTTGGACTGCAGGAAGTAGTGCCAGACGACCCTACAAGGGATACAATCGGCTTCCTCAAAGGGCTGGGTTACCAGCATGTAATTGCTCCGGTTCTGACGATAAAAAAAGACGGAAGAACCATGAGTAACGCGATTTTCAGCAAGTACCCAATCGTAAGCTCAGAGATATATACCTTGTCGGACACCGACAGTCGCAATGCGTTGCGGGCAGATATAAAAGTTGGAGAAACAATACTGCATGTGTTCAGTACCCACCTCCTACACACGCACCAACAATCGTCAGATACTCAAGAACTTCAAGCAAAAAATCTTGTCGAAGCACTTGCTCCAGACCATCTTATGGTTATGGGAGACTTTAACGCAACTCCCAGTAGTGCAGTTATACAGAAGATGAGAAAAGTCTTGGTGGATACGCATAGCGCATCAGTACCCACGTTAAATGCAAATCTATTTGACTGTCGTATTTGCGACCCGCAGGCAATTCCTACTACCCGCTTGGACTACATTTTCACCAGCAAGGATATAAAAACACACTCATTCAAGGTTCACGATGCGGCCGGCTCCGACCATCTGGCACTTTCAGTAATCGCCGAGATATAATTCTAAAGAGCAAAAAAGTAAAGAGCAAGGGTAGTCCTTGCCACCATATTCCCATTTGTAAGCTATCGTCACCAATAGGGAATATGCAACTTGGGAGCTAAACTCCGAAGTCGAAAGGTGGCTTAAAAACCGCAAGAAATACGCATACACTAATTCTGCGCGACCGCGTACATTAAGTGTATGTGAGAAAAGCAGTGGATTCGTACAAGAGCTTGACGCGGGGCGCCGTATTTGTTACAACAAAGCCACGGCATTCCAAATAGTCAAATTGGCTATAGAAATCGCCCATATACCATGCTTTCATTCTCGGTCAAAAACGTCACAAAAGAGCTCCTTTCGGAGCTTCCTGAGCGCTCTCGCCGCGTGCTTATTGATCGTTTCGGTCTTTCCGGCAAAGGTGAGTCCCGTACCCTCGACGCCATCGGGCAGGAGTACGGCATCACCCGCGAGCGCATCCGCCAGATAGAAAATCACGGTCTTTCGACCGTGCGCGATTCCGACGCGTACGAAACGCACGCGCCCACTCTCGAAGACCTCAAGCGTGCGCTCAATGCTCTCGGCGGTGTACTCGCCGAAGAGACTGTGCTCCGCGAAATCGCCAAGAACGAGGGCGACCACAACCACATCGTCTTTTTGTTCACCGTCGGGCATCATTTCGATTTCCGCCGCGAAGACGCCGATTTCAAGACGCGTTGGCACATTGACGAACAACTCGCTGAACAGGTGGAGCAGGCGCTTTCTGCGCTCTATGAATCACTAGAAACAAACCGTCTTACACCGGAAGATGAATTTTTGCAGTTGTTCGCAAAGCACCTCAAACAACAGGGAGTGAAGAACCGTCCCGACGACGTCATGACGCGCTGGCTCCTCATTTCGAAGCGCGTCGGCAAAAATCCGCTCGGCGAATGGGGCCGGCAGGAGTCTCCGCATGTACGCATCAAGAACACGCGCGATTTCGCCTACCTCACGCTCAAGCGCCACGGCAGCCCGATGCACTTCACCGAGGTCGCCAAAGGTATCGAAAAACTTTTCGGCCGCGAGACGCATCCCGCGACGACCCACAACGAACTCATCAAGGACAATCGCTTCGTGCTTGTCGGACGCGGCCTGTACGCGCTCAAGGAGTGGGGCTATGAGCCGGGCGTCGTGCGCGAGGTCATCAAAGGGATTATCGAGCGTGAAGGACCGCTCTCTCGCGAGGACGTCATCGAGCGCGTGAAGCGCGAGCGCTACGTCAAAGACGCGACCATCTCGGTCAATCTTCAGAATAGTATGTTTACACGCCTTTCCGACGGTCGCTATTCGCTGACAAAATAAACTCCACAGAACACCAGTTCTCCACGAACGCCCCATGATGGGGCGTTCGTGTTAAAATATCGTCATGGCGCACGGCGGACACGGACCATTCCGGCACTTTCTAGGCGGACTGTTCGACATTGAATACTGGGGCGAGTGGGGTATTTCGCGCGCACTTTTTTTAGGCATTATTTTTGCCGGCCTCTACTTTATCCTCGGTAATTTCATTCCCAATCTCCCGCTCTTCACGTTCAATTGGCTTGTCGCGACGGCACCGATATGGGTTCCTATCGGACTCGTCATCGGTGCCTGGAAGGCCTGGGTCACCTACATTCAATCGCTCTATATTTCCGGCCGCCAGCCGGTACTGCTCGAGATGAAGATACCGCGCGAGGTTGCCCGCTCACCCCGCGCGATGGAGCTTGCGCTTACGAGCCTCAATCTCTCTTCGGGCGAGACGACCTTCCTCCACCGTGCATGGAGGGGACAGGTGCGTCCGTTCTTTTCTTTGGAAATAGTGAGCTTCGGAGGCGACATTCATTTTTACATTTGGTGTTGGAAACCCTACAAGGACATCATGGAAATAATGATGTATTCGCAGTACCCCGAGATTGAAATCGTCGAAGTCGAAGACTATGCGACGAAATTCCAGTACGATCCGGAAAAACACATGGCATGGGGCGTCGAGTGGCCCCTCATGACATATATGGACATAGGCCAGATGGATTTCAGAATCAATGCATACCAGCCGCGTACATACATTGATTTCGAATTGGACAAAGACCCGAAAGAGGAGTTCAAAATCGACCCTCTTTCCAATATTCTGGAATTTATGAGCAGTATCAAGCCCAACGAGCAACTCTGGATACAAATCGTACTGAGAAAATCCGGTAAGCGATTCATACTCAATCCGCTCGGCCTCCCCGACGAAGACGGCCTGTGGAAAAATATGGTGGAAAACGAAGTCAACAAACTGCGAGCCGAGGCCGCCATCATTCCGGCGGATACCCTCAAGGAAGTTCTTGCGGAGCACGGCGAAGAGGAGGACAAGCACGTGTCACCGCGCCCATCATGGAAGCAGCAGGAAATGATGAAATCGATGGAGCGTCACCTCGGCAAGTACCCGTTCCAAGTCGGTATGCGCGGTATTTACTGGACCGAGGGTGAGTTGCGCGGTCCGATTTACACGGGATTTCGTTGGATATGGCGTCCGTTCGGCAATCCGCAGTATGGGACGCACCTGCGGCCGAAGAAATGGCATTGCGACTTCGACTACCCGTGGCAGGACGTCCACGACTTGCGTTGGATAAACCAGACGTATCGCGTGCACGACGCGTACCGCCGGCGCTCGTTCTTTAATTCACCGTGGATATTGCCGACCAACGTGCTGACCAACGAAACGATAGCTTCTCTGTGGCATCCGCCGAGTCGTGCCACCGCCACGCCGGGTATTCAGCGTATGGCCGCGACCAAGGCCGAGCCGCCTGCGAACCTCCCGAAATAGTCCATGGATTCACTCAAGGCCGCACTGGAGCAGTTTTTTGCCGCACTCGACGGCGTACAGCTACGCCTTTCGGAGCGGTGGCGCCTGCACGCCAATCGCCGCACCATCATAGTTCTCGTTATACTCGGGACATTGTCAACGTATGCGTGGGTCGCATTGATACAGGCTCCCGATAATTTTCCGATAGACAAGCTGGTCTCTGTGCCGCAGGGGGAAACACTGAGCCAAATCGCGCAGACGCTGTACGACGACGGTGTCATACGTTCGCCGTTTGCGTTCAGAGTGTTGATGACGCTTTTCGGCACCACGCGCACCGCGCAGGCGGGCGATTACCTGTTCAAAGAGCCGCGCGAACTCTTTTCTATCGCGCGTGCGATGTCGGTCGGCGCGTTCGGGCTCGAGCCGGCGAGGATTCGCGTCCCCGAGGGGGCGACGGTGAAAGAGATGGCGGCGATTTTCAGCGTTCACTTGGAGCGCTTCAACAAAGAGAACTTTCTCGCGCAGGCGCAACCGCAGGAGGGGTACCTCTTTCCCGACACGTATTTCTTTCTTCCCAACGCCGACGAAGGAACGGTGATACAAACACTCCGCCAGAATTTCGACTCCAAAATCACATCGATTGCGCCGCTGATTGCGAGCTCGACGCGCAGTGTGAGCGACATTGTCGTTATGGCATCCATCCTCGAGCGCGAGGCGTACAATACAGCCGACCGCAAGATGATTTCCGGCGTGTTGTGGAACCGTATCAGGAAGGGAATGCCGTTGCAGGTCGACGTGACATTCGCCTACACACACGGCAAGGGCACGTTCCAAATCACGATGAAGGACCTTGTCACGCCCTCGGCGTACAACACATACATCAACAAAGGTCTTCCACCGACGCCGATAGGGAACCCGTCGCTCGATTCGCTTGTCGCGGCGGCCGTCCCGACGAAGAACGATTACCTGTATTTTCTCGCTGACCGGCGCGGCGTGACGCATTTCTGCAAGAATTACGCGTGCCAGCTCGCCAACAAAGCGCGGTATTTCTAAACTTGATATAGTAGTGCGATGGCACATACGGTTTTTGTCGGACTCTCCGGGGGTGTAGATAGCGCGGTGAGCGCCGCGCTTCTCAAAGAGCAGGGGCACAAGGTGGTGGGCGTATTCATAAAGATTTGGCAACCGGAATTTATCGAGTGCACGTGGCAGAGAGACCGGCTCGATGCGATGCGCGTCGCCGCGGCGCTTGGCATTCCGTTCAAGGAAATTGATTTGTCCGAAGAGTACAAAAACGAAGTCGTCACAAAAATGATTTCATCGTATGAAGCCGGAGAGACGCCGAATCCCGACGTATTGTGCAACCGCAGTATCAAATTCGGCGCTTTTTCGAAATGGGCGCGCGCGGAGGGCGCCGACGTTGTCGCGACGGGGCATTATGCGCAAATCAAGAAAGGTGAGTACGGCCCCGAGCTGTGGCGCGGAGCGGATGCGTCAAAAGACCAGTCCTACTTTTTGTACCAACTCAGTCAGAGTGACCTTTCGCGGGCGGCGTTCCCCGTCGGCGCAATGACAAAAAAACAAGTGCGCGCGTATGCAAAAGCGCATTCACTCCCCGTCGCGCAGAAACCCGACAGTCAGGGGCTGTGTTTTGTCGGCGACGTCAGCATGCGCGATTTCCTGAAGCGTTTTATCACAGTTGCCGACGGGAGGGTGACCGACAAGAAGGGCCACATTGTCGGCGTACACGAAGGCGCCGCGCTCTACACTATCGGACAGCGGCACGGGTTTACCATCACCAAAAAGCAGTTGGCGAAGACGCCGCACTATGTCACCGGTATTGATACCAAAAACAACATCGTGATAGTGTCGGCAAACCGCTCCGATGCGGCGCGCGCGAGCATCCATGTGCCGGACATGCATTGGATATCGGGTGCCGCCCCGTCGTTCCTCACTGGACTTGCCGTGCAGACGCGCTACCGCGAGACGCCGCTTGCCATCAAGCTGCGCAGTGAAGCTAAGCGTGCCTATATCGACTTTAGCGAGCCTCACGTCGTCGCCCCCGGTCAATCAGCCGTTGTGTATGACGGCGGCCGCTGTCTCGGCGGCGGCATCATCGCAAAAGACGCCGCTCCCGTGGTCGCTTCGACAAAGACGCAAGAAGTCAGGAAAATTGAGGTGACGGGCCGGAGTTGATATCCGCAGTCGGAGTGCGGGGAGTCTCTTGTGAGCCCGCAGTCGGGGTACAATGTGCGTAATGAATCCCGTTAGAGACTGCGGAAGACGGAGTCATGTTTTTTTGATGATACAGAGAGTGTCTGTGGTCGGATTATCAGCTCATAGCCGGGCGGGAAGCGTAACCGCTTCCTGTCTCTAACGGGATGAAAGAAGCGCTCGTGCGCCTCGTGTGGTTCTTTATCATTGCGTGCGCGGTTTCGTACACGGTATTTCTCGTTGCGGGAAGCGCTATCCGCGCGCAAGCAATCGATGAGAGCCGTATTGTCCTCATCCGCGACTCTCTCAAGCCCGGCGTGCACTATCTCTCGGGTATCATCATGGCGCCTTCTACTTGTGCGCAGATATCGGAGCGCACTACACAACTTTCGACAACGACATACCACCTGATTTTTACGAGCTGGGAGGAGCCGTCGGTGGCCTGCATACGGGAAGATACGCCTCGGTCGTTTCGTGTGGTCGTGTTCGCGCCCTCGGCGGGCATAGAATTTATCGGCTCGCTCGACGATACTCCGCTCCGGCTCGCGGTGATTCCTGTCATTCAACGCAATTGAACATGTCTCACATTTTCATAACAAAAGCAGACGGGGAACAGGAGCCTTTTGATCCGGTAAAGCTCGAGCGCTCGCTGTCGCACGCAGGCGCATCGTCGACTATACGCGCGCGTATTCTCTCGGAGGTCATCAAGGAGCTCCGGCCGCTCATGACGACCGAGGATATCTACCGGCGTGCGTTTTCATTGCTTAAGAAAGACGAGGCGACACCCATCGCGGCCCGATACTCGGTGAAGCGGGCGGTGTTTGCGCTGGGCCCCTCAGGATTTCCTTTTGAACAATTTCTTGCCGAAGTGTTGCGTGCACACGGCTGGCGCGTGCGCACCGATGTGACGCTCATGGGCCGCTGTGCTCCGCATGAGGTAGACGTGCTCGCCGAGAAGGACCTGCCTGCGCCCAGCGGCGGGCAGGCAGGCGTCAAGCGGGTCGGCATCGAGGCCAAATTCCACAACGAGCCGGGCGGCAAGACCGACATCAAAGACGCGCTCTATGTGAAGGCCCGTTACGACGACCTCCGCCAGGCGCCGCTTGCCTCTTCGCGGGTGGATGAGGGCTGGCTTGTTACCAATACGGTTCTGACGCGCAATGCCATCCGTTATGCGCGATGTTCCAATCTCACGGTTATCGGGTGGGACTATCCGCGCACCCGCGGACTGATGCAGATGATAGAGGAGGGGAAAGTGCATCCGCTCACGGCTCTGACTACGCTTTCCGAGGGAGAAAAACGTCGCCTTTTGGAGAACAAAGTCGTCTTGTGCAAGAGTGTACAGGACCCGCATACACTCCGTGAGTACGGCGTCGCACCGGGCAAGATTCCACAGGTACTTGAAGAAGCGAAACAATTATGTTCGATTTGAGCGTATAATTGACGCATGCAAACTACGGCGCAATTTATCGACCCGACGAGCATCATGTTCTTCAAGCTTGTGCTTGCGATAGTTCTCGGCGGAGTCATCGGCACGGAGCGCGCGATACTTGCCCGCCAACCCGCCGGCACGCGCACGTTCGGACTCGTCGCACTCGGCTCGTGTCTTTTCGTTGTCATCGGCAATTACGTAAATATCGCATTTCTCGGTGTCGCGGATGTACAGCCGACGTTTCTTGCCGCCGGCATCATCACGGGTATCGGCTTCCTCGGCGGCGGGCTTATCATTTTCCGCGGCGATTCACTGCATGGCATCACAACCGCGGCGGGTCTTTGGATAACGGCCGCCATCGGTATGGCGGTGGGCTTCGGCATGTACTCGGTCTCCATCTTTGCGGCACTCCTTTCCCTCATCATGTTCACGGGCATGTGGTACGTAGAGAACCGGTTCAAACATTGGTTCGAAGGCCACCAAGCGCTCGCGAATCATGCCGAGTCCCCAGGCAAAACACCATAGCGTTTGAAAGTTCCCGTTGTAATTGTTCTAAGCGTTGTAAACGCGGAATCCCTCGACTAGAACGATTAAAACGTGTACAACGATTATAACTATGTCTCAGTACTACAAACCCGACCGGAAGACGGATTGGAATTACGGCGGCAATAAATGGCGGCTCTCGAGGTCAAAAATCGGCCTGTTTCAGGACTGCCCGCGCTGTTTCTATCTCGACAACAAGCTTGGCACCGCGCGGCCGCCGGGATTTCCGTTCAATCTCAACTCCGCCGTCGACGCGCTCCTCAAAAAAGAGTTTGATATTCACCGCGCGGGGAAGACGTCGCATCCGCTGATGGAGCAGTACGGCGTGGACGCGGTGCCTTTTCAGCACGCCAAGATGGATATTTGGCGCGAGAATTTCAAGGGCATCGATTGCAAGCACGAGCCGACGGGCTTCACCGTCTCGGGCGCAATAGACGATGTGTGGGTGAATCCCAAGGGCGAGCTTATGATAGTGGACTACAAATCGACGAGCAAAGACGAGAAAATCGAAGCACTGGATCAGGAATGGCACGACGGTTATAAGCATCAGATGGAGGTGTATCAGTGGTTGTTCCGTCAGAACGGTTTCAAGGTCTCGGATACGGGCTACTTCGTCTATGCCAACGCGAGCAAAGACAACAAATCATTCGATGGACGTCTCGAATTCGAAGTGACGCTGATTGCGCACAAGGGCGACGCTTCGTGGGTGGAGGGCACGCTGATGGATATCAAGAAATGTCTCGATAGTGAGGAGATACCCGCACCGTCCGAGGATTGCGATTACTGCCGGTACCGCGAGTTTGCGGGAAAAAAATTGCAGGCACTTGCAAAGAAAGGCAAAGAAACCAAATCTCTGGGTATATAGCGAGAACATTATAAGCGGCCGGTCGGCTTGCTATAATGTACTCGGCGAGTTCACCAATTCCATCCGGAAAACTATTATCCGCAAGGTGCTACGGGGTATAATGCACCAATGAAATCGTTTGCCGACAAAGTGCGCGACATTGTCCGCAAGATTCCGCAGGGGAAGACGATGACGTACAAAGAGGTTGCGACGAAGGCGGGGAACCCGCACGCGGCGCGTGCGGTCGGCGCTATTATGCGCACGAATTACGACGACACTATCCCGTGCCACCGCGTGGTGCGCACTGATGGGGGATTCGGCGATTACAACCGCGGCGGCACATTGCGCAAGCAGGAAATTTTGAAGCGCGAGGGCGCGCTTGCGTAGTTACTCATGGGCATTCTCTTCGTACTGATTGCGGTCGCGGCGTGGGGACTCGGTGACTTTCTCATACAAAAAAGTGCACGAAAGATAGGCGACTGGGAGGCGCTTTTTGTCATCACATTCTTCGGCACGGTCGTTCTGTTTCCGTTCGTGTACGACTCTCTGAGCACCCTCAGTACCTCCGATTTGTGGGTACTTGGCGGCACAAGCTTCGTCATATTCGTGGCGGCACTTCTGGACTTCGACGCGCTCCGAGTGGGGAAGATTGCCGTCATCGAGCCGATACTCGCTCTGGAGGTGCCTGTGACCGTGGCGCTTGCCACATTTATCCTCGGAGAGAAAATATCACCGCTTCAGATTGGGCTGATTATATCTTTGCTCGTGGGTATCTATCTGGTTTCAAATAAACATTTGACGGGTATTCACGCGAGGACGCTGGAACGGGGCGTGCTTGTCGCCATCATAGCTACATTGGGAATGGGCCTTGCCAACTTCCTGTACGGTTTTGGCTCGCGCGAGACGACGCCTCTGATGATTAATTGGTTCACGAGTACGTTTATGGCGGTGGCGACGCTGGCTTTCCTCGTGTATACGCGACAGACGTGGAAACTTTGGCACAACTTCAAGAAGAACAAGGGATTGATACTTGCCGTGAGCGTGAGCGACAACATCGCGTGGGTGGCATACTCTGCAAGCGCGCTCTACCTCCCGATTGGAATTGCGACGGGCCTTACCGAGAGTTACATCGTCCTCGCAGCATTGCTCGGGCTCACGTTTGGCGGCGAAAGACTCATACGGCATCAAAAGTTCGGCCTCGTAGTCGCTGTCGTATCCGCCGTCACGCTCGCGTTCACGGTGGGTTGACTCATACTAGGGAACGCGGCGCTGCTCGCACTTTTCTGTATACTGGCGGCATGGAGAAAGAGGTAAATATTGAAGCGTCGTGGAAGTCGGTGCTGAAGGACGAATTCGGCAAAGGCTATTTCAAGACACTGCGCGAGTTCGTCAAAAGCGAATATCAGCACGGTATCGTGTATCCGCCGCCCAAGAATATTTTTCGAGCGTTCGAGCTGTGCCCTTTTGACAACGTCGAGGTCGTTATCCTCGGCCAAGACCCGTACCACGGACCCAATCAGGCCAACGGCCTGTGCTTCGCGGTCTCCGACGGGCAGCGCCTGCCGCCGTCTCTTCAAAATATTTTTAAAGAAATAGAAAGTGACCTTGGGAAATCTTTGATAAATAAAACAGGGGACTTGGAGCGCTGGGCCAAGCAGGGTGTTCTGCTACTCAATGCGACGCTCACGGTAAGTGCGCGCCAAGCCGGCTCGCATCAGGGGAAGGGATGGGAACAATTCACCGATGCGGTGATACGCAAGCTCTCGGAAGAGCGCGAGAATCTTGTTTTCATACTCTGGGGCAATTACGCCAAGCAGAAAGGCGCGCACATAGACCGTGCCAAGCACCTCGTCATCGAATCGCCGCATCCATCACCATTTTCGGCATACAACGGCTTCTTCGGCTCCAAACCGTTCAGCAAAACGAACGAATATCTATCAGCTCACTCCAAAAAACCAATTGATTGGGCGTAGGTCCTACCCCGAAGTAGCCAGTAATAAAAGGGCACCAAGAATTTCAGACAGTTTTTGATAATT
>JBBTSX010000012.1:0-32393 GCA_038064535.1 Patescibacteria group bacterium
CCCTCCTGTGCCGCTCACTCGAAGGCGCGTCACCCCCGACCGTGCAGGAAACCGCCACCGTGAACGTCTTGCCGAGTTTTATGGAGCTTTGATGTTGTTCACATACAGTACGTGAGCGGCCGCTGTGAGCGGCCGCTCTTGGTATACTGCTGATATGAACGTGTTGCGACTCCGCCTTGTGCAAGGACTCATGGTGGCAGGTATGTTGTCGGCGTTTCCGCTTCTCGTACACGCGCAGACTGCCGACCTCAATGCAACCATCCGTGCGGCGCTCTACGGCGACCCGCGCACCGCGGAGATGTCGCAGGCGCAAATCGATGCGATGGTCTCCGCGCTTTCACAGCGCGCGCAACAGAAAGGTCTCACGCCCTCCGACATCACGTGGCGCCCGCTCCCCGCATCAGGGACGACTGCGGCAAATAGTTGCACGGGCTTTCCCGTGTATCTGTGCACCATTAATGATGCGTTCGGTTTTGAAGGACCGGATTATTTCATTCCCATCTGGCTCGCCGCATGTGCGCTCCTATTCCTCTTGATAAATGCACTCCAAACTCATCACCGGCGTCCGCTTGAAGCCGCCGCCCCGCTCGCGTCCGGCTATTTGCAAAATTAGTTCTCTTCTGTATACTCCTCTCACGCTATGTCCAGCCCCAGTTTTGGGGTTTACTTCAGAAAAACAAAACTGGAGCTGGACCAATGGTGCGGGGAAGATACCGCGCTGTTGAGCGCGATTTTCTTTTTTCAGATATGAACCCCGTTAGAAGCCAACTTCTGTCGGTGTTCACACTGAAAATCGAACGCTAGGGTAAACAAACATTCTATGGCAGACAAAGCTTCTAACGGGGTGAAATCCAACACAAAGTTTTTCTTGGGCACCAAGGGCAAAATGACGCAAGTCTTCGACGAGAAGGGCGTCGTTCATGCTGCGACGGCGATAGTAGCCGCGCCGCTCACTGTCACTCAGGTAAAGACCAAAGAGAAAGACGGCTATGAAGCCATGCAGGTAGGTGCCGGCGTTCGCCGAGAGAAGAATATAAACAAACCGCAACACGGAAAGCCTTTCCGCTATCTTCGTGAGTTTAAATCGGAAGGCGGGCGCGGCCTGCCCGCCGAAGCCTCGGCGCAGGCGGGCGATACCATCGATATTTCAATATTCGTCCCGGGCGACGTCGTCGAAGTCTCCGCTATTTCAAAAGGCAAAGGCTTTCAGGGTGTCGTGAAGCGTCACGGCTTTTCGGGCGGTCCGCGCTCGCACGGTCAGAAGAACAAAGAGCGCGCGCCGGGCTCTATCGGCGGCGGCGGTCGCGCGGGCGGTCGCGTCGTCAAGGGCATGCGCATGGCAGGTCGCATGGGCGGGGACCGCGTCACGGTGCGCAATCTCAAGGTGTTGCAGGTTGATACGGAAACCAATACGCTTCTCATTTCCGGCGCTGTTCCGGGTCGTCCGGGCACACTTGTCGAAATCCGCGCAATCAAATAATTTGTACCTGTCCCGTTAGAAACAAACACACTATGAACAACGAAAACAAAACAGCAGAAAAAAAGACGAACAGCACTCGCGCTGCGACTGCGGTTTCTAATGGGATGAAATCTGACATCTACAACATTCAGGGCAAAAAGACGGGTTCCGTGGAACTTCCGGAGAACATTTTCGGTGTGGCATGGAATGATTCACTCATGCATCAGGTGGTTACCACGATGCAGGCCAATGCCCGTACGCTCGTCGCTCACACCAAGGGGCGCGGTGATGTCCGAGGCGGCGGCAAAAAGCCCTGGCAGCAAAAAGGCACCGGCCGTGCACGTCACGGCTCCTCGCGCTCTCCCATCTGGAAAGGCGGCGGTGTGACACATGGCCCGCGCAACGAAAAGGTCTACGCCCGCACGCTCCCGAAAAAGATGCGCGCAAAGGCGCTCTTCATGGCGCTCTCCCGCAAGATGAAGGACGGGGAACTGATTCTCGTCGACTCGTTCGGATTTTCGACGCCGAAGACCGCGGATGCAAAGAAAGCGCTCATGGCGCTCTCTGGCGTGAAGGGGTTCGAACGTCTGTCATCGCGCCGCAATGCCGCACTTGTGGCGATTCCCGAGCGCACCGAAGCGACGATGAAAAGCTTTCGCAATATCGGCTCGGTGGAATGCGACAGTGTGGCGAACCTCAATCCGGTCGACGTCCTCAAATACAAATTCCTCATCGTCGAGAATCCGGAGGCCTCACTCAAAATAGTCGAAAAGCGCGCCGCTAAGAAGTCCGCCTAATCCCTAATCCCTATAACCTAATCCCTACTCATATGGCACTCTTCAGCAAAAAAACAGAAAAGTCCGCCCAAGGCGGATCCTCCTCCGGAGGAAAAGCGGCAACTCCCTCTGTGAAGGAAGCATCTTCGCAGAGCGCCGGCACGCCTGCCCTCCGAAGCCTTGGCGGAGGATGGGACCTCTCGCATGTCCTGAAGCATGTGCGTATCACCGAGAAGGCGTCGATGCAGCAGGGGATGAATGTCTATGCGTTTGATGTTGCGCAGAGTGCGACGAAGCGCGACATCATGCTCGCCATCCGCGCGCTCTACAAGGTCACGCCCCGCAAAGTCGCTGTCGTAAACGTCCCGACGAAGACGCGCAAAAATATGCGTACGGGTCGCGAAGGCCTCAAGCGCGGCGGCAAAAAGGCGTATGTATACCTCAAGAGCGGAGAGACCATAACAGCTGCATAACTATGAGTATCAAAACCTACAAACCGGTCACCAAGAGCTTGCGTCAGATGACGCGCGTGAATTACCGCGAAGCGCTCTCGGGCGACAAGCCGCATAAGCCGCTCCTCAAGGGCGCGCGCGGTCGCGGCGGGCGCAACAGTCACGGCCGCATCACGGTGCGTCATCAGGGCGGCGGGCACAAACGCCGCCACCGCGATGTCGATTTCCGTTTCGACAAGAAGAATATTCCCGCGAAAATCTCGACCATCGAGTACGACCCGTTCCGCTCGGCATTCATCGGCCTTGCGGTCTATGCCGACGGTGCGAAACGCTATGTCACGCTCCCGCGCAATGTGAAAGTGGGCGACACGTTCATCGTCAGTGAGACGGCGCCGGTCAAAAACGCCAATCGTCTCCCGCTTGGCTCAATGCCGGTCGGCACCTTCGTCTACAACATCGAGATTAAGCCGGGCTCGAAGGCTGCGCTCGCGCGCTCCGCCGGCAATTTCGCCGAAGTCGTCGCGCAGGACAGCGGTTACACGCACCTCAAGCTCCCGTCGACCGAAGTGCGCCGCGTCATCTCGACGTGCTGGGCATCCGTCGGCGAAGTTTCCAACGAAGAACACCGTCTCGAAAATTACGGTAAGGCAGGCCGCTCGCGCTGGAAGGGCATCCGCCCGACGGTGCGCGGTACCGCCATGAATCCTGTCGACCACCCGCACGGTGGTGGTGAAGGCAAACAGGGCCGGGGTCTAAGGCGCGCGAAGACCATGTGGGGCAAACCGTCCGGCAAGGGTCAGAAGACCCGCCGCCCCAAGAAGTACTCCAACGTCTTTATCGTCACCCGCCGCAAGGTTGGCAAGCGTAAGTAATCAAAGGAGATTTCAACAAAACGCGGCGTATCCACACGCCGCGTTTTGGGTCCAGGAGAGGGTGTAAGATGTAGCTATTACCACTAGGGGCTAATTCTCTATGCTTAAAAAAATCGCGCTCACGGGTCTCGGTATCGCATTACTTGCGTCTCCTCTAATCTCCTCGGCGGATACTCTAACTGACTTGCAGACGCAAATTGCGGGCTTGCTCGGTCAACTCAAACAGTTGCAATCACAACTTACGCAACAGCAGGGGACAAATACGGTAACCGGCGGCGGAGTAGGTGTCGGGACGGCTGTTTCGACCTCCGTGCGTCCTAATCCTTCGTACATATGCCCCGCGTTCAGGCGTGCCCTCGCATACGGCGCGAATGGCGATGACGTAGTCGAATTGCAAAAGTTTCTTTCCTCTCAAGGCCTGCTCTCGAGCGATTCCGCGACTGGATTCTTCGGCCGCATGACCGAAGCTGCCGTGCAAAAACTGCAGGCACAAAACGGTATCGTCTCTTCCGGTGACCACGCGACGACCGGTTGGGGAGCTATCGGCCCCAACACCCGCGCGTGGATTGCGCGCTGGTGCAACGGCAACAACCCGAATTTCTCCGCCTCGCCGCGTTCCGGCTCGGCGCCGCTCACTGTAACATTCCGGACAACAACGACCCCTGCCACCAACGACGGTACATATACGGTTGAATTCGGAGACGGCACAACAGGTGCGATTACCTATGATTCGAACGCGCCTGCGGGAGTATGTGCGGAGGGCTTCGGCGGACCGTGCAATGGCTACAATAGTTTAGTTACCTCCCACACCTACACAGCAAGCGGCACATATTCCGCAAAACTTATCTACCAACCGCCGATGCCACAATGTCCGTCCGGTCTGAACTGTGCCCAGGCGATGCCGGCACCGCGCACTGTCGGCACCATGACGATTACCGTCACCGGTCCGGTGGATCCCAACGCGCCATCAGTCACAATTACTTCACCGTCCGCGGGTACGCGCGTCGCGCAAGGACAGCAACTGACAATTTCGTGGGAGGCAAGAAATGTACCGTCGAACGCGCGTGTCGGTCTCTGGCTCACGCGCCCAAACGGCGGAAGCGAGGGCATCATCGTCAGCGGTAAAACAGGTAGCGGTACTTACACCTGGACAGTGCCCGGTAGCAACTGCAACAGTAGCGGACAGTGTTTTGAGGTGGCGGACGATCCGGGTGTATGGCGCACGAACCCGGGTAGCTACACCATTGTCCCGCAAATGTACTCACCGGCGAACGCGTGCTTCGGCTTCTGTGAATACACACCGATTACATACCTCGCGAAAGGGACAGCCGTCCCGATAACGATTACAGCGACGGGCGGAACGGGTGGTAGCGGGGCCCCATCGATAAGCGGTGTTGACGGGCCGGCCGCGCTCGCGGTCGGGCAGACGGGTACGTGGACAGTACGAGCCTCAGTTGCAAGTAATGCCGATACAAACCTTCGCTACTCCGTGATTTGGGGAGACGAAGGTGTCGTCGACCAGCTAAACGCATTTGCGGGCAACACAACATCCGCGCTTCAGGCATCCGGCTCGTTCACTCACGCATACCGGAGTGCAGGCACGTATCGCCCGACATTCACCGTTTCCAACAACGCGGGAAGCGCGCAGACGAGCGCGAGTGTAAGAGTCGGCGGAAACGGCGGTGATGATGATGATGGCGGCGGCAACTCTACTTTCGCCGCTTCGCCGACATCAGGCCCCGCACCGCTTGCCGTCATCTTCCGGTCAAACATCGTCAACGGGCTGGATGCATATAGGATTAATTTCGGCGATGGTCAAAGTGGCGCGCTACAAAACAACTGCCAGCTCGGGTACGGCGGCTGTGGTTTGGCGACCGCAACGCACACCTACGCCGCGAATGGCACCTACACTGCAACACTTCGGAAGCCGAATAATTGCGAGTCGAGCAATCAGGGGGGTTGCACAGGTGTGACGGATATAATTGTCGGCACCGTGACGATTGTCGTCGGCGGGACAGTGTCGTCAGGCAATCTCTCCGCAACGCCGAAAGAGGGCTCCGCTCCGCTCATGGTCACCTTCACCGGCGTGGGAAACAGTATCTTGTTCGGGGACGGTTCGCCGCTACTCATAGCAAGCGGGAACGCGAATCTCGGCACCGTGACACATGTGTATCGCACCTACGGCGAATACAAGGCAGAAAGCGGCAACGCTTCGGTCAACATCAGCGTGAATTACGACAAGATAGCCGACTTTAGGGGCGGTATGTCTGCTATCAATCGATGCGTGTACAACAACAGGACGTATCAGTCCGGTACCTTCGTCGATGTGTCCGTCAGGGCGTGCGGTCGCGGCGACACCATAGCCTTCAAGATGTGTTTCGGGGCGGCGTCGCAGTCGGGAGGGTCATCGGAAATCGTCACGCAACGCTACACCTGTACGAACGGCGAATGGGTAGACCAATACGGCGGGTACGTCGGCAGTGAGCCGGTCAACGCGACCTCGTGTTCCGTTCTCGGCGGGATGACGGTCGCCGACGGGCAGATGGTCGCGCAGGCGTCCTTCGGTGCCGCGATCTCTCAATTCGACTATTTTAGTGCATTCAGAAAACCGCCGTCGATAAAGTGCGTGCGCGGGGAGTGGTTCCAATGCGATACTTCGGGCGGCAACTGCACCCAGCCGGCAGACGCGCCGTCTGTCATCGGCTACGAGGCGCCCATCAGTGCGTCGGGTGCAAATGTGAATCTCGCGAATGCACTCACCGCGCTCGAATCGGCACTGAAAGCGCTCATCATCAAGCTCGCACAGTAAGTCCATCACATGGTGCCCATGTGCAAAACCCCGGCGTCAGCCGGGGTTTTTGGTGGTGGTTTTGTTAGAGGAGATTAACCGTGAATGATTCCGCGCGCTCGGCACGGGCAACTATTTTCTCCATTTCCGCGACCGCCTCAAGCGGATATTTTCCGAGGGCGGTTTCTTCCGAGAGCATCACCGCATCCGAGCCGAGTAATATTGCGTATTCCACATCGGTCACTTCGGCGCGCGTCGGCTCCGGATTGTCTTTCATTGAAAGGAGCATTTGCGTCGCGGTGATAACGGGCTTATTGGCGAATTTCGTCTTGGCGATAATATCGCGCTCGATAAAAGGGATTTCTTCTATCGGGACGGCGAGTCCCAAATCGCCCCGCGCCACCATGATGGCATCGGCGGCGGCGATGATTTCTACTATGTGGTCGAGCGCTTCCTGCCGCTCGATTTTCGCAATGATGGGGATACGGGCACCGCGACCCTCAATCGCTTTGCGCAGTGCATGTACATCATCCGCGTTCCCGACGAAGGACTGAGCGATGTAATCGACGCCGACAGAGATACCGAACGCGAGGTCGTCGAGGTCTTTTTCGGTAATTTCGGCGGCGTGGGTATCAAATGAGTGCGTCGCACCGGTTTGCTCGCGCGGACCCGCGAGGTCCTGCACGACAGGGATTTTCTTTCCTGCGCGCGAGGCCGCCTCACGAATATTCTTGATGTAGCCACCGTTGCTCTCGTGCGTGCCGTGCGAGAAGTTGATGCGCGCCACATCCATACCCGCCTGTATCATCTTTTCGAGTAGTCCGGTATCACCCGATGCGGGGCCGATACTGGCGATTATTTGTGCTCGTGAACTCATGATGTGCTTATTGCCTGCAGTCTCTTGTATTTTACAACGCGTTCGGGCTTTCGCGGTGCGCCGCTCTTGAGTCCGAAACAGCCGAAAGCGTACGCGAGGTCTGCGACGAAATCGTCCATGGTCTCGCCGCTCCGGTGGCTCACGATACAGTCAATATTGTTCTCTCGCGCCACGCGCATCGCCTCGAGCGTCTCCGTGAGCGTCCCGACCTGGTTTGGTTTGATAATGACGGCACGTATCGCGCCCGCACTTGCAGCTTCGAGGATGCGCGCGGCGGAAGTCACTGTGAGGTCGTCACCGACGATGCGGAGCGGGAGTTTCTTCTGGAGGCGCGCAAACTCTTCAAGCGAGCCTTCCTCGAACGGGTCTTCAATAGAGAGAAGAGGGAAGTGCTGAGCAAGGTATTCATGCAATTCGGCAAGCCGTTGTGCCGTGCACGGTTCCCCGCCGACTGTGTACGTGCCGTTCTCAAAAAAAGATGACGCGGCGACATCGGTCGCGAGGTTCACGCGTCCCGTGTAACCCGCCTTCTCGATGGCATGCACGAGGAGTTCGAAGGGCGCCGACGGATGGTTTTCGGGGATGACATAGCCACCCTCGTCGCCCATATTTGTGAGAGTATCGGCACCGTATTTTTCCGAAATCAGTTTCTCAAGCTGTGCGCCGATATCACTCGCCATCGCGAGTGACTCCGCGACCGATTCGGTCTCCGGCACGATGAGGTGCTCTTGAAATGAAAGTGGCGATTTCGCGTGTTTGCCGCCGTTGATGTAATTCATGTAGAGGAGCGGCACGCGACGCGAGGGTGCGATATCGGCAAGTGTGCGCAGATGCTCGAATGTCTGCATTCCCCGTGCGGCGGCGGCGGCTTTTGCCGCGGCGATGGATACGCCGATGAGAGCGTTGCCGCCGAGGCGCGATTTGTCCGGCGTTCCGTCGAGTTCTATCATTTTCGCGTCAATACCGGATTGGTCGGCCACGTCCATACCGAGCAGTGCCGGCTTTATATCCCGCTCGACATGAACAATCTCGATTTGTTCACCGCCATCCGCATCGCGCAATTCACGCGCTTCGTGCGAACCGGTGGAGGCACCGGAGGGGTCCGAAAAAGAGCCTTGCGCATCACCGGCGAAGACCGTCACAGAAAGCGTCGGTTTCCCGCGCGAGTCGGGGATTGTTGTGGCACGTATGTCGGTAATGGTATTCATCCCGTTAGAGGCAGGAAGCGGAGCTTCCCGTGTTATGTTTTGATGCGAATTCGACCATAGTGATGTTCTTTATTATGCACTACATCCGGGTATCGTCTTCCGTGGCCTCTAACGGGATCATGCGCGAAGAAGAAGAAACAAATCGGAGACATTGGCGTCGGTCTTGCCGGTAAAGATAAGGCCGCGGGATGTCTCAAAAAAAGCATACGTATCGTAATCAGCAAGACGTTCTTTGATGGAGAGACCGCCTGTCTCTGCGTTTTTGCGTACAGCGGTGTCGGCAATCGCACCGGCGGCCTCGGTATTATCTATCCCGTCGGAGGCGAATGCCACGAGAATTTCGTTGTTGTGCACCCGCTCAAGCGCCTGCAGCGCGATGTATTGGCAACGGCCGCCTTTGCCGCCCTTGTGTGTGATGGTGAGGCTCGGCTCGCCGGCACCGATAACCGCTGTCTTTCCCTTGAGCGGAGTGAAGAGTCTCTCTATGAGCTGGGGCGGCGTGTCGAACAGGTCGCTACCTACGCGCACCACGGAAAATCCGAGTTCACTCGCTTTTTTCTCCATCGCGTCGAGCGCCGTGCTATTGGAAACGATGGGGACGTTGTGTACGCGCTCAAAAAATTTCTGGTCTTTGGGTGTTTCGTGGACCGCATAGTCCGAAAGGTGGTACTTCTCGAGTACGGCGCGCGCATCGTCGACCGTCGTCTTGTCCATATAGGTCGCGCCGGAGGCCACTTCTTCAAAATGGTCACCCGGCACATCGCAGAACACGAGCCCGACGACGGTCGCGGGATGCAGCATTTTCGCAAGCCCGCCGCCTTTTACATCAGAAATGTGTTTACGCACCGTGTTCATCTCTTCTATCGTCGCGCCTGTCTTCAAGAGGTCGTCGTAGAGGCGCATGGATAGTGTGCATTCTTCCGCCGGCCAGCACAGGAGTGAGGAGCCGCCGCCGGAGACGATGACGATGACGAGGTCACGCTCATCGGAATCCTGCGCCATATCGACGACGCGCTTACTGACCGCCAAATTCTCCGGAGATGGTTTCGGGTGGGTGCCTTGCGCGATTTCTATCACGTCGCAGACGCCGGGGCGGACGTCGATGACGACACCGCTCGTGATATGCCCGCGCAGAAGCGATTCGATAGTCATCGCCGCGGCGCACGAGACTTTGCCGAAACCGATGACGCGTATGCGACGGAACCACGAGAGGTCGTAGGAGCGTCCGTCGACGACGAGCGTCATTCCCTCGAACGAAATTTTGGCGCGTATCGCGGCATCAGTGTCTATCGCTGCGTAGGCACTCTCCGCAATCGTCAGCGCTTTTTCGCGGAGCGCTCCGGTATTCAACTCGTCGAAATTGGTGATTCTATGGCTCACATCTTCACGATATTAGAGGGCGTCCCCGCGGCGAAATTGGCGATATTCTTGGCGCTCGTAGAAAGTATCTCGGTGTAGGCCTCGCGCGAGAAGAAGGCGATGTGCGGGGTCACGATGACGCGCGGCATGTCGATGAGCATGTGGTCGCGTATCACGGCTTTGAGTGTGTTGATAGATTCGGTGCCCATCACAAGCTCCATTTCGTCTTTGAGCGCGCGCTCTCCCTCGAGGACGTCGAGTCCGGCACCGGCAACAGCGCCGCTCTTGAGCGCCTCGAGCAGTGCGGCGGTATCAATGAGTTCGCCGCGCGCGGTATTGATGACGTAGGCGCCGCGCTTCATCTTTGCGATTGCCTCGCGATTCAGGAGATGATGATTTTCGGGGAAATAGGGGACGTGGAGCGTGACGATATCGGATTGTGCGAGGAGTTCATCGAGCGGTACGTAGCGCGCGTCGGGCGTTTCGAATCCTTGTGCGGGGAATTTGTCGAACATCAGTACTTTCATGCCGAAGCCCTGCGCGATTTTCACGACATTCTTTCCTATCGCCCCCGTACCGATGACGCCGATAGTCCTGCCGAAGAGGTCGAAACCCTCCAGTGCGCGTGTCTCGAAATTGCCCTCCTGCCGGACCTGATTGGCGGCTTCCGGCAGACGGCGTGAGATAGCGAGGAGGAGCGCAAAGGTGAACTCCGCGACCGTACGGGCCCCGTACGAGGGGACATTGCACACCACGATGCCGCGTTCTTTCACCGCAACCATGTCTATATTGTCTACACCCGTCGAGCGCGCCGCGATACATTTGAGCGCGGGAAGCGCGGCAATGTGCTCTTTGGTAAAGCCCGACGCCACGAAAAGCGACACGACCTCGGCATCCGCGTGTTCTGTGAGCGCCTCGGGCGAAACACTGCCGTCTATATATACAATGTCGTGCCCCGTGAGCCCCGAGGCAAAGGTTTCCCGCACAGACTGGTCGGCATCAAATACCAGGATTTTCATATAGGGATTATATCTCATTCATCGAAGCTATTTTCCAGGTAAGGGAAAACAAAAAGCCCGGCTTCAAAGCCGGGCTTCCCATGTGCGAAGAGTGAAATCCTTATGCGGTAGTGACGCGTTGTTTCAGATAGCGGAACCACGCACGGGTGTAATGATTTCCAATCTCGGGCGCTTCCGATTGTGCTCTGTAGCGGTCCGCAATCGGAAAATAGCACGTCGCGATCTCCTCGATGCGTTTACCTGCGTACGTGCGTTGTCGGCGGCTCAGCTTCATTCGGCGGACCAAGACGACAGCGTCGTACATTTCAATACTGCGCCGCAGTAAGACGTCCGGCCCGTCAATGAGGCCGTCTTTCATGGACTTTTCCATGCCCGAAGTAAGCGACCGGGCAGCAGCAGCGAAGCTATCGAGGATCAGGACGTGGGGCAATTTCTTGGCCATAGCAGAGTCCTCCCATACATGCATTGCGACCAGCACTATGCCATACTTTCGGCGACCTGCAACACGACCTCGATTTTTTCCATATTCTCCGTGGAAATTTGACATACTCTTTTTTTTCCTATACATTGTGCGGACTCCCGCTCCGGCGGGTTTTAAATTGACCATGGCAAGAAGTCTCAAAAAAGGCCCCTTCGTCGACGAAAAGTTGATGAAGAAAGTCCAGACCCGCAAGTCGGGTGCGGGGTCTATCAAGACGTGGGCGCGCCGCTCGCAAATTGCACCGGAATTCGTCGGATACACATTCTCCGTGCACACGGGCAAGAACTTCGAGGAAGTGTTCGTGACTGAGGACATGGTCGGGCACCGCTTGGGCGAATTCGCTCCGACGACCAAATTCCTCCGACACGGAGGCAAGATGCAGAAGGAAGCCGAAATGGCCGCGAAGGCCTCTGAAATAGCGACCGCACAGGCTGCCAAGGCCACCGCCGCGACCGCGAAGAAATAGTTCGATGGTTCAATTAAATTCACCACAGGCAAACTCACTATAAATAATATATGAAAGCGCTTCTCAAAAACTATCACCAGTCGCCGCGCAAGGTCCGCCTTGTGGCAAATCTCATTCGCGGTAAGTCCGTGCCGGCCGCCCGTTCTCTGCTCGCGTTTCAGCCCCAAAAATCTTCACCGGCGCTTTTGAAGTTGCTTGAATCCGCCGTCGCCAATGCCCGCTCCTCGGGCAATTCGCCGGAGAATCTTTTCGTAAAGACCATCGCCGTCAACAAGGGGCTAGTGCTCAAGCGTTTCAAGCCGATGGCCCGCGGCCGCGCCGCACAATTCCACCGCACGATGAGTATCGTTACGCTTGAGCTCGCCCCGTTAGAGGCCCGCACCAAAGGTGCGGCAGCCGCTAAGGGCGGCTTGCCTCTAACGGGGCGAGGTGCAAAACAGGGAATAGGGAATAGGGAACAGGTTGCAGTAAAACAAACCAAAAAAGCAACAGCGACCAAAGCTCCCTCCAAAATGTCTTCCAAAAAGCGAACGGCGAAGAAACTAGTCCCTACAACCTAATCCCTACCACCTATTTTTATGACACACACCGTACATCCATACGCACATCGCCTCGGCATCATCCGCGACTGGAAAAGCCGCTGGTTTGCGAAGACCCCCGCGGAATACCGCACCAACGTGATTGTTGATGCCTGCATCCGCCGCTTTCTCAAGAAGCGCCTGCGCGGCAGCTACGTCACCTCGACCGAAATCGAGCGCAACCAAAAGGCAATCCGCATTCTCATCAAGACTTCGCGTCCGGGTCTTGTCATCGGCCGCGGCGGAGAGGGAAGCACCAAACTCACGAAAGAAATCGAGCAGGTCATCCGCAAAGTGAAGGGCGCGCCGAAAATGGCCGTCCGTCTCGATATTGAAGAGGTCCGCTCGCCTGAATCGCAGGCACCGGTCGTCGCCTACATGGTCGCCGAAGGTCTCGAGAAGCGCCAGACATTCCGCCGCGTGCTCAAGCAGACGGTGGAAAAGGTGATGGCCAATCGCGATGTCTTGGGTGTGCGCATCGGTATCGCCGGCCGCCTCGGCGGCGCGGAAATGTCGCGTACCGAAGAAATCAAACGCGGTCGTGTGCCGCTGCAGACGCTTCGCGCCGACATCGACTTCGCCCGCGAGCAGGCCTACCTCCCGTACGGCGTTATCGGCGTCAAAGTCTGGATTTACCGCGGCGATATTTTCGATAAGTCCGCCCAAGGCGGATCGGCCTCGGGCCGAAAAGACAATTAAATATGTTGGCTCCCAAGAAAACAAAACATCGCAAATGGCAGTCAGGCCGCCGCCGCGGCGCGCGCCTCAATGCCCCCGACACACGCGGTCTCACCGTGGCGTTTGGTGCATTCGGTCTCAAAGCAATGACGCAGGCACGCGTCACTTCCAATCAGATAGAAGCCGCTCGTCGTGTGCTCCATCGTGCCGCCGGCAAGGGCGCCAAGGTGTGGGTGCGCATTTTTCCTGACCGGCCGTTCACCCGCAAAGCCGCAGAAGTGCGCATGGGTAGCGGCAAAGGCGACCTCGCCGGATACGTCTTCGACGTGCGTCCGGGCCGCGTCTTGTTCGAAGTCGACGGTGCCACCGAAGTGGTCGCCCGCGAAGCGCTCCGCAAAGCCGGTACCAAACTGCCCGTGACCGCACGCGTCGTCGCACGACAATAATATGACCGACCTCAAAACAAAAGACATCGCAGAATTGCAGAAAAACCTCGCCGACAAGCGTGAAGCGCTTCGTGTATTCCGTTTTGAGGGCGCCGGAAGCCGCTCGCGCGACGTCCGGGGCGGTCGCAATCTCCGCAAAGACATCGCCCGTTTGCTTACCGAGCTGAATTCGCGTAAGGTGTCGCAATAATTGTATGACTGAAGCAAAGACAGAAGGAAAAACATTCGAAGGCACCGTCGTGAAATCGGCGATGAAAGACACGGCCACCGTCACGGTGGAGCGTTATGTGAAGCACCCGAAGTACAAAAAGTATATGCGCCTCTCCAAGAAGTTCCTCGTACACGATGCGGGTAATACCGCCAAGATTGGGGACAAAGTGACCATCAAGGAGACGCGCCCTATCTCCAAGCGCAAAAATTTCATCCTCGTCGCGGTCACCAAGGCTGCAGCGACGGAAACCGAATCCGCCTCCGCCGAAGGCTTTGGCGAGACAAAGTAATCATATGTTGCAGGACAGAAGCCTCGTCAAAATAGCAGACAACTCCGGCGGCCAGATCGGGCGTGTGTTCAAGATTCTCGGCGGTTCCAAGAAGCGCTACGCGGAACTCGGCGACATGATTGTCATCTCCATCCAGACGGCCCAGCCCCGCAAAGCCGTGAAGAAGAAGGAAGTTCACCGCGCGGTCGTCGTTCGTCAGGCCAAGGCCTACCGCCGCAAGGACGGCAGCTACGTCCGCTTCGACGAGAACGCCGTCGTACTGATTGCTGGTACAGGGAAAGATCCGTTTGAACCCAAGGCGAGCCGTGTCTTCGGCCCCATCCCGCGCGAAGTCGTGGAGCGCGGATACCAGCGCATCGGCACACTCGCGCCCGAAATCGTATAATTGTATGAAACTCAAAAAAGGAGACAAGGTGATGGTGATTGCAGGCAAGAACCGCGGCGAGAGCGGCGCTATCGTCCGTGCGTTCCCCAAGGAGAACAAAGTCCTCATCGACGGTATCAATGTCGTGAAGCGTCACCGCCGCGCCACCCGTCAGGGAGGCAAGGGCCAGATTGTGGAACAGCCGATGCCGATTCATGCGTCCAACGTCCAGCTTCTCGACCCGAAATCAGGCAAGCCGACCCGCATCAAAATCGTCCGCACCAAAGACGGCGGCCGCGAGCGCGTCGCTGTCAAAAGCGGGGAAACACTGAAATAATACCTGCCCCGTTGCAGTTTTTTGATTACACAACCAGTTGATATTAGAAACAAACTTCGATACATTACTTCAGCAAACAAATCACGTATGACTACAAAAACTGCATCTGGGGTGAACGCGAAAACAGCAACACACAACAAGGCATTCAAGGCGCTCAAGGCGGACATGGGCTATACGAATGTGATGCAGACGCCGAAAATCCTCAAAATCGTCGTCTCGACGGGCGTCGGCAAGGTGAACAAGGATAAAAAGCGCATGGAGCTCATCGTGGACCGTCTCGCGCGTATCACCGGCCAGGCTCCCGCAGTGCGCGGTGCCAAGAAAGCGGTCGCCAACTTCAAGTCGCGCATCGGAGACCTCGTCGGCTATCAGGTGACGCTTCGCGGCGCCCGCATGCAGGCATTTTTCGACAAGCTCATCCACGTGGTCTTGCCTCGTGTGAAGGACTTCCGCGGCATCCGCACGACCTCCATCGACGAGATGGGCAACATCTCGATAGGGTTCAAAGAGCACATTGTATTTCCCGAAACCTCCGACGAAGACTCCAAGGACATCTTCGGCCTCGCAATCACCATCACCACGACCGCAAAAAACAAGAAAGAGGCGCAAGCATTCCTGGCACACATCGGCGTCCCGTTCCAAGCGGCAAAATAAGAATTTCTTCGAAATTCTTTTTGCGTCTTCGCTCGGACGAAGTGTGAGCAAGCCCCCACTCGCTCCTCGCTAGCCGCAATAAAAAGAGAAAACGAGACGGCTCACCTTGGTGGGCCGTTTCTGTTATGATGCCCTCGATGGACCACAGGGAATTCTGGAACCGTGAATATAAGACCTCGGCACACCTCGCGCTTTCGAGTGAGTCTTCCGACGACCTCGAGAAATTTACGCGCTTTCTGGAGCGCGGGTACAAGCGTGAATTCCTCAATCCGTTTGCAAAAGTCGTCGACCTCGGCTGCGGCAACGGCCGCAACCTCGTCTATCTCGCCAATACCTACGGCATGAAGGGGACAGGCTACGACATTTCCGATGTCGCCATCGAAGAGGCCCGCAAAGCCTCCGAAGGACTCCCTATCTCGTACGAAGTCCGCTCCATCAGTGAGCCGCTACCGCTCGCCGACGCCTCGCAAACATTCGTACTCGACATGATGACCTCGCACTTCTTGCGCGAAGCGCAGCGTGAGGCACTGCGCGCTGAAATAGTGCGCGTTCTCAAGCCGGGCGGCTGGCTCTTTTTCAAATCATTTCTCGCCGACGAGGATTTGCATGCGGCGCGCCTCCTGCGCGAGCATCCGGCCGATGAACCGGGCGCCTATATCCACCCCGCGCTCGGGGTGTATGAGTATGCGTGGAGAGAAGATGCGGTGCATGAGTTTTTCGACGGGCATCTGGAGCTGCACAAATTCAACAAATCGCACAAGCACATCAATAGGGGCAAGATAGGTGAGGAACGCGCATGGAAACGCCGCACCTTCTCGGCGTATTTGCAGAAGCTCTAGCCATGCCGCTTCAAGATGATAAGTAGCAGCCTTTTATTGGCTAAGGGAATTGGTATTCCTATATCTAGTCTATGGCGAGGGATAGGAATATATGGTTCTGAACTTATTTCGACAGGCCGAAATGTTTTTTGATCCAACCGTCGTTCTCTATTGATTCGACGATTGCATAGAGGACATCTTTCCCGATACGCATATCCACCTTGAGGAGCATTACGAGCTCCTCGCAATCATAGGGGAATACCCATACGCTGTCCTGGAGCCGGAGAAACCCGCATCCACGCATCTCACTGCGTAAGTGGTCGCGGTCCCGCCTACGATGTTGCGGTATGTCGAACATAACCAGTCGCCATCGCTTGTCCCATCGTTTGCCGCGTTGTGCCGCCAGTGCAGCTTTTTGCTCTTCAAGCGCAATTGCCCGTCTGCCGGTTCCGGTAATCTCCATCCGTTTTTTTCCATTTTTCTCAACAAAACGCACATAACCTTTGATAGCAAGGCGGCTTGCCGCTGTACGCGCCTGAAACGCGAGTTTGTAGCGCCGCTTACCCATGACGCCGGGAAGCGCGAGAAATATGTTCGGTGCGAGCATTCCAACGGCAAGCACCCCTGTTACCGCGACTGCGGCGAGAACTGTTTTTTGAATATTTTCTTTCTTCCGCCGCTTCCGATTTGTTTCCTCGAGTTTTCCCATATTCCTATTCTACACCATAGCGAGAGATAGGAAGACATTGAGAAAAGAGAAAACTCCAGCGGGCCTTGCGACTGGCTGGGGCGTGTATATCCACACTTTACTCGGATACCATGAGGTGTCAATGAAGGATTGTGGACGAGGAGCTGTCGGTCTTCTTACCGAAATCGAGGCCCCCTCGTTCAATGAAATCGCGCATAAGCTGGTTCATTATTGCGGAAAACGGGATTCCCCATTTCTTCGCCAATTTCTGCACGGCTTCCTTGCGTTTCTTGTCGGTCTTGAACATGATGGTAGTTTGCATATATACCGGAGTATATATTCTGGTATAACTTCGTCAAGTCGTCCTGTCCCCACGACAGGGTTGCAAACAAGAGAGAGAGAGAGTTCAATGTGTGCATGGGAGTAGACAAGATGTCGGGTTCGACAGACAATATCCGTGAGATTGGAGGCTTGATAAATAGCTTCAGAGCGAAAGCCCCTGATCAAACATCAATGCATACGTTAACGAGGTATCTCCATACAGCGCTCGATATGGCTCAAAAGAAAAATCGTGCAGGCACGGAGCTGGCTTTCAAGAGTGCGTATGGCGAGGCAAATGTTTTAGGATCTAAAGGGTTCGATGTTTTGGTGGACCTTGAACATATTGTAGAAAGAATCAAGAAGATTGCTGAGTGAAGCAGAATCCTATTGTTTGTTGACTTGTGTCTCTGTATCGACTATATTGTCCGAGCCTCGTAGGGGGCCTTATTTTTTGACCACAGGTTGGAAGAAGAATAGGGTCACGCGATGAAGCTTCTGTAAGTCGGTTGCGCAAGCGCCGGATGCAAGGGTTTCTAAGCTCTCCTCGGGCACCAACCCTTCGACTTCGCTCAGGGTAAAATTTCTTCAAAATTTTATGGCCAAGAAATCAATGATAATCAAGGCAAACCGCCCCCCGAAGTTCAAATCTCGGGTTGTTCGTCGTTGCTTCAAGTGCGGTCGCCCTCGCGGCTTCATGCGCGATTTCAATCTTTGCCGCATCTGCTTCCGCGAGGAGGCTCTCGAAGGAAATATTCCGGGGATTAAGAAATCTTCCTGGTAACTATTCCCTAAAACCTAATCCCTATTCCCTAATTTTATGATTACAGACCCCGTAGGAGATTTCATCATTCGCCTCACCAATGCAGGCGCTGTAAAGCACGCGAGCATCTCCGTGCCGTTTTCAAATCTCAAGCTCGCCATCGCCGAGAAGCTCAAGGATGCCGGCTATGTCACGGGCGTCGACAAGAAGGGGAAGAAGGTCAAGAAGACTCTCGAGGTCACTCTCAAGTACAACACCGACGGCTCGCCGTTTATCGAGGGAGTGAAGCGCGTCTCGAAGCCTGGGCGCCGCATGTACAAGAGTGTTCACGAAATCACCCGCGTGCGCTACGGCCACGGTTCGCTCATCCTCTCGACTCCGCAAGGCATCAAGACCGACAAGGAGGCTCGCAAGGAGAAGGTGGGCGGGGAGGCGATGTTCGAAATTTGGTAGTTCGACTACGCTCACTATAAATAACACTATGAGTAGAACAGGTAAACTTCCCATAAAAATTCCGGCGGGCACCGAAGTGACCGTCGCTCCAGGCGAAATCATCGTCAAGGGCAAAGGCGGCACGCTCAAGCGCGCCACGCATCCGGCCGTCACCATCACCGTAAAAGACGGTGAGGCGCTCGTCACTCCGTCCAACAACACGCGTGTCGCACGCGCGCTCTGGGGCACGTACGCCGCGCACATCCGCAACATGATTGCGGGCGTCAATACGCCGTTCCAGAAGAAGCTGCAGGTGGAGGGCATCGGCTACCGTTGCGAGCTCTCGGGCAAGCAGCTCAAACTTTCCGTCGGCTTTTCACACCCGGTTCTCGTGCAAATCCCCGAAGGCCTTACCGTCGCGGTGGAAAAGAACATCGTCACCGTTTCGGGCGCCGACAAAGAGCAGGTCGGTGAATTCGCCGCATCGGTGCGCGCGGTGAAGAAGCCGGAGCCGTACAAAGGGAAGGGTATCCGCTACGAGGGCGAGGTCGTCCGTCAGAAGGCGGGCAAGAAAGTCGCTGGCACAACCGCATAGTTCGACATTGCTCACCATAAATAATTCTTATGTCACTTTCACCTAAACAGCAGAAACGAGAGCGCCGCCACCGCCGCGTGCGCGCGAAGGTCATTGGTTCGGCTACACGTCCGCGCCTTTCTATCTACAAATCCAACACGCGTCTCACTGCGCAGATAATCAACGATGAGGCAGGCAACACGCTTGCGGCAGTTTCTTCCGCAGAGGAGAAGAAGGGCAAGACCCCGCGCGAGCGCGCAGAGCTCGCCGCCGCTACTCTCGCCAAGCGCGCCAAGGAGGCTGGTATCAAAGCGGTTGTCTTCGACCGCGGCGGCTTCCAGTATGTCGGTACCGTAAAAGCTTTTGCAGATGCAGCCCGGGCAGCGGGATTAGAATTTTAAAACTATATGATGACCGAAAACACAGATGAGAACGTGGTGGTGGCCGAGACTCCGGTCGAAGCTGCTACTCCTGTTGCGGGGACAAAGCCGGGTGAACGACGTCCGTTTGGCGGACGCGACAATCGTGACCGCCGTGGAGGCGGAAGTCGTCCGCCGCGCAGAGGTGGTCCTCGCGATGAGCGCCGCAGTGAGTTTGCACAAAAGATGATTGGCATCCGCCGCGTGGCCCGTGTCATGGCAGGAGGTCGCCGCTTCAATTTCTCGGCGGCACTCGTGCTCGGCGACAAGAAAGGCCGCGTGGGTGTAGGTGTGGGCAAAGCAGCCGACACGCAGCTCGCTATAGAGAAGGCCACTCGCGCCGCAAAACGCGCGATGATTCAGCTCGACCTCACCAAGACCCGCTCCATCCCGCACAACGTCGAAGCAAAATTCTGCGCATCGGTCGTCGAAATCCGCCCTTCTCCGGGCCGCGGACTCGTCGCCGGCTCTTCGGTACGCGCCGTCTTGGAGCTCGCCGGTGTGAGCGACGTGACCGCAAAGCTCCTCTCGCGCTCGAAGAATCCCATCAACAACGCACGCGCCGCCGTCGAGGCACTCCGCCAAGTCGCAGCCAAGAAATAGTATTGTCTTTCACTACTAATAACTACGTACTAACAACTACCCACTATTCCTATGGCATCACTCAACGCACTCAAACGAACAGGGAAGCGCCCGTACCGCCGTGTCGGTCGCGGTCAGTCTTCTACGCGCGGCAAGCAGTCGGGACGTGGCGGAAAGGGCCAGACAGCGCGCGCCGGCAACAAGCGCCGCCCGGAGATGCGCGACATCATCAAGAAGCTTCCGAAACGCCGTGGCCACGGCAAGAACCGCGGTCGCACGTTCAACCCCGACCGCGTCCAACCGCTCGCGCTCTCGCTTACGCGCATCGACAAGGCATTTGAAAGCGGTGCGGAAATCACTCCTACATCGCTCGTCGCGCAGGGCCTCATGGGCCGCGGACGCCGGCCGGTCAAGATAATCGGCGGGGCTACGGAAAAGAAGTTCACCATCAAGGGGTGCACCGTATCGGCTTCCGCTCTCGCGGTCGTCGAAAAGGCGGGTGGGAGTGTCACTCCGATTGTTGTTGCCGAAAAGCCCAAGAAAGCCAAAGTAGTGAAGCCCGCAAAAGCAAAAGCAGAGAAGAAATCCGAGAAGAAGTCTGAATAAAACCTATGTTTGAAACATTTCTTCGCAAGGTAAAGCTCATCTTTGAAGACGGAGCGCTACGCTCGCGCGTTCTCTTCGTGTTGGGTGCGCTCGTCGTCTTCCGCTTGCTCGCGGCGATTCCCGTGCCGGGCATTGACGCGGGGTCACTCGAAGCCTATCTCAACAACAACCAGTTCCTCGGCCTCTTGAACGTTTTTTCCGGCGGCGGCTTCTCGAATCTTTCTATCGTCATGCTCGGTGTCGGTCCGTACATCACCGCAAGCATCGTCATGCAACTCATGACCGTCCTCATCCCGAAGCTCAAAGAGATGTATCAGGAAGAGGGTGATGCGGGCCGTATGCGCTTCGCGCAGTATTCGCGCTACCTCACGGTGCCGTTCGCGTTCATTCAGGCGTTCGGCTTCCTCTTGCTTCTCCAGCAGAACGGCGTCGTGCCGGGGCTCACTGTCTTCGGTCTCATGACCAACGTCACCGTTATTGCGGCGGGCTCGATACTCCTCATGTGGATTGGCGAGCTCATCTCGGAATTCGGTGTGGGCAACGGCATCTCGCTCATGATTTTCGCTGGCATCGTTGCGGGCGTCCCGCAGAGCATCGCGCAGGGCGTCTTCAGCTTCGACATCTCACAGCTCCCCGCATATCTCGGATTCATCGCGGCCGGAGTCGTCATCATGGCGGGAGTCGTCTTCATTACCGAAGCCGAACGCCCGATACCGGTCACCTACGCGCGCCGTGTGCGCGGCAACAAGGTGCTCGGAGGCATCTCCACCTACCTGCCACTTCGCGTGAATCAGGCGGGGGTTATGCCGATAATCTTCGCACTCTCGTTCTTGCTCTTCCCGCAGATGATAGCGACATTCCTCTCGAACGCATCCGTCCCGTGGCTCTCCGCAGGCGCCTCGGCGGTCGTCGCGGCACTTGCGAATCAGTGGGTATACGGCGGTCTCTACTTCGGGCTCGTCGTTGTTTTCACGTACTTCTACACGGCCATCACCTTTGAGCCGCACCAAATTGCGAAGAACCTCCAGAAAAACGGCGCGTTCGTTCCGGGAGTGCGCCCCGGCGCCACGACTGCTGATTACCTCGGCAACATCATCACGCGTATCACGCTCGTCGGCGCCCTCTTCCTGGGTCTCCTCGCAGTCTTGCCGCTCATTCTGCAGGGCATTACGGGCATCACCGCTATCACCATCGGCGGCACCGCGCTCCTCATCGTTGTCTCAGTCGTGCTCGACTTGGTGAAAAAGATAGACGCGCAGACCTCGATACGAGAGTACTAAAGAAAAGCCCCGAAGAGGGGCTTTTTTCATTTGCAGGACGTGATACATTTCTCCCAATGTCTTCCAAGAAACAAGTCGTCGTTATTGCCGGTCCGTCGGGGAGCGGCAAGAACGCTATCATCGGCGAGATACTCAAGCGCTATCCCAATTGCGAGCGATTGGTGACCGCGACGACGCGCAAGATGCGTCCGGGCGAGGTGGACGGCATCGACTACCATTTCTTCACGATGGAGCGCTTCGATGCGGAAATGAGCAACGGCAACATACCGGAACACCGCTTTGTGCCGTCGCTCGAGACCTACTACGGTATTTACATTCCCGATTTGGAACGCCGCCTCGCAGAAGGGCACATCGTGTTCGCGCAGGTGGATATCGAGGGTGCGCAACTGCTCAAAAAGCGCTACAAAGCGACGAGTATTTTCATCATGCCGGAGAGCATCGAGCAGTTCCGCGGGAGGCTTCGCACGCGCAACCCCGAATGGTCGCAGAAAGAATTCGACGAGCGCATGAAAATTACCGAAGATGAGCTGCGCGTGCACGCGCCACAGTATGATTACCGTGTCATCAACGCAGACGGTTCGCTGCTTGAGACGGTCAACCGCGTGATAGAAATTTTGCGAAAAGAGGGGTATAGTCTCTAGTAATTGTTATGAGCGCAGCGAATTACAAGTACTTGACCCACCCAAATTTCGGCCTAGCACGAAATTTAGGCGGGTGTAAGTTGTTTCTAAACTCGTTTACACTCGTTAAGAAAAACTAACATGCAACCGCTCACACTCCTTTTCTTCGGCTCTCAGGGCGCGGGCAAGGGCACGCAGGTGCAGATGCTCGTCGACTACCTCAAGAAGCACACAAAAAACGACGTTATCCGCATCGACATGGGCCATGAGTTGCGCACACTGCGTGATACCGGTACCTACGCGGGCAAGCTCACGGGCGAAGTCATCGACGCGGGTCACCGCATGCCCGATTTCATGCCGGTGTATCTGCAGACAAAAAAGCTCGTCGAGAATCTCACGGGTGAAGAGCATGTCATCGCCGACGGTCTGGCCCGCGGCGCCGACCAGACGCGTGCGTTTGATGATGCGATGAATTTTTTCAAGCGTGATAATTTTCAGATTATTTCCATCGAGCTTTCCGAGGAATCCGTCGTCAAACGTTTGCTCGCACGCGGGCGCAATGACGATACCGAACAGGGTATACGCAACAGGCTCGGTTGGTACAAGACCGATGTACTTCCACAGCTCGAACTTCTCAAGAGTCGCGGCCGCACGGTGCATGTGATTGACGGCGAGCCTGACGTCGAGACTATTCATAAGAGTATTCTCACGGCGCTTAAGTTGGCATGATTGCCCGAACACAAGAAGAAATAGATATTTTACGCGAAGGCGGGAAGCGTCTTGCGCGGCATGTCCGTATGTTGAGCGAAATGGTGAAGCCCGGATTAGTGGCACGTGAGCTCGAATACAAGGCGCGTGAGATGGTGAAAGCTGATGGCGACCAGCTCGCGTTCCACGGACACAGAGAGCGCAAAACCGATGTGCCATACCCTTCGGGGCTCTGCATCTCCATCAACGACGTCATTGTGCATTCGCCGGCGAGCGAAAACAGTGCCGTCATCGAGGAGGGGGATGTCGTCTGTCTCGATTTTGGCATCATCCACAAAGGGCTCTATACCGACCATGCGGTGACCGTAATTGCAGGCAAGCCGCGCAGTGAAGACGATGCGCGCCTCGTGCGCGGCGTGTACGAGGCACTTGCGCTCGGCATTGCAGAGGCGCGCGTAGGCAACACGACGGGCGATATCGGCTATGCGGTGGAGCGCTATGCCAAGAAACATGGTTTTGGCTATCCCAAGAATCTCTCCGGACACGGCGTCGGAAAGAAAATCCACGAAGAGCCGCACGTGCCCAATTTCGGCGCACCAAAGAGCGGTACGAAATTGGAAGAGGGATTGGTCATCGCCATCGAGCCGATGTTCACGCTCGGGAGCGGAGAGCTCTATATAGACAAAGACGGGCACTCCTATCGCACCAAAGACGGCTCGCGCTCAGCGCACGCCGAGCATACCGTTATCGTGACCAAAGATGGTCCAGAGATTCTGACCAAGGAGTAGCTATGAATATCTGCATATTTTGTTCGGCAAGCGACGTTGGAGAAGAATACACAAAAGCCGCTCGCGAATTCGCTACGCTCGTCGCGAATAACGGACACGTATTGGTGTGGGGCGGCTCTAACAAAGGCACAATGAAAGTTATTGCGGACGCCGCACAAGATGCCGGAGGAAAGATAATCGGGATTTCCGTCGAGAAGTTGAAAGCGGCCGCCAGACCGAATGCCGACGAGATGGTTATAACAAAAGACTGGCCGGAACGCCGGGCGACTTTGCTGAAGCGCGCCGATGCAATCGTCGTTCTGCCCGGCGGACTCGGAACTCTCGACGAAATCACGGAGGTAATGGAGTACAAGAAGCACAATCTTCACAACAAGGCGATAGTATTTCTCAATACAGCCGGTTTCTACGATGGGTTCAAGACGCAGCTAGAAAGAATGGACGCAGAAGGATTTCTTCCGCGAATACTTTCCGAATTCCTGTTCTTCGCAAGCGAGCCGGAGGACGCAATGCGGTACGTCGAAGCGTACGGCGGATGATGTTCTTCTCGTTGGTAGCGGAGAAGCGAAATCTTCACAAAGCGGGGATAACTTGTCTACTCACAGTAGCAGCTGTACATATAAAGACCTATAGGTCAGAATAAGTACATGGGTCAGGAGTCGGCAAACAGAAAGCGAACCAAGAAAAACGAGCTACAGCGTCTCATTCTTAAAACAGTGCAAGTGGCCGGAATCATTGGAGTTGCACTGATTGCACCAAACGTTGTCGGTGCGATGGCGAAACTCGGGCTCATTCCATCTGCGAGGCAAAGTGAGATTGTTGAGCGCGCGTCTCAGCGGCTCGTGAGAACAGGCCGCTTGCAGTGGAAAGACTCGCGGCTGCGTCTAACACAAAAAGGAGAGCGGCAGCTTCGCATACTGGAATTGCGCCAATTTTCGTTTCCAAAACCGCGCAAATGGGATAACAAATGGCGAGTCTTAGTTTTTGACATACCGGAGAAAAGGAAGGCGTTGAGGAAGAAATTAAGAGAGGTGCTCGGCATGATTGGCTTTCAGCGCTTGCAGGACAGCGTGTGGGTTTATCCTCACGATTGCGAAGACGTCATTCAGCTCCTCAAGGCCGATTTCAGTGTGGGTGACGATGTTCGATACATGATAGTTGATTCAATCGAGAGAGATGGGGAGTTGCGCCGCCAGTTTGGACTTAAATAGTAACGTACTCATCCAGGCCTATAGGACGGAATAAGTACATGACAATAAGGCTGCCTGTTCCACTGGATTCTCGTGAGTGTATTGGTTGTTAGGAGTGGGGGACCAGAACATGTGTTCGCGACAAAACAGGCTTTGACAGCTGTCCGTTTTTCGCGTTGTATTGAGGGCAGTCAACAGCCCTTGGGGGTTTGCGATGCAACAGCGAGTCAGACAGGACACCGAGACGCAAGTGCCGCAAGACCCGCTTGCGGAATTGGCGCGACTCATCGGTGGCAGTGATCCGTTCGCCGGACAAATGCCGGAAGAGCATCGCGAGGCGATAGACCGGATCATTGAAACGGACGATTTGCCGTTTCCGGAACCGCCGCTTGGAGAGCCGAATTGGGAAAGGATACATTGGTCGGTATGTCGACTCAAACCCGCCCCGCTTCTCGACGCCTTCTTTTTCCGAGGCTCAATTCTCGCCGGCAAGGAGCACGTGTTTGAGCTTCCTGACAACGAACAGAACGGGCTCCTGCACAGTTCGATGGAGCCGATGCGGGATGCGTTTTTCTATCGCGACATCCACGCGTTCCACATCGCCGAAAATTGACGCACCATCATTGTCGGGCCCGTATCGCGCGGGCCCGATACCTTTTGAGGTAGAATGCTGGCTATGCCTGTTGACGTATTGCTTGTCGGGAGCGGTGGGCGGGAACATGCGCTCGCGTGGAAACTCTCGCAGTCGCCGCGTATCGGGAAGCTCTATATCGCGCCGGGGAATGGCGGCACGTCGCAGTGCGGAGAAAATGTCGACATTGCGGCTACGGATATTAAAAAGCTCCTCGCGTTCGCACAAGAAAAGAACATCGGTCTCACGGTCGTCGGGCCCGAGAATCCGCTCGACCTCGGCATCGTTGACGCATTCAAGGCCGCGGGGCTGAAGATATTCGGCCCAATGAGAGCCGCAGCACAAATTGAATCCTCAAAAGTCTTTTCGAAGAATTTGATGGAGGAGGCAGGTGTCCCGACCGCCCAATTCAAGACATTTTCTGACCTGTCTTCGGCTTTGGCATACGTAACGGAGCGCGGTGCGCCAATCGTTGTGAAGGACAGCGCTTTGGTGTTCGGCAAAGGCGTGACGATTTGCCGGACGGTGCAAGAGGCACAAGATGCGCTCCGGGACATTTTCAGTACCAAGGGTAAACAGGTGGTGATAGAGGATTTTCTTGAAGGTCCGGAAGTCTCAATTCATGCAATCTGCTCCGGTACCGATTTCGTTCTTTTGCCCGCATCGCAGGACCACAAGCGGGTAGGGGAAGGCGACACCGGCAAAATGACGGGCGGCATCGGCGCGATATATCCGCTGCCATTTGTCACGCCGGAGTTGATGGAAGAAATAGGGAAAACGATAGTGCGGCCGATACTTCAGGCGCTCGCCGACGCAGGCACGCCGTTTTCGGGCTTGTTGTATCCGGGCCTCATTCTCACAAAAACGGGGCCGAAAGTTATCGAATTCAACTCTCGTTTCGGCGACCCGGAATGTGAGCTGTATATGCGCATTTTGCAAGACGATATCCTGACCATTCTCGAAGCGTCGGCGAGTGGAGACATGCGAGGCCTTTCCGTGGTGTGCGGGCAAATGGGGTGTGTGAATCTCATTCTCTGCTCCGGCGGATATCCAGACGAATATAAGAAGGGACTTCCAATTACCGGCATCGAAGAGGCGGAAAAAGTTCCCGATGCCATCGTCTTCCACGCCGGCACAAAATATCAAGGTCGGACCTTGATAACAAATGGGGGACGAGTTCTCGGCGTCACCGCCGTCGCTCCGACACTCAAAGAAGCGCTTGATGCGGCATACGAAGCCGCCGACAAAATCCGATTCGAGGGCAAATACTATCGCCGCGACATCGGCGCAAAAGCACTAGGAGTTTCTGGCCCGTGATTCTTGGATCAGTCGTCAATTTGTTTGGTACGAGTTACTACATACTCAATACAGTGCGGGGCGTGACGAAGCCGAACCGCATGACGTGGCTCATGTGGTCTATCGCGCCCTTAATTGGTGCCGCAGCAGGATTCGCGAGCGGCGTCACATGGGCCGCACTCCCTGTCTTGATGGCTGGCATCATGCCGCTGACCGTTTTTATCGCTTCGTTTGTGAATCCGAATTCATATTGGGAACTCGGTGTGTTTGATTACTTCTGCGGTTCTCTTTCCATGCTAGCGCTCATATTGTGGTATTTGACGCAGAATCCCGCTGTGGCCATAGTCTTTGCTATCGCCAGTGATCTTGCTGCTGCGATCCCCACAGTGATTAAGTGTTGGAGCCAGCCGGAAACGGAGACGGCATCCGGTTATACCGCAAGCGGCTTCAACAACCTCATGAGCTTCTTTGTGATCACCAACTGGAATTTCGCCAGCATTGCGTTTCCGCTGCATCTCGTATTCATCAACACCGTCCTTGCATTTCCGGTAGTCCGAAAGAAACGTTCTCTCTAGTGATATAATTTCCTGATGCCTCCAGTACGCACCGAGATGGAGCGAGCGTTGCGCACTACTCCCGACCGCAGCAACGACAAATTTAAATCTCCCGAGGAGGAACTGGCCTATTTGCGCGAGCGCGTGGCTCAAAAAGAGCGGGAGCTTGAAGTGCCGGCCAACAAATTCGAGAGTGACCGTATCGCCAAGAAAGAAATTGCTGCGTATGGCGATGTTCCCGCCGCAAAAGTGCTGCACGAGACGGTCGTCATGCCCGAGCATGAGACGGTGCGGCACTTGCTCAAGCTCGAGCCCGAGGCACACGACGTACAGCTCGACGGACTGTTGGAAATTGTCTCTCAGCGCGGCATACGAAACGCGCTCTCCGTCGCGGCGCGCATGAAAAATCCGCATCTCGAAGACGACTTTCACCGAGTGCTCGTGCGCTACGTCGCAGAGGGCCTTCCACAGAAAGGTTTACCGGTGCCGGAAAAAGTGAAGCATGCGCTTGAGCTCGTGCTCTTTGAGATACAACCGCAGGCGCATGGAGAGGGGACCAAAGAAGATGCGAGGCAGGTGAAGCTCGAGCAGTTGCTCAGCTCGTCAGAGCAGCTCTATGCAGGGCTCTCCGGATTGGCAGAGCATGGCGAAGGATTCTCACTCGAGATTGCGGTGCCCGAGGGCTCGGAATCTGCGACGCTCTATCTCGCGATACCCCGCTCGAAAAAGACGCTTGCAGAACGTCTCATCTCGTCAGTCTTTCCCAACGCGCGTATTTCCGAGAGTCGCGGCGATTACAACATTTTCAATTACAACGGCCACCATGCGGGGGCGTATGCGACATTCGCGAATCATCCGGCCTTTCCGCTCAAGACGCCGGATATGTTTGAGCACGACCCGATGAATGTGCTCCTCGCCTCATTCGCGAAGCTCGCGAAGCACGGTGAAGGCGCTGCTATACAGATTACTGTTTCCTCCGAGGGAGACCGCTACAATCACCACTACAAAAAGATGATTCGCGAGATTGAGAAGGGCAAGAAGCTCAGTCAAGCGCTCAAGGTCGCCGAGACACAGTTCGGAGAAGCGCTCCATGATGTCGCCAAGCAATTGTTTTCACCAAAAGCGCACGAGCAGGACAAGGAGCGTGAATTCAAGCGAGGAGGAGATCAGTTGGCGACCGAAGAAATAGGCCGCAAGGTAAAGACGCGTATCTTGCCCGCGAGCATCAGGCTTGTTGCCTCGGCACCCGAGCGGAAACGGGCGGAGGAGCTTCTGAGTAATCTCATCGCGCCCTTCAGCCAGTACGACAACGCCAAGGGCAATCATCTCGTCTTCAAGCACGTCGGCAGTTGGAGCATTACAAAATTCCTGCGCGACTTTACGTATCGCTCCTTTGATTCTTCAATTGCTATGCCGCTTTCACTCGGCGAAATTACTTCACTATTTCACTTCACCGCGGAGCGAGTGACCACATCGCGTGAGCTCAAGCGCTCGTTTGCCAAGCAGGCGCCGGCCCCTGTCGAAATAGGAGGTGAAGGCATCACGATAGGCATCAATAAGTACGGCGCCGACGAGACACCGGTGCACTTCGGCGCGGCAGACCGCTTGCGCCACTGCTATGTCATCGGGCAGACAGGTACCGGCAAAACGGGACTCATCAAGAACATGATTATTCAAGACATCAAAAACGGCGAGGGAGTGGCGTTCATCGACCCGCACGGCAACGATATCGAAGACGTGCTGGCAAGTATTCCGCCGGAGCGTGCCAAAGACGTGATTTACTTCGACCCCGCATATACCGAAGCCCCGATGGGTCTCAACATGCTCGAGTACGACCGCTCGAAGCCGGAGATGAAGACATTTGTCATCGACGAGGTGTACGGTATCTTCCGCAAGCTGTACTCGGACATTCCCGAGGCGTTCGGCCCGATGTTCGAGCAGTATTATCGAAATGCGGTACAGCTCGTCATCGAGGACCCTGATACGGGAAGCACGTTCGTCGAAATACCGCGGGTCTTCGCCGACACGCCATTCCGCAACATGAAACTCTCTCACTGCAAGAATCCCATCATCGTGCAGTTCTGGAGGAAAATCGCCGAGGCCGCCGGCGGCGAGGCGTCGCTTGAAAATATCGTGCCGTACATCTCGGCAAAATTCGATGTCTTCCTTTCCAACGACATCATGCGGCCTATCGTGTCGCAGGAGAAATCAGCCTTCAATTTCAGCGATATTATGAACACCAAGAAAATATTTATCGCCAACCTCTCCAAGGGCAAGCTCGGCGAACGCAACACATCACTGCTCGGCCTTATCCTAGTTTCCAAATTCCTGCAGGCTGCGTTTTCGCGCACCGACGCGCGCGCCGAGTATCCCGTCTACTATCTGTACATCGACGAATTTCAGAATTTCGCGACACCCAGTATCGCGACCATTCTCTCCGAGGCGCGAAAATACAAACTCTCTCTCACGATAGCGCACCAGTTCATCGCACAGCTCGACGAGGACATCCGCGACGCCGTCATCGGCAACGTCGGCACCAAGATATCGATGCGCATCGGTACGACCGACGCCGAATTTCTCGAAAAACAGTTCGCGCCCACGTTCAGCGCGCAGGACCTCGAGAATCTCCCGAACAGGAACGCAGTCGCGGCGCTTTTGGTGAACGGCACGCCTGCGCGGCCCTTCACACTCGAGACCATGAACCTGCCGCATTTCGATTACTCGACCATCGACGCACTCAAGCGGCTCTCATACAAGACGTACGGCAAGAAGCGCGAAGATGTCGAGGCGGAAATCCGCCGCAAGTTCGGGCAGGGGGAAGAACCGGCAAAGCTCGACATTCCGGCGTCTTTGTATCAATAATGTAGGCATATGAAGCACCAAGCTATCGCATTCGCCGTGGGAGCCGTATCCGTGTTGATGCCCTTTGCCGCATCTGCAGCATCCGTCGCTGATATCGAGGCGCAGCTTATGCATGTGCTCGGGCGAATTGCGGCTCTCCAAGCTGAGAAAAGCGGGAGTGCCGTCGCCTGTGCGCTTGTCGCCAGCAAGTCATCGGCCGCAGTAGGCGAGCCGTTCTCTCTCATTTGGAACAGTTATGGTGCCAAAGACCCCGCCGACGGGGGAGCGGTGAGTCAGTGGGCGCGCGGCGGCATTTCGACGGTGACTCTGGATAAGCCCGGCAACTACAAATACAAGTTCACATTCAATGGAGTTTCGGGTGGCCAAACAGAGTGCTCAACTACCATCTCGATTCACACATAGTCCTTGTACTCCTGGCTGTGTTGTGTTTTCTCTCCCAGCTTATAGACTTTTCACATGAAGGAGTCAGCGCCCGATATGGGCAAGAGACGTTTTCTCCAAGGAGCTGCTGCTAGCCTCGGTGCTCTCGCATTGAGCGGCATTCCGAAGATTGCCGGTGCGCAAGAAAGAGCTACTGAAGCCAAGCTAGAAACCCAAGAGAGCAAAATTCCTTCGGCGCAGGAAATAGAGAAAATAACGAGAGATACCCTTGCACCGATCATCGCCAAAGAGGCTTCGGATCGAAAGTCAGAAAGGAAATCCGGACCTCTTAATGAAGCGATCGCCGAGTCTCTCGCCCGTGGCGAAACGCTCAATCGAAAGTTCCTCGGTAATCAGGATATTCGCGCCGGCCACAAAGCGTATGTGGATGACATTGCGCCATTCCTGACGCAAATGAGGTGGCAATACGAAGGAAACAAGGCCGTCGAACCGGTGTATATAGAAAAAAGAAAAGAGGCTGAGGTATTTTATAAAAAACGAGATGACGCAGCGGGCAGGTTTCTACAAACCTCCCGTGAATATATAAGCGCAATGGAGGACTATCTAAAAGCGGAGCAGGCTCTTATTGAGGCCAAAAAACTAGAAAATGCCATGCGCGACATGCGAGGATTGATTCAAGAGGCATCAAAATTGGCCGGTGAATCTGCCCTGGCAGAAAGGAACTCAGACCCAAGTGTTCAACTAGAAAAGCCGGACGCGGGGCGTGTGAGGGATGCTGCAATTGCTTACGGAAAAGCAAATGACGTGCTTCTTGCCCTGCGGAAGCAGTACGATGAGGGCATCTCTGCTTTTAAGGCGAAACGCTGAAATACTTTTGTTTTTGTGCTACAGTGTCGCTCATGAAAGAACATCCCAAGAAAGAGCGTACGCTCGTCATTATCAAGCCCGACGGTATTCAGCGTGCCCTCATCGGCGAAATCATGGGCCGCTACGAACGCCTCGGTCTCAAGCTCGTCGGTCTCAAGATGACGGTGCCGAGCGCGGAGCAGGTGGAAGGGCACTACACGCTCGACCCGCAGTGGCGACGCGTCACCGGAGAGAAGACCATCAACAACTACAAATCACGCGGACTCACGCCGCCTTCCGAAGACCCGCTCGAAATCACGGCGAAAATCCTCAAGAATCTCAAGAAGTACCTCACCGCCGGTCCCGTCATCTGCATGGTGTGGGAAGGTGCGCATGCAGTGGAGCTTGTCCGCAAGGTAACGGGCGGCACAGAGCCGCGTGGAGCCGCTGTAGGCACGATTCGTGGTGATTTCGTGGTGGATTCGTACATCATGTCTGATGCGGACGACCGCGCGGTGCGCAATCTCATCCATGGCTCAGGCTCTATAGAAGAAGCCAACATGGAAATCCCGCATTGGTTCAAAAAAGACGAGCTTATTGACTACAAAGTGACGCACGAGGACATTATTTACGCAAAGGAATTGGAGGGAATCCTGTAACATCGGTTCTTCACCCCGTAATCTAACTCTGAATGCAACACTGTGAATAAATTTCATTCGGTGTCTG
>JBBTSX010000013.1:0-22595 GCA_038064535.1 Patescibacteria group bacterium
AAAGCGGGCTGGTAAAAACGCCGCGCATCGCAGTGCGAGACGACTCGGTAAATATGAACAAAGACCTGCGCTCTAAACTCTTCCATATCTATCCAGAGGTGAAGGACGACCTTAATCGTCGCGCCGAAGCGCACGAGGGTCTGCCAGATCTTCTCTCGAACGCGATAGACATTCTTGGCGGCGATTGGCTCCGGGAGAAAGAAGATTGGAAAGCACTTCGCCCAACTATCAAAACTCCGCCAGTGATGATTATGATTTGCAACCGTACAGAAACGGCTGCGCGTATCGAGTACGCGATTAAAAATGGCTATCTGGTGACCAAAGAACTCGGCGATGGGTTGCTTCGCATCGACCAAGAGGCCCTAGACAAGGTGGAAGCCGAGGAGTCCGGTGAGATGGCGAAGAATAAGCGTGAACTTGCAGAGGCATTGCGCGAGCGAGTAAATACTGTCGGCAAGGAAGGAAAGCCGGGTGAGCAAGTACAGTGCGTCATCGGCGTAAACATGCTTTCGGAAGGATGGGATGCACAGACAGTGACTCATATACTCGGGGTGCGGGCATTCTCAAGCCAGCTTTTGTGTGAGCAAGTCGTCGGTCGTGGCCTGCGACGTATTTCGTATGAAAATCTCTCCGAACCAGAATACGTGACTGTCTTTGGTGTGCCGTTTACCTACTTGCCGGTAGAAGACACTGGAGAGCCGCCAAAGCCTCCTACCGCTAAAACAAAGATTGAACCAAAGCTAGACCGAATGAATCTAGAAATCAAATGGCCGCATGTTCTGCGCGTGGACTACAAACTCAACTATTTTCTCGATGCTGATTGGGAAAAGCTCAAGCCGCTCGAACTTTCAACCGATGACGCGCGAACAGTAGTAGAGATTGCCCCCGTCATAGATGGCAAACCAGATCTCACGAGACTCACGGAGCTTCAGCTTCTAAAATTTGCGGAGGAGAAGCGATTCCAGAGTCTCAAACTCCAAGCGGCGGTGCGCTTGCGTGAAAGATTTAAGAATAATTGGGATGGTGATCCCGCTAGTCACATAAGTCAACTTCTCAAGATAGTCGACACGTTCATCGATTCGGACAAACTGGTCATTAAACTGCCGAAATTTAAGCACGCAGAACTGCTAAAGCGAATTGTTATTGCATTGAGTATTCAGAAAATCGTTGACCATGTTGGGCAATTTATTAAGAGCTCAAGCACCGAAGACCCAATCGCTATTTTCGACAGTGTTCGCCCGGTACGGAGTACGGCGACGGCCCCCGTCTGGTACACGAGCAAACCAACTCAACCCGTAAAAAAGAGTCAGATTAGCCATATCGTCGTAGATAGTAAGTGGGAAGGCAACCTCGCCTTTGAGTTTGAGCGCGACCGTATTGAAGGATTGATTTCGTGGGCGAAGAATGACCATCTCGGCTTTGAGATTTACTATCTCTGGAAAGGTGCGATCCGTACTTACTTTCCGGATTTCCTCGTCCGGTTCGAGGAAAACAAACACATCCTTCTAGAAGTAAAAGGGCAGAAAACAGATCAAGACGAAGCGAAGTGGGCGGCGGCTCAAGAATGGGTCCGAGCCGTGAATCTCAATGGCAATTTCGGTACCTGGGAGTTCAAAGCTCTCGAAGACCCAAAAGATGTTTTTGAGATTGTGAAATAAAGAAGAACCATGAACAATGCATTCCTTTGCGTACTTGAGGATTTCCTAAATTACGAACCACTGTCCCAATTGATGCAGGGTGCCAGCATGGCAGTTTTGACGATCCTTATATCCTTTGCCATAGGCATATTTATACACCACCTAAGCGACGGTGAACGTAAGGGAAGTTCCTTAGATTTGCACGTTGCTCTTGATTACGTATGGCTTTTTGTACCCTCGCTAGTAATCGTGGGAATCATGGTCACCGTGCCATTTTTCATGGGCATGGGAGGATTGGATTTTAAAAGCATCGTTTTTGCTGTTTGGCTGGCCACATTTCTGTGGCTGTTTTGGATATTGTTGAGGCTATACCGTTGGGTAAAAGGTGATAAGGACGACTTTAGACTTCAATACCTTTCAGATTTTCCTAAATCTCCCAGAGATGGTGTTGTCTCTTGGCGCGATTGGTGGTCGACAAAGCAAACGTCAGGTGATCGCTTTGTTGAAAAGGATTTTTTCGTTGCGTTTTCAAAACAGATTGATTCAATACTTGGAACAGACGATAAAGCTCAGTGGGAAATACTCCCCAAGCTTTTAGAGGGGTTCTTGAGTAATATCGGTAATCGAAACAAGACCTTTCTGCTGGTTTTTGAGGAGGCGTTTCCCAAGATTCTAGAGTGGCACTACTTGCTGTGGCGGAGACAGTATTCCAAGTTTGCAAAGGAATATACCGAAGGAACTGACGTAATAGAGATACACGTTTTTGAGGTCGATAGGATTGTCGACCAGATTATTAAATTTATAACGAAAGAAGCTTTGGCGGGTAAAGGCGGGAATTCTTATTCTTATTTCAAACACTTAGGTTCACATATCCAAAAGCACGAAACTATATTCATCGAAGGCAGTAAGCACACGTATCATTATATCGAACAGCTGCCCATCTATTCAGACTGTCTGGATTTGATCCCCGAATCTCCCGAGGCATACGATATTTGGAATCATTATTTTCCAGCGTCTTGGAAAATTACTAAGTCGAATCTTCAAAACCACGTCCCGCCGCGCATATGGCTCCACCGGTTCCTGGATTGGGCACGTTCTCGCGTGTGGAGTGAAAAAGGTGAATGGGATAAAGATCTGGACGAGGTTTCAAAAGAACTGTTTCCAGATGTAGACCCAATTATTTGGGCAAAGATATTAGCTTTTGTCATGCGGCCTTGGTCTGGTTCGCGAATACAAGAAATTATAGAAAAGAGCCTAAATTTTGGTTACATCGGTCGAATATTCTCTGGATGGGGAGATGACCTGGAAAAAAATTTCTCTCGCCACCATAAAGAGCAATTAGCAAATACCGTGGACCTCGCGGTCTTTATATTTGGTGGCATCTTTACCGAAGAGAATCTTAATCAATGGTTGAATGAGTTGAATAAATTGGAGTACGCAAAAGATTCCGATACATATAAACGAAGAGAGCATTGGGGAGAAATGCTCAAAGCGATCAAAGCACGAAAGGAAGAGTTATCGGCAAAACAACAATGAAAAGATATCGATTCCTAGGTTTTTTTATAGATACGACGCGAAATATCTTTCGTGCCAACATGCCGCCCGCTATGAAAGAGCGGATGAAGCAGGAAGAGCGCGCTCGTTTTGAAACGAGATACGGAGTACATAATTCTGAAGCGAAATTCGAGCGATGGCTTTCGATACCGAAGCCACCTATTTCAGTTGTTGGTGAACATACCCACCTTCTTGAGGACATTGAGCGTGCCTATGTCGCTGGCGGACTTTACTCTGCTTTAACCGGTGCTTGTTGTTTGGGGGAACGGATTTTCAACCAAATCATTCTTCGTACGCGCGAATCGTTCAAAGGACATCCACACTACAAGCACGTGTACCGACACGGCTCTATAAATGATTGGGATTTAGGAATCGACACATTGAAACAGTGGGAGGTTATCACTGATGATACGGAGAAAAAGTATCGTCGACTTCACACTCTTCGCAATGAGACTGTGCACTTTCAAGATAAAGAGCAAGATCTTGAACCAATGGCGAAGGAAGGCATAGAACTCATCAACGGCATCGTGACCGATTTATTTTGCATTGGCCCCGAGAACAAATTCATTAGTTGGTGCGAGGTGCCTGGCGAAATGTACCTCCGTAAGGAATACGAGACCGTACCATTTGTGAAAGAATTCTATTTTCCGAGTGCGATACTCGTGGGGTATAAACACACGATTGCTAACACTCCGGGGCTCAAGATGATAGTGCAGGACAATAACGAGTATCCGGATGCCGACATTTCCGATGCGGAGTTTGTTCGATTACGGAGGGAATATGCGTCGAAATAGTTCTAGTAATCTACTAAAAGGTTATAAAAACAAGTGGGGAAATCTACACATAAGCTAGTTGAGATGCCGACTTGCCAGATTTTATGAGCGACTGATTCAGGAATACATAGTGCAGACGGTCGGCTTCAAGGAAATATACCTCAGTCGGTTTCTCAGGTGAGCCGCCAATGCCGATGGCGATAAAAACAGGAATCCCGGACTCTTTTCCATATGCCGCATAACGCTCGCCCTGGGTTCGGTTCCACCAGAGCCCGATCTCGCCGTTTTTGTTTTGCGCCCATTTACCGCGCCATTTACACTCAACCGCAAACGACTTTCCAGTCTTTTGGTTGCGGAATAGAAAATCAGGGTGCATGTCGGACTCGACGCGACGATTGAGGAATTTGGATACATCGCGAGTACGATCTTGAATGATGAAATCTGGCTCGGGGAAAAGCGTCGAGACGTACTGCTCAAATCGCGTTCCTTTCTTGTATGGGTTGGTCGCCCAATACGTGAAGTACACCATGCTTGCAAGAGAGAGAATATCTATGACCACCCAAATATGACGTGGGAGATGGAGCGACAGGATTGGATTAAAAATGAGACCGATTACGATTCCGGCTATACCGAGCCCTCGATAACCCATAAGGAAAGAAAGCGCGGCAAGTACAAAGAAGCCCAGCATGATACCGAGTCGCAGAGCGTCAAAATTTGTCCAAATACCGAGCGCGGCAACGATAAGGAGTATCCCCGTGAATATCTGCGTAGATCTGACCAGTACTATCCGCGTTCTGGGTGAGAGCATTGGTAACATGATATCACCAGGCTACAGCCCCAATAGACACTCACGGGTCCTTTTTATAGTGTCTATCGTGTCTATCGAGACCCGACCGTTCCCCCTAAAATCGCCCAGTCGCAAAGTCGCTCAAAAACCCTTACACTGGTTGGAAGGGTTTGGTTCATGACCGAGCCTCACCGCAATGAATATCAATCATGTGGCGTTTTCGGTGAGTGATATTGACCGGTCGATTGACTGGTATAAAAATACCCTGGGTTTTCAACTTGAGACCAAGTACAAGAAACACGACCTAGTGATTGCTCATCTGGTTCTGGGCGACGCGAGGATTGAGTTGTTCTCCGGTGATATCAGTCCGCTCCCGGAAGAAAGAAAAACGCTTCGCAGTGACCTGCGGGTCACCGGGACTAAACATGTTTGTTTTGAGATTGAAAACATCGACAAACTCGCGGCGGACTTAAAGCAGAGGGGAGTTGATTTCGAAACGGAAATTGATACTGCCGGTTTTGGTGGGAAGTATGTGTTTATAAAAGACTTGGACGGTATATTGATAGAGTTGTACCAAAAATAAACTATGGAACTCCAAGTAGGCGTAAAGGTGCTTTTGAAGAACTCGGAAGGGAAGTATTTGCTTATGCGCCGTTCTGCCTACGAAGAACGTGGGGTCGGCAAGTGGGATTTCCCCGGCGGTCGCATCGATATCGGCTCAACGCTCACCGAAAACCTCAAAAGGGAAGTTTCGGAAGAGACGGGTCTTGAGCTAAGCTCCGAACCGAGGCTTATCGCGGCACAAGACCTGATGTGGACCGACCGACACGTGGTGCGTCTCACATACGTCGGCGAGGCAGACGGTACCGTACAGTTGAGCGAAGAGCACGACGAGCACAAGTGGTTCTCGCTCGATGAACTTCGCAAACTCGACAACCTCGACCAGTTTCTCAAGAAACTGCTCGACGACTGTGTTATCGTGTAACTGTATGAAAATAATCTTGGTTGATGCGGTGAACACCTTTGTTATCGAAGGCAGGGGCATTTTCGGAAAAATGCACGAACTGCTTGAAACCTTTCCGAACAGGAAAATTATCCTAACAAACGCCAACGACCAACAGGCTAAAGGGTACGGCTTAGACAATGTGCCTTACGAAGTTTTTTCCTTGAAACATAATCCAGACAAAACAGACCCCGAGTATTTTAAAAAGATGCTTGAACATTTTCATTTCAAGAAAGATGATGTTATTTACTTTGAACATAACCATGACGCGGTGAAAAGCGCGCAGTCAGTTGGTATCACTGCGTATCACTACGACCCGGAGAAAAAGGACTTGGAAGCTCTTGAAGCGTATTTGAAAACGAATCTGTAAGTATGAGTACGTTGCGCAAGGGAATACCGTCGCATGCAAAGAAGATGTTCGACGGCAAGATTTTTGAGGTATGGCAATGGGAACAGAAAATGTTTGACGGGAGCGTTGAGATATTTGAACGATTGAGACGGCCGAATACAGCACAGGTTATCGCTGTAGTGGGTGACAAAATATTGGCACAAACTGAAGAACAGCCCGATTCCACGCAACCATTTTCGTCGTTACCCGGTGGAAGGTGCGATGCCGACGAAGACCCGCTCGTTGCGGCGAAGAGGGAACTGCTAGAAGAGACAGGGTACGTGTCCGATGACTGGGTTCTATGGAAAGAGGTTAATCCGGTCAGTAAGATTGAATGGACGGTCTATACATTTATCGCTCGAAACTGCGTCTATAAACAAGAGCCACACGTTGATTCCGGCGAGAAAATAACATCCAAACCCGTCAGTTTCGATGATTTTCTTACATTATCGGACGATCCCTTCTTTTATAGTCCTGAATTGGTCTCCCACATGTTGCGTTTGCGTCTAAACAAACAAGAAAAGGAAAAGTTTAGGCAGGCGCTCTTCGTGGGAAATCCTATTTCCTAATCCACGCGCGCACTCGCTTTTCGATTTTTCCGGTCGCTTTTGGGTCGAACCATTTGATTTCTTTGTTGCGTTTCCAATAGCCGATTTGCTTGCGCGCGTAGCGCCAGATGTCGCTTTGCAATTCTTTCTCCAATTCGGCCGGCGTAATCTTCTTCTGCAGTAAACGGGCGAGTGAGCGGTACTCAAGACCGAGCTCGTGCATGCGCTTGTATGAAAGGCCCTTCGCATGTAACTGTCCCGCCTCACGTATCATCCCTAGTCGCGGATTATTCCGCGCTCCGCGCAAGCGCGCGAATAGGCGAATGGTTATGTTCTTGCGCAACTTCGAGTCAGGTGGCGCTATGCCAAGCCACAACACATCATATGTACCGAGGTTCGACCTCGGTGCGGGGTTGCGGCCGAGTGCATGCGCGATTTCGAGTGCACGAATCAGACGGACTTTGTTGTTGCGTTCGCTGGGAGTCGAAAGCATGGCGGCACGCTTCGGGTCGCGCTTCTTCAGCATAGAAAAAAGCTGCGCAGTGGTTTTTTTCGCTAAGTGTGCGCGAAGCGCCTTGTTGGGCGCGACATCGGGTAGCACGATACGGCCGACGAGTGAGTCAATGTAGAAGCCAGTGCCACCGACGATGATGGGTAGTTTGCCAGTATGATATATCATACTGATTTTCTTTCGAGCCAATCGGGCGAAATCATTCGCAGTGAATTGCTTCTTGGGCGATGCGACATCGAGCAGGTGATGCGGCACGCCCTTCATTTCGCGCTTGGTGATTTTGCCGGTGCCTATGTCGAGCCCCTTGTATACTTGCCGCGAATCGGCGGAGATAACCTCTCCGTTGAGTTTCCGCGCAAGGCACACGGCGAGCGCACTCTTACCGGATGCGGTCGGACCGACGATGACAAGTATTTTCTGCTTCTTCACGGTGCCGGGAGAGAGAATCGAACTCTCACACCTTGCGGTACACGATTTTGAGTCGTGCGCGTCTACCAATTCCGCCATCCCGGCAATATCAACTGTCTGTCATACTATATACGAAATACGATATACGGTATACTTTCACTATGGTAGTCCCGTACATTCAGGATTCGATATATTGGGTCGAGGTGGACCGCATCAAGCCCAACCCGTTCCAGCCGCGCAAAACCTTTGACGAGGCGGCGCTCGCGTCGCTTGCCGAGTCCATTCGCAGCTATGGCATTCTCCAGCCGCTCACGGTGACGCGCAAAGAAATCGAGCGCCCAGGCGAGGGGATTTCCGTTGAATACGAGCTCATTGCGGGCGAGCGCAGACTGCGCGCGGCCAAGCTAGCCGGCATCCTACAAGTGCCGGTCGTCATCCGTACAGGCGAAGACACCGACCGCATGAAGCTCGAGCTCGCGATAATCGAAAATTTGCAGCGTGAAGATCTGAACCCGCTCGATCGCGCCAAGGCATTCCGCCAACTCGCCGACCAATTCGGCCTCCAGCACAAAGAAATCGGCGTGCGCGTCGGCAAGAGTCGTGAATATGTTTCCAACACGCTCCGCATTCTCCTGTTGCCCAAACTCATGCAGGACGCGCTGGAAAAAGGAGAAATTTCCGAAGGTCACACCCGCCCGCTCCTCATGCTTGCCGACAAAATCGACGCACAGATGACACTTTTCAAAGAAATAATCGAACGAAGGCTCACGGTGCGCGATACGGAATCGCTTGCGCGCCGCGCGGCCGTAGAGCGTGTACGCCACAAGGCGCTCGTGTCGCCGGATTTAATGAGCCTTGAAAAAGAGCTATCCGAGCGGCTTGGCACGCGTGTGCGCATCGAGAAAAAAGATACGGGCGGCAAGGTGATGATAGATTTCTTTTCACCGGAAGACCTTACCCAGCTGTGTCTTGCGCTTACCACTCAGCAGCAGCAGAAACGAGTCGAAGATGTTCCGCTGGCCGCAGTCGCGCCCGCAGAGAAAGTACCCGACGTGGTCGTTGAGGTGCAAAAGACTCCGACAGCGCCATCCCCCGTCACCAGCAACGAATCCGACGACCCGTCTCGCCCGCCTAGACTTGGCGAGGCTGGCAAAGGCGAAGCCGAGGCGGACCTCTATTCCATCAACAACTTCTCCGTTTAATGCCGGCGCTTGCCGCCGTGGTCGGCATCTTTTTCCACGTGTGCGAGCGCGGCTCGGATGTGTTTTTTCGCCATGTTGGTCTTTGCGATGTCGTGCCATTTGCGTGAAGGTTTTGCGGAGGACTTGGTGATGATTTCCACCATGTCGCCGTTGCGCAGCGCGGTATCGAGCGAGACCATTTTGCCGTTGACGCGCGCGCCCGACATTTTGTTGCCGAGGTCGGAGTGCACGGCGTAGGCGAAATCTATCGGCGTCGCGGCGATGGGCAGGTCGATGACGTCGCCCTTGGGGGTGAAAACGAAAACGCGGTGACTGAAAAAGTCAGTTTTGAGCGTATCCATATATTCCTCCGATTCGTCCGCACCCATTTCCGTGTGCGCGAGGTCTTTGACCCACTCCGGTACGCCCGCTTTCGCGCCTTCCTCCGCAGGGACTGTTGGCGCACTTTTGCCGGGGAAAAACTGCCGTATCCATTCCAATGAGCGGCGCGTGCTCTTGGTGCCATGCTGGCTGTCTTTGTACGTGAGGTGCGATGCGATGCCATAGAGCGCTTCGCGGTGCATGGCTTCGGTGCGCAACTGCATTTCGAGCGCGCCGCCGTCGCCGGTGTAGACGGTGGTGTGAATGCTCTGGTAGCCGTTGGGCTTCGGGAAGGCGATGTAGTCTTTGATTTTGCCCGGCACCGGCCGCCAATGACCGTGGATGATGCCGAGCGCCGAGTAGCAATCGGCGACGGAAGGGAAAACAATCCGTAGCGCGATAATGTCGTATATCTTGGTCATGTCCCACTGCTTGCGCTCCAATTTGCGAAACATGCTGTAGACGCCCTTCACCCTTGCTTCAGTGCGGAATTCGCGTATTCCGGCTTCGCCGAGCTCGCGCTTGAGGTCGTGTTCGGTCTTTTCGAGCCGCTTCTCGTTCTCATTTTTGCGCTCTTTGAGGAGCTCGCGGGTCTTTTCGTAGTCCTTCGGGTACGCATAGGGGAATGCGGCATCCTCAAGCTCCTGCTTGGCGACCGACATACCGAGCCGGTCGGCAATAGGCGCATATATTTCAAGCGTCTCAAGTGCGATGCGCGTGCGCTTTTCCTCTTTGGGGACAAACTGTAGCGTGCGGGCATTGTGCAGACGGTCCATCAGCTTGATGATGAGCACACGGATATCTTTTGCCGTAGCGGCAAACAGTTTGCGGAGCGATTCCGTGTGCCGCTCCATGCCGCGGTAGCGCAGGGTGCCGAGCTTGGTCACGCCTTCGACAAGCGTGAGCACTTCTTTGCCAAAGAGCTCTTCCATCGTCGCGGGCTTCACGCCGGCGTCTTCTATTGTGTCGTGCAGAAGTCCCGCGGCGACGGCACGGGCATCCATACCTGCTTCCGCCAAGAGAAATCCGACCTCGGCGCAGTGTGTGAAGTAAGGCGAGCCGGAGTAGCGTTTTTGTCCTTCGTGCGCTTTTTGGGCAAAGTCGTAAGCTTTTGTGACGAGCTCAGTATCGGCGCTCTCTTTGCCCGCGAGAGCGGCGAGGATTTCTGCGGTTGAACGTGGAGTTGCGGTACCCATAGAAAGATACTACTCCGAAGCGCGCTTCGGTCAACGTATAGGTTACAGACTATTTCTTGCCCGCCAGCTTATGCGGATTATGATTCGGGCAGATTTTGCTCGAGCAACGCTCAGGAATCGTCTTGGTGCCTTCCATCATCAAAGAATCGCACATCTCGCAGAGGTTGCCGGTCGGCTTGGCCTTTATCGCATATTTGCACGCGGGGTAATTCGAGCATGCGTAGAAAATGCCGAACTTACCGCGCCGCTCCATCATTTCACCTTTGGTGCACACGGGGCAGGTGACTCCCGTCTTCGCTTTCGCAAGCTCGGCGGGGTCCTGCTTCACGAATTTGCACTTCGGATAGTTGGAGCAGGCGATAAAGCGGCCGAAGCGCCCTTCGCGCTCCATTTGCTGTCCGTCTTTGCAATCGGGGCATTTTTCGCCGATTTCTTTGGGCGGTGCAATCTCACTACCGTCCTCTTTGCGTGCGCCGAGGCATTTCGGGAACTTCTTACAGCTCATGAAGCGCCCATTGCGCGAGAGCTTGTATTCCATTTCGCCGCCGCAAATAGGGCAGGGAAATTCCGAGGGCGCTGGCCCCATGCCGGTGATTTTCGGTATTTTTGCTTTTGATTTCACGGCTTTGGTAAATGGGGTGTAAAAATCTTTGAGCGTCTTTTCATACTTGCGTGTGCCGTCGGCTATTTCATCGAGTTCGTTTTCCATTTCGGCGGTAAATGTGTCCGAAATGTATTCGGCAAAGTTCTGCTCGATGAATGAGGATACCACATCGCCGGTCGCAGTCGGGATGAGTGTGCGACCCTGCTTGTCGACGTATCCGCGGGTTTCGAGCGTGCGGATGATGCTCGCATAGGTAGAAGGCCGTCCGATGCCGCGGGCTTCGAGTTCTTTCACCAGCCCCGCCTCGCTGTAGCGCCCCGGCGGTTGAGTGGCTTTTTCCTCTGTCTGCGCGCTGAGAAGCGTGAGCGCATCATTGGCGGCAACCTTGGGCAATTCCACGTCCTCGCCACGCGCGTCGGGGTCCGCCGCCAGCCAGCCGTCGAACAGTACGCGCGAACCGTTGGCGGAAAAATCAGGAATCGCATCACCCGTTACGTTTGCGCGGATTTTTGTGCGAAGAGTTTTTGCGTCCGTCATTTGTGACGAAAGGGCGCGGGCACGGATGAGCGCATACAGCTTCTTCTGCTCATCGGTCGAACCGACCGAGCGCTTCGACGGGTCGGTGGGGCGGATGGCCTCGTGCGCCTCCTGTGCGTTCTTGCTTTTGGTTTTGTACATACGGGCTTCGACATACTTGTCGCCGAATTCTTTGCGCGCGGTCGCAATGAGCGCCTCCTGCGCTTCTTTGCCGAGATTCATGCTGTCGGTGCGCATGTATGTGATATGACCCGCTTCATACAATTTCTGTGCGATGCCCATCGTTCGCGACGGGGAAAGTCCGAGGCGGGTGGACGCCGTCTGCTGGAGCGTCGAAGTGGTAAAAGGTCCGCGCGGTGAGCGCGCCTGTTCGCTCTCGTCCACAGACTTCACGCTCCAGTCTTTGGTCTGCGCGGCTTTCAATATCCGCTCTGCTTCTTTTTCGCTCTTCGGCTCTTCGGAGCAGATGACGGTAAATTTCTCTTTCTTTTTCGTTTGCACCTCGGCGCTTATCACCCAGAATTTTTCCGGTACGAACGCGCGTATCTCGCGCTCGCGCTCCATCAGTATGCGCAGAGCGGGGGATTGTACGCGGCCGGCAGAGAGCCCGTAGCGCACCTTCTTCCAGATAAGGCCGGAAAGGTCGTAGCCGAACAAGCGGTCGAGAACGCGACGCGCCTCTTGTGCGCGGACCAGTTGCTCGTCAATGGCGCGCGGGTTCTTCAGTGCTTCCTGTACCGCGTGTTCGGTGATTTCATGAAAAACGATGCGTTTGGGCTTTTTGAGCCCGATTGCCTGCGCGAGGTGCCACGCGATAGCCTCGCCCTCGCGGTCGGGGTCTGTCGCGAGAATGACCTCGTCGGAGCGCTCCGCCGCTTCGTGCAGTTCATCTATTATCTTCTGCTTGGCCGGTACTATCTGATAGCGCGGCACGAATCCGCCCTCGACATCGACGGCGTCTTTGTTGCTCTTGGGCAAATCGCGTATGTGGCCGACCGAAGCGCGCACGAGAAATCCCGTGCCGAGATACTTCTCAATTGTCTTTGCTTTTGAAGGTGATTCAACTATTACAAGCTTCATGGTGCGTAGTGATACCGCATAAGCCTAGCACATGTCAAACATGCAAAGTGAAAGCCCGCGGTAAAGCGGGCCAACTCAACGCAACAGAACTGCACGCTATTTGTCGTGTCCGGGACGACCACACGAGTTGGATTCCGGCAGTCGCAGATATCCGCACTGATGACCTTTGTCATCCTTGTGGTCGCACATCAACCGCCAGTCAGTCGTGAGCTTGGTACTGACGACACGAGCTGGCGCAACTTTTTCCGGCGGCGTGACTACCACAGGCGTGGGCGCTGGTACCGGCGGTGGCTCGGGAACAGGCGGCTCGGGCGGCGCTACCGGGGGTGGTTCAAGCGGTGGCGCTGGTGCCGGCGCGGGCACCTTTTCCCGCCTTTTCTTTTTCTTGGCCGGTTTCGGTACAAGCTGAGGCGCGGCTTCAGTCGCTTTCGCCTTCAGCTCCATGTTCCGATTGTCCCGGACCCGGGCAATTCTGCCGATTGTCAGTCCGAGAAAAGTCTTCAGCTCTTTGTTCGTCCAAGCGTTCTCGAAATAAGGGGTGAGGATTTTTATCCGCAGTTGGGGGGATAACGAGTTCCACCACTTGCGGCCTTTCCCCGGAGGATCGCCATATGGCGGCTTATTTGGTCTCACAGTCGTTCTCCGATTGGGTATGCCCTCATTACGCGGGGCGAGGAGTACACGACGCAGACGCAACAATACACAACAGTACAACTGGTAGCGTTATGCCATAAAAACAACCGAGACACAATGATTCTCATATTCTCAAGTTCGCGCAAATAAGCGAATAGTTTTGTGTCTCGACAGTTCATACTTGCTAATTCAATTGAATAAGCAAATACACAAGCGTGACCTAGCGGATGCGGACCACACCGAGTTCTTCTACTATCAGGCCCTTTATCTCCATCGTGGAGAGCAGCACGTTGGCGTCGGAGATGGAGAGATCGAGGGCGCCAAGAAGTTCATCGCGAGGGCGCGGGCTCATAATTATTTCGAATACGCGTTTTTCATCAGCGGATAAATCTTCACGCAGTTCGCTTAGGGTGGTTGCACCGTCGCGCTTCGTTATGCCGAGCGCAACGAGCAGGTCTTCCGGCGAGGTGATAGCCGTCGCGCCCAAGCGCAGGAATTGGTGCGTACCGCGACTCTCTTCGCTAAAAATATTTCCCGGCACCACGAGCAAATCGCGATTATACTCCGTCGTGAGCTTGGCGGTGATAAGCGAGCCGGATTTTTCTTTCGCTTCCACCATGAGCGTCGCATGGCACAGGCCGGCCATTACGCGGTTGCGTTTCGGGAATGTGTAGTCGGTCGCCCGCATGTCGGGCTTCTCTTCCGAAAGCAGCGCCCCGCCCTTCTCGAGAATCTCGCGCGCGAGCGCCACATTGGCACGCGGATAGAGCACGTTCCAATCCAGTCCGGAGCCGGGAACTGCGACCGTGGTGAGTCCGGTGTCGAGCGCCGCGCGGTGCGCCTCGGCGTCGATGCCATAGGCGAGCCCCGAGACAATGACAATGGGATATCCCCGGAGTCCCTCTACCAGATAGCGGAGCGCGCGCCTGCCGTATTCCGTGCAGGCGCGCGAACCGACTATCGCGAGCCATTTGTGTTCAGATGAAGGAAGCGTGCCGCGCAGGTGCAGTTGTTTCGGCCGGTCGGGGATTTCCCGCAACAGGGCGGGGAACTCGTTCGGCGAGAGCAATTTGAGGTCGTCATTCACAGTGGTATTATCCTAGCATGTTGGATATAAAGTTTATCCGCGAGAACAAGGATGTTGTCGCCGCGGGCGCGAAAAAGAAGCACATCAAAATAGATATTGATGCGCTCATCGCGCTCGACGACAAACGCCGCGCGCTCCAGCTCGAGATAGACCAGAGGCGCGCGGAGCAAAACGCCGCTTCTACGGAAATCGTGAAAGTCTCCGGCGCAGAACGCGAGTCTCTCATCGCCAAGATGTCGGAGCTTAAAAAGAGCTTACAACAGCAGGAAGAAGCTCTGCAGGAAATATTGAAAGAGTGGCGTCTCCTGATGGTGCAAGTACCCAATGTGCCTGACATGTCGGTGCCCGACGGCGACTCGGATGCGGACAGTCAGGAGGTAAGACGATGGTCTCCCGCCTCCGGCGACGGGGGTGATACGCCGAAATTTGACTTTGAACCAAAAACTCATTCCGAACTCCTGCTCGCTCACGATATGGCGGATTACGAGCGCGGTGCCAAGGTCGCGGGATTCCGCGGCTACTTCCTCAAGAACGACGGGGCGCGGCTCGTGTGGGCGCTCGAGCGGCTTGTGGAGGACCGCTTTATGAACCGCGAGGGATTCACGCCGATGATTGTACCGAGTATGGTGCGCCGCGAGCCGTTCGTCGGCACGGGCTACTTGCCGCAAAGCGAAGAAGATTTATATAAAACGCAGGACGGCGATTATCTCGCGGGCACGGCGGAGGTCGCCGCTATGGGTTACTACGCGGACGAGACACTCGATAAGAAAGATTTGCCGGTAAAATTCTTCGCGTTCTCTCCGTGTTTCCGTCGCGAAGCGGGAAGTCACGGCAAAGATACAAAAGGCATTTTCCGCATCCACGAATTCGTGAAGTACGAACAGGTTGTGCTCTGCGAGGCGAGTCACGAGCAGTCGGTGGCGCTTCACGAAGAAATTACCGGCAACGCCGAAGCGCTTTTGCAGGAGCTGAAATTGCCGTACCGCGTGGTGGTAAATTGCGGCGGCGATTTGGGCTTGGGGCAGGTCAAGAAGTATGATATTGAAGCGTGGATGCCGAGCGAAGGGAAGTACCGCGAAACTCACTCATCTTCTTATTTCCACGATTTCCAGACGCGCCGGCTCAACATCCGGTATCGCGACGAAGACGGCACACTTCGCTATGTACACTCGCTCAACAACACGGCGCTCGCGATGCCGCGTATTCTGTGCCAGATAGTCGAGAACTACCAGCGCGCGGACGGAAGTATTGAAATCCCGGAGGTACTCCGGGCGTATATGGGGAAAGATGTCATCAAATCGAATCGTTGATTTGCGCCAAAAGCCGGGGCGCGTGCGTTCGTTTTCGGTGGGTACACCGCCGTCGCGGGAGCAAAAACGTTTGCCGCTGCGCGCGCGCCGCAGGCGCGCGCGTGCGGGAATCGTTTTTCTTGTGCTCCTCCTCATCGCCGCCGCTATATACGCGGTGCATTGGGTCTCATACCTGCCGGCGCTCAATGTTTCCCAAGTGATCGTCGCTGGCACGGAGACACTTCCGCCGCAGCTCGTGCAGACATTTGTCGAAAGTAAGCTCAATGACGGTTCGTACCGTTTTTTCTCGCGCAGTAATATCTTTTTGTATCCGAAAACAGCGGTAGAACAGGATGTCGTTGCATTTTTCCCGCGCATCAAGTCCGCGGCTGTCGCCCGCCCGTCATTATTTTCGCGCACAGTCGTGGTCACTGTCGAAGAGCGTCAGCCCTATGCGCGTTGGTGTATAAGTACCGATGAATGCTTCCAGATGGATGCGACCGGCTTTGTCTTCGCGTCCGCCGATGCGTCAACGACCCCGTCGAGTATATTTGCCGAGCCGTATGTGTTCTCCGGCGCCCTCGCCGGTGAGCCGGTCGGGCAGGTGTTTATTCCCGGACGCTTGCGCGGCCTTCTTGCGCTCCTGACAGTCTTGCAGCAGCAGGATGGTCTGACACCTTTGAGAGTGTCGGTCGTGAGTGGTCAGGATTTTTCAGTGGATTTTCAGGAAGGTTTTTCGCTCAAGGCTTCATTTGGTGCGGACGCAGGCACACTCGCGCGCAATCTCAAACTCGTACTCGATTCCGACGCGCTCGCGGGAAAAGAATTTCAAATCGAATATGTGGACCTCCGTTTCGGCAACAAAGCGTATTTTAAATTGAAAGGGGAGTCGGCAAGTTCAACAGTGCAGTGATTAAAATTATAAGGGCGACCACCGGTCGCCCTTTTTTTGTTTTCTTGCCGCTTGCCCGCTTACTCAATAGTGCGGAACATCGGCTCCGACTTCGTTGTCTCGGTTCGTTCGACGGTCGACGGCTGGGAAGCACATTGATCTGCCCCGGCAATCCCGACGCACAAACTCGAACTGAAGTCCGGCTCACCCGGCCAACTGCTCGGATACGCGGGTGTCAGACTCGCTTGCTGGGTCCCTTGACGCATGCACGCTTTCTCCCTCGATGTTGTTCGAGCTACTTCGGTTTCGGTAGCTCGCATTGCTCCAGGACTGCGAACGCGATGTCACCGTTGGCCAGATTGGTCATCGCGGCCGACAGTGCTCGAACGTTTTTGCCGGTCCGCTGGTCCGACGTGTGTTCAAGTGCGGCCCGGAAAAGCAGTCCAAGTTCCTCGCGGGGGAGGCCCTTGTTCTTTAGAGACTGCAGACGAGCCACGAGCTCGCGGTCGTCGGTATCACACCTCTTGGCAAAGTCCGGATCGTTGAGGATTAGCCAGAAGGGATTCTCGTCCAGCGAGATTTTCTTGGTCTTCTTGCCGTCTTTAGCCATTTCATTCCACCCATTCTCTTTGTTGAAGAAAAATTGGGACGGAGGGTACGCGAGACTTAGCCCTCCTGCAAACACTATATCGCAACACGAATACCGAGTCAATGTCAAATCGTGGTATTGTTCGTGCACTATGAACCCCGTTAGAAATAACGCACGATACAATTAGCCATGTTTTTGAAACTCAAAGATACTCTTTTTACCCGGTTTAAGTCGGGGTCGCAAAGAGCGGGACATCGTCCGATTTCTAACGGGGTGAATTTCTGGGAAAAGCTGCCGAAGCCTTTTTTTGTGCTTGCGCCGATGGAAGACGTGACCGATGTCGCATTTCGCACGCTCATAGCCAAGTACTCGGCGCCGGAAGTGCCGCGGGCTTTCTATACCGAATTCACGTCCGCCGACGGACTCATCCTCGCCCCATTGGAAAGCAAAGCTTCCAACGGGGCAGGCCGACGAAAACTTTTCAAGAAGTTAGAGTTTTCAGAAAACGAGCGCCCGGTCGTTGCACAGCTTTTCACCTCGAATCTTGAACACATGGAGGCCGCGGCGAAGATGTGTCGCGAGCTTGGCTTCGACGGATTTGATATCAACATGGGGTGTCCGGTGAATGAAGTGGTACGGCAAAATTGCGGCGCGGCGCTTATCAAAGACCCTGCACATGCACGCGCACTCATCCGCGCCGCCAAGCGCGGTTTCGAGGGGCCGGTCTCGGTGAAGACGCGCATCGGCTACAACACCGATGAATTGGAGACATGGCTGCCGGAGCTTCTCGCCGAAGAACTTGCGGCGGTCGTCTTGCACGCGCGTACGCGTAAAGAGATGTCCGAAGTACCCGCGCGCTGGGAGCGCGTTGCGCGCGCAGTGGAAATTCGCGACGCACTCAAATCGCCAACGCTTATACTCGGCAACGGCGATGTCAGAGATATCGCGGATGCACGCGCGAAATGCGAGGCAACCGGTGCCGACGGCGCGATGCTCGGCCGTGCTGTATTCGGCAACCCGTGGTTGTTTGCAGAAGCAAACAATCCCGAGCGAAGTCGAGGGACAATTTCACCGGAGGAGAAAATCCGCGCACTCATCGAGCATATCGAACTGTTCCAGCAAATGATGAGCGGTTACCAGAACGATGCCGTCATGAAGCGGCACTTCAAGGCGTACATCGGCGGTTGGGACGGCGCGAAAGAGCTTCGGACAAGACTTATGGATACCGCAGGCCTCGAGGAAGCAACCGAGGTGCTCCGGGAAACCCTCGTGCATCTATAGACAATTTGGATGTGGATGATATCAATACAACAGAAAACCAAACGCAAAACCGTGGGAGTTGGACATGTTCATCTCTCGGCCAGACCGATTACGCATGTTGCGCGACGCAGTCGCTGAACAAAAAAAGCGCGGCTGGCCGGAAGACTGGCGTGCCGCCGTGTCAAAGCTTGCCGTCAAGGATACGCAGCACAGTTGGAAGGGCATGAGCGCATTCATCTCGACGCTTGACCCGTATGAGTGGGATTCGCTCGATTTTCCGTCACCCGCAAAATACCTCACTCCTCCGTCGGCCAGACGCAAATCGAGGCAGGACATTGTGCCGGCGGATAAACCGAAGGATACGGCAGAAGGCCAACGGGTAAAGCAGCGCATCTTGGAACGCAAGGACGCATGGATGCCGGTGCTCGTCGCTGAAGCCGAACGATTGAACGGCGTCGGTACATACGTGACTCTTAATAAGATCGCGGGGGGCACGTATAAGCAGCTGAAGATGTCTCCGAATGCGGTCTATGAGTTCATCAGAGTGCATTGTAGAGAGAAGGACAATCTCATTCGGCTTAAAATCCTCAATGCGGATGGAACGCCCGTGGTGCGTCAGAAGCGGGTAAAGGTGCGGAAGACTCCTTCGCCGCCGCTCCAGCCTAACGGCAAAGGGAAAGGCGTCGTGCTAAGCGAAAAAGATAAGCAGCTTCTTTCCGGTATTGATCAGCGATACGAGTCCGCGCTCGCCGCACTGAAACCGCAGAAGCGTACACGGAAGAATCTTGCCGTGGCGCTTGGATTTGGTGAGGGAAAGGTTGACTTTGTTGATGCGTATCTCTTCCAGCACCGGGAATTCGCGGCGAAGCTCGCAGACGGCAACGAAGCTCTTAGCACCGGTTATTTGAAGAAGACCGGATAAATGACATTTGAGGTCTGCGGAAGCGCTTCCGCCGGCCGATTCTTTTTGTGCATAGCCGCTCCGTTGGGCTATACTGCCCCCATGGCAAAAGAGGTGAAGCATACGACACTCTACCGGGCGTACCGGCCGACCGACTGGAAGGAGGTGCGCGGGCAGGCACAGGTGACCGACACGCTTGAGAAATCCATCAAGAACGGCAAAATCGCGCACGCATATCTTTTCTCCGGCGGACGCGGGACAGGGAAGACTTCGGTCGCGCGCATCCTCGCGGCCAAGCTCGGCGTGAGCGACAAAGACCTCTACGAGATGGATGCCGCCAGTAATCGCGGTATCGACGACATCCGCGAATTGCGCGAGGGCGTCTATGCGATGCCGTTTGAATCCAAATACAAGTTCTACATCATCGACGAGGCGCACATGCTCACCAAGGAGGCATGGAACGCATTCTTGAAAACATTGGAGGAACCGCCCGCGCACGTGATATTCGTCCTCGCGACGACCGAGCGTGACAAAGTGCCGGAGACGATACAATCGCGCTGCGAGATATACACATTCAAACAGCCGACGCGCGAGATACTCGCGGGTATCGTGACGGACATCGCAAAGAAGGAGGGATATTCACTCGAACGCTCCGCGGCGGAGCTCGTCGCACTTTTGGCGGAAGGTTCGTTCCGTGATGCTCTGGGAATATTGCAAAAAGTGCTTGCGGTGACCAAGGACAAGAAAATCGACGTTGCGGAAGTCGAAGCGGTATCGGGTGCGCCGCGCGGCGAAATCGTCCGGCAAATACTTTCCGGACTTGCGAAAAAAGACGCGCCCTCCGCATTGAAGGCCATGAATACGGCGATAGGCGAGAACATGGATGCGCGTACGCTTTGCAAACTCCTCATCCACCGTATGCGCGTCGTGCTCCTTATGCGCTACGCCCCGGCGCTCTCGGGTGAGCTCGGCTCAGAACTCACCGAAGCCGACCTTGCGCTTGCAAAAGAACTTTCGAAAGAGCCTGCCGTCAATTCGGACATGCTCCGCGCGCTACTCGAGACCTACGGCACGATGGCCTATGCCGCGGTGCCGCATTTACCGCTTGAACTCGCGATAGTCGACGTTTGTGCACAGAAGCCCGTTTGACGCGATACCGTCCTCGGACATACTGTCGTTATATGAACAAAACCTATGTGTGGGCGGTTGTCATTATTCTGATACTTCTTATCGGCGCGATTTTGTATAACCAAAAGGGAAGCGCGGGCGCACCTGCAGCCGAGAATTTCGGCACGTACTCATATGAGTGCGACGAACGTGTGACATTCACCATGACACCGGCATCGGACATGAGCACCATCGCCATCGCTCCCGATAGCGCTGATGCCGTGTATCCGCCCGCAGTCACTCTCACCAAAAAGCCGGCAACCTCGGGCGTACGCTACGAAGGCGGTGGCGTCGTTTTCACCGCACGCGGTGAGACGATTACACTCGGCGAAGGAGACTCCGCCATCAACTGCTCTCCCGTCCCCAATCCCGACTCGCCGCCTTTCAACTTCGGCGACTAAGTTAACAGGATATCTACTCGCCGATGATATCGGTGATACGTTTCTCCACTTTCTGCACGAACGTGTGCACTTTCGGGAATTTACGCGTGTGATGCTCTATCCATTCACGCGCCGTCGGCGAAGCGATGGAGAGCAGAATGAGCCCGATGGCGAGGAAGAGAAAACCTTGCAGGAATGGAAGCGCAAGTCCGATCAGTCCCAGCACGATGAAGATGATGGCCGCCGCGAATACCATCGCGCGTTTTACGTGCTTGTTCATATTTCGCATAGTATCATTGAAAGCGCATATGCCTGATACGCGCTCATTGGCGACTGAAGTCCTGCGGGATTCATATCTCGCCAATCTTGCCACGAACGATGCGGAAGGCCCGTGGGCCGCGGCTGTCACCTTCATTCACGACGCGGATATGAATGTGTACTGGCTATCGCAGAGAGTCGCGAGACATTCGCTTGCAATCACCGGCGGTAGCCCCGTCGCCGTGGCGATTACCGCCACATGGGAATCGAGCTCGGAGCGCGCCCTGCAGATGTCGGGGCGTGCGGAACAAATTGCGGACGTACCGGAGCATATCGCAGAAGCGTACGCGCAGAAACGCGGGCGCGAGCGGCACGAACAACTGCAGAAATCGCTCGAACGCGGAACTGTGTGGTACCGTCTGAAGCCCACGCACATCGAACTCATCTACGGCGCGCACTTCGGCTACAACCGCCAGCGGGTCTTATAGTCCCCCAGCCTTTCACCTTTCGCAGACACATTACTTGCTAATTCAATTGAATTAGCAAGTATGGATACGACTTCATCAGAGGAGGGGACGGAGGGCGGCAATGAGACTGGTGTCTTTTGAGAGCGAATAATTGACGACGGTACTGACTTGCTCGGTAGAAACTAAGTCGGAATGAGCCAATTGCCGCAGGTGTCGCGACGTAGCAGCCATTGATAGCCTTAGGTGCCCGGCGATTTCGCCAACGGATGCATTCTTGCGGGATAGAAGATATCTGACAATTGCCAGTCGCCGTCTATTCGCAAGAGCCTTTAAGACTTTCTCAAGCTCAACTAATTTGTCAGCCATACAAACATTATTTGCTAATTCAATTGAATTAGCAAATAGGGGTGTGGAATATCCTGCAGTATTTGTTATTCTCAAGGCGTTTGGGGAGTCGTCTAATGGTAGGACATCAGGTTTTGGTCCTGAGTATCGGGGTTCGAGTCCCTGCTCCCCAGTCCGTCAAATTTGGTAAGATAAACACATGCCTACTTCGGAAAGAGCGAGAGAAATAATCGAGAAGATTCCCTATATAACTATCGCTAGCGTCTCGCAAAATGGAGAGCCGTGGAACGCCCCCGTATTTACGGCGTACGACAAAAGCTTCAACTTCTACTGGGGTACGTATCGCGAGAGTCAGAAATCCAAGAACATCAAAACGAACAAGAACATCTTCTTGGTTATATTCGATTCAACAACCGCCCCGGGAAGCGGCGAAGGTGTCTACATCAAAGCGCGGGCAGAGGAGTTAACAGACTCGAAAGAAATCGCTTTCGCTCACCAGCTTTTGTGGGACAGACACATCGTCCCTTACTGGAAGCTGGAGCAAGTACAGGGCGATACGCCAATCCGTCTCTATAAAGCAGTGCCAGAGAAAGTGTGGATGAACGCGGGGTACAAGATAGACGGCAACTACATTGACACAAGGGTCGAGATAGATTTGGATAAGTAGGTTCCAACTCTGTCCCACCCGTAATCTAACTCTGAATGCAACACTGTGAATAAATTTCATTCGGTGTCTGGA
>JBBTSX010000014.1:0-59718 GCA_038064535.1 Patescibacteria group bacterium
TGTCCCGCATATGCAACACATATTAGGTGTTGCATTTAGAATTAGAACTCGCGCCCTTAACTTTTCCCCAACTTGCTGTTATAGTGCACTATTGACTTGCTGCGGGGGTAGTAAGATTAGGGTACTCGCGTGCGTCTTAGGAGACATGAAAACCAAGAAAATCGCGACATACGATAAACTCATTAATGAGGTGGGAGTTTTGCAGGTCCAACTAGAGAAGCTACCGAAACTTTCCGATTTGGAAAAGGCAAAATTTGATCAGTTGTTTGCGATTGATCAGCTTTACTATTCAAACAAACTTGAGGGGACCACTCTAACCAAAGAAGATATTGACGAAGCTATTCATGGCAAAAGAAACTTTCAAGCCGCCTAGAAATGATGCGGAACTAAAGCAAAAAGAAGCAGAAGGGCTTTGGAGGGCACAAATAATTTCCAAAGACATCGCGGAGAGCGATGAGCGGATTACTGTTGAAACGATTAAGCGGATACATGGCGAATTCTTTAAGAATGTTAGGCCAGAAATGGCCGGTCGTTTTCGGCGTATCGGTGAAGACGTAAAGAAGCTTGAATGTATCGAACCGCCACTCGGTTTAGTTGTCGAGCAAAAGATGCATGAATTTTGGAGAAACATGGACACCCGCCTGGCTACAATCCCCAGAAAGCCGAGATCGAAAAGCGAAAAGTCACGTGCATTACGGAACGCAGAAATAGTTGAGTGTGCTGCTTGGGTACATCATCAAATAACCGCCATTCATCCATTTTGTCAGGGCAATGGTCGAATGGCGCGAATTATGAACAATGTCATCTTGAGACGCTTTGGTCTGCAGCCAAGTGATTTTCAGAAAATCAGCGAAGACAAATCTCGCTACCTTCATGCATTGTGCCAGATTGATAAGATGGAAGATTACGAACCTTTGAAAGAGATTATCGTGGAAGGAGTGAAGCACACATATCATCGAGTTTATGATAGGGTAATCAAAATCAATAAGAAAGGGCGCTAGAGTAGCGGCTCACAGCAAAAAACCGATTGCTTGGTTGTAAGCCCAAAACATATCGCTTTGATTGGAAGGACTTTAAAATTTTCGAAATTGAAATTCACAGTGGTAAGTGGAGCGGCCGTCTTCCCCCGAAGACTTCCATTAGCTTGTTAGGCCCATCAGGCCGGCCTTAAAGGGAGCCAGCTCTACCCACCACGGTACATTCCAACTGGGTATATAATATCACTATGGATGCGTGGGCTCTTGTAAAAAGAGTGACTGTAAAACACCTTGCAGTATATCTCGTTGTTGCTTTCGCTATCGATCACGCATTACTTTACCTGGCAGAGAGGATGAGCATGTTCCCCCTTTTTCTAGCCTGGGATATCGGTTATTGGATTGAGATATCCATGGTAGTTGGTTTTTTCTGGCTCATCGTTAGGGTATTTGTAGAGATACGGCAGGGGTGAGTTAAACTGCCCAGAAATCAGCAAGTAACCTCCTTAAATACGCAAAAGTGAGAGAAGTTTTTCCTTGTGTAAATGCGGGCCGATGATGGCGAGGTTGAGGCCTCTCGTGACAAGGATATCGCGGGCGACGCGCTGGACATCGGCGGCGGTGATTTTGTCTATGCCCCGCAAGACGTCTTCGAGTGTGCGGACCTTGCCGAGGTTGAGCAGGGTCGAGGCGGCGTTGCCCGCGACTTCGTCGCTCGTTTCGAGTGAAAGTGTTTTCGTGCCCTTGATGTACGCTTTCGCTTTCTTGAGCTCCGCGGCCGAGACCTTGGTGTTCTTTATCTTTTTGAACTCCGCAAGAATCGTCTGGACGGTCTTTTCGAGCTTGGCATGCTCCACGCCCGCTTGCACAACGAAGTAGCCGGTGTCGGGATATTTGTCTACCCACGCATGCACCGAGTAGGCCAATCCGCGCTTCTCGCGCACTTCGAGGAAGAGGCGGCTGCTCATCCCGCCTCCGAGTATGGTGGCGAGGACAGCGAGCGCGAATTCGTCTTTGTGTTTGTAGGGATAGCTCGGCACGCCGAGCATCAGCTGGGTTTGGTCGGTCTTCTTTTCCTTAATTGCGACTCGCGGTGCGCTCTGTTTTGCGGCGAAGGGGACAGGCGTGATGTGTTCACCGTGCTTCAGCTTGCCGAATTCTTTCTTTATCTTTGCGAGCACGTTCTTTTCCTTAAAACTTCCCGCGATGCAGACCACGACATTGGCCGGCGTGTAGTGGCGCTTGAGGTAGCTGTCAAAATCTTTGCGCTTGAAGGCGCGGATGTTTTCTTTGGGGCCGAGAATCGTCCGACCGAGCGGGTGGTCGGTGCCGAATATCAGCGCGTCGAAGACGTTATCCACGGTGCGCATCGGCATGTCCTCGTACATATCTATTTCCTGAATGATGGCTCCGCGCTCTTTTGTGATTTCCGCCTCGGGCAGAGTTGAATTGAGAAAGATGTCGCTGATGACATCGAGTGCCGTGTCGATATAGCGACTACTGACCTTGGCGTAGTAGGCGGTGCGGTCTTTGGCGGTAAATGCGTTGTAGTGACTGCCGAGCCCGTCGAGCTCTTCGCTGATTTTCTTGGCGCTCGGCCGCTTCTTGGTGCCCTTGAAAAACATGTGCTCAAGGAAGTGGGCAAGCCCATTCTCTTTCTCCGTCTCGTAGCGCGAGCCTGTGCCTGTCATCACGATGACGGTGGCAGTCTGGGTGTCGAGCATCGGCGCGAGAATCACGCGCAGGCCGTTCTTTAGGGTGTGGATGTTGTATTTCATCCCGTTAGAGGCAGGAAGCGATGCTTCCCGTGCTCGTTTTATTGCTGCTAATCTCCTGCAATGATTTTCCCGAACGAAGTCGCATAGAACAGGTCCGTCTTCCGCGGCCTCTAACGGGATTCATTGAGGCGCATAGTATAGCCCATAGCAAAGAGATGGTACACTTTTATGAATATGGCGGAGAAAAAGACAGTCATCTGTACCGGCATCAACGGTGAAAAGACGGAGGTGCCCGTGGAGCAGCTCACGTTCCGCCCGTCGGTATTCGCCGTGATAATCAAAGACGACGAGGTACTGCTATCCAGTCAGTGGGACGGGTGGGATTTCCCCGGCGGCGGCATCCACATGGGCGAAACAATGGACGAAGCGTTTGAGCGAGAGGTGAAGCAGGAAACTGGGCTCACGGTACAACGTGGGAAACTACTGCATGTGACAGACCATTTTTTCACGCACCCCAACGGCGACAGACACTTCCACAGCGTCCTCATGTATTTCACCTGCAAGGGCATGGAAGGCGAACTCAAGACACAAGGGCTGAACGAGGGAGAGAGGGCGTACATGCGCGAGGCTCAATGGGTACCGCTGGAGCATGTCACGACACTCAAGTTTTACAATCAAGTCGATTCTCCGCTCCTGATTCGCATGGCAGCCGATGGCCGTGGTATATAGTGGGTATGCTGACGGTCAACGAAATACGGACGAAGTATTTGGGGTTTTTCAAAGCGCGCGGGCACACCGTTATTCCGAGTGCATCACTCGTGCCGCAGAATGACCCGACGACGCTTTTTACCGGCTCCGGTATGCAGCCGCTCATCACGTATCTCCTCGGCGTGCCGCATCCTCAGGGCAACCGGCTCACGAACAGTCAGAAGAGTTTCCGTGCCGAAGACATCGAAGAGGTTGGCGACAACAGGCATACGACATTCTTCGAAATGCTCGGCAACTGGTCGCTCGGCGATTACTTCAAGAAAGAGCAGCTACCGTGGTTCTTTGAATTTCTCACGGATGAAATAGGCATCGATGCTTCGCGATTGTACGTGACGGTATTTACCGGCGACGAAAGAAATAATGTACCGCGCGACACGGAATCCGCGGGCATCTGGCAAGAGCTTTTTGCAAAGAAGGGGATAGAGGCCAAAGTGGTGGAGATAGGAAGCGAGGCCGACGGCTACCGCCTCGGCATGCAGGGCGGCCGCATTTTCTACTACGACGCCAAGAAGAATTGGTGGAGTCGCGCAGGCGTGCCGGAGAACATGCCTGCAGGCGAGCCGGGCGGACCGGACTCGGAAGTATTTTATGATTTTGGTTCGACAGACTCACCACGGGCGGTACAGCATGACCCGGCATTCGGCGCACAGTGCCATCCGAATTGCGATTGCGGTCGATTCATGGAGATAGGTAACTCCGTTTTCATGCAATATATAAAGACCCCTTCGACAGGCTCAGGGCAAGCGGCGGGATTTGCGCTTTTGCCGAAGCAAAATGTGGACTTCGGCGGCGGGCTGGAGCGCATTGCAGCGGCGGCGGCCGGCAATCCCGATGTATTTCGCACAGATGTGTTCTGGGACGTTATCGCTATGCTCGAACACTTCTCCGGCAAGCAATACGACGACAGTCGGTACAAGCGCAGTTTCCGCATCGTGGCCGACCATATGCGTGCGGCGGTCTTCATGCTCGGTGACGGCGTGCGCCCAAGCAACACCGACCGTGGCTACGTCTTGCGCCGACTTTTGCGCCGCGCCTCGCTCCATGCGCAAAAGATCGGCATCAGCGCGGAAAAGGCCGAAGACAGCATGCTCGTGCGTTCTGCGACGATTATTTTGGAGAAATACGATGAAGCATATCCAGAGCTCGCCGCAGACGAGGTGTACGACATGGTGGCGGATGAGGTGTGGAAAGAGGAGGTGCAATTCGGCCATGCGCTCGTCAAAGGTATGAAAGAGTTTGAGAAAATCGCCGCCGGCGGGCACATCAGCGGCGAGCAGGCGTATGCGCTCTTCACAACCTACGGCTTTCCGTTTGAAATGACATTGGAAATCGCAAAAGAGAGAAACATCGACGTCGACGAAGACGGATTCAAGCTCGAAATGAAAAAACATCAGGAGCTTTCCCGCGCGGGGAGCGAACAAAAATTCAAGGGCGGCCTCGCAGACCACTCCGAAAAGACCACGCGTCTGCATACCGCTCATCACCTGCTCCTTAAGGCACTGCAAATAGTCCTCGGTCCGCAGGTGAAGCAACGCGGCAGCAATATCACTTCGGAGCGTCTCCGCATCGACTTCTCGTACGGCGCGAAAATGACGAAAGAACAAATCACCGAGGTAGAGAAAATCGTCAATGAGAAAATTGGCGAGGCATTGCCTGTCACACGCTCCACGCTTCCGAGAGATGAGGCGGAGACACTCGGCGCGGAACATGAATTCGGCGCCAAGTATCCCGATATGGTCTCGGTGTATTCCGTCGGGCCGAGAGGTGCGAGTGAATCAAGCCCGCAATTCGACAAAGCGTTCTCGATAGAATTTTGTGGCGGACCTCACGTTTCCAATACGAATGAATTGGGCGGAACATTTAAAATTTTGAAAGAAGAAGCGGTCGCCGCGGGCATCCGCCGCATCAAAGCGATTCTCGTATAATTCTTTTGCACACGTGCGTCGAAAACCCGTCGATGGTGTCGTTCGACACGATATACTAAGTGGAATGGTGAACATGCACCTCACAGGCGGCCGCGAACGTGCGGTTGCCGTCGTCGATGTATCGCCCGGCAGTGCGTCGGTAGCGGTGCTCTCTGTGTCAGGGCATTCGCCCGCGAATATCATTGCGACGGGCCACTCGAAGCTCACGCTTGAGGAGCGGACGTTTAAGCAGGCCACCGCGCAGATCGGCGGACAGATACAGGAAGCGGGGAAGGAGGCACTCGATGCCTATACCAAAAACGGCCATCGCACGCCGATAGACTCCGTCTATATTGTCGTGCACGCACCTTGGGCGACGACGCAGACGATACGCATGGGTGAAAAGTACGGCAGTGACGAAGTTATCCGCGATGCCATGGTAGGGAAATTGGCCCAGCAGGCGCTCGCAAATGCACCCAAGCTCGACCGTGCCCGTCTTTTGGAGGCGAGCGTCTTGCGGGTACAGCTCAACGGCTATTCGACGGTGGAACCGGCGGGCAAATATGCTCATGCGATAGATATCGTGTCGCTTGTGAGCGAGTGCGACCCCGCGGTGCGCTCCGCGATATCTGCAGGTGTCGGCCAGGTCTTTCCGGTCGCAAAACCGGCGTGGCGCTCCGGCATCCGCTCGCTCATGATGCTCGCGCGCGAGAGCGCTGTGCCGAGCCGCCACTACCTCATCGTCGATATGGGCGTCGACACCACGCATGTCATTTCCGTACGTGGCGCCGCATTCGAGCAACGCGTCGTGCCGGAGGGCGTGCGTACGATACTTTCACGCATTGCCGGCGGAAAACCGCCCGAGGACGTGCTCACTTCACTGCGAATGCTTGAGCGCGACGCGTGTTCGACCGAAGCCTGTGAAGCGGTGCAAAAAGCACTCGTACTCGCCGAGCCCGAGCTCGTCCGGATATTTGCCGACCCTATCGGTCAGATGGCGGCGACGCGACGCGCGGCGAACGACCTTCTCTTGGTGACGCATCCGGATTTGGAGCCGTGGCTGGGGCGGCTTTTCTCCCGCATCGATTTCTCTCAATTCACCGTGACAACACTTCCGTTCACGGTGTGCACTCCGTCGTCGATGCACGTGGACCGTTGGATATCGGGAGGGGTTGCAGACGATTCGCTTGCCGTCGCATCGGCACTTGTCCCGTTAGAGGCCGCGGTCACTCGTTAAGGGTATATTTTTGTCCAATGGAACATCACCGCGACCTGCCTCTAACGGGACTTGTCAACATCGAGTCTATCCGGTAATGAGCGTGCGGTATCTGCGTGATATACTTTTTTGAACATGGCGACAGATTACTTTCAGGATATTTTACCTCCGGATGGAAACGAGCCGCGCAAGAGTTCTCCTTCCGCCTCTCCTTCCGCCTCTCCTTCCGCCTCTCCTTCCGCCTCTCCTTCGCCGGAAGTACCCGATTCCGACGCCGCACGCCCAGTATCAATAAATGCAAACCCCGTCCGCCCAATCCCGTCTCCGCCCGCCGAAGGTGAGCGCTCTATCCGCAATATTTCGATGCCTCAGCGTCCGCGGTCACGCCCCGTCATGAGTGACATGCGCGAGTACCCGGAAGCGGCGGGTACGCCGCCCCGCAAAAGCGCATTGGCGGGTTGGTGGATTTGGGCGTTGGCGGGGGCGTGCGTCGTTGTGCTCGGCGTGCTCATGCTTGTCGCTCTCCGCTCGACCACCGTCACGGTCACGCCCCGCTCTCAGGCGGTGACCTTTGACGAGTCCTCCCGCTACACCGCGTATACGGCGGCGACGGCCGCGAGTGGTACGCTCTCGTACACGGTGCAGACGGTAGACCTCGCTGATTCGGAGGTCGTGGAGAGTCAGGGCACGGTCCACTCCGAAGACAAGGCGAGCGGCACGGTAACGGTATACAACGACTACCAGACAACTTCGTTCAAGCTCATCAAAAACACGCGGTTTCAATCGGAAAGCGGGCTGATATTCCGCGCGCCTGCGGATATCGTCATCCCCGGCAAGAAGGGCTCGACGCCGGGGCAGGTGAGCGTCACTGTTATCGCCGACCAGCCGGGTGAGAAGTACAACGTGGCCGCGGGCAAATTCACCGTGCCCGGTCTGAAGTCATCGGCCGCAATCTATCCGAATATCTATGCGAAATCGACGACAGCAATGACGGGCGGATTTGTCGGTGATAAGCCGGGGGTAGCACCTGCTGCGATGGAGACCGCGGTCAGTGCTCTGCGCACCAGACTCGAAAGCAAAGCCCGCAGCTCGGTTGCCGCCGCCGCCGGCACGGTAGTGTTCCCAGACCTGATACAAATCACATACAAGAGTGAGCCCTCGACACCCGAGGCCGGCGGCGGCGTACGGGTTCACGAAAGCGCACATGTTGTCACGCCTGTTTTTCCGGCTGACGCGCTTGCACAGACGGTGTATGCCGATGCCAACGGCGCTTCTATCACGTTTACTGCGGGAGACGGCTTTGCCGCACGCATGACCAACGCTTCGTCGACTCCCGGTGCCGACCCGCTGCAGTTCACGCTTGCAGGCTCGGCACAACTCGTGTGGAATATCGATTCCGCGGCTCTACAGCAAGCCCTCGCAGGCAAGGACCAGAGCGCGTTCCAGGCGATTGTGACCGAGTTTCCCGGAGTACAAGAGGCACATGCGCGCATAGAGCCATTCTGGAAAAGCACATTCCCGACCGATCCTATCGCCATCAAGATTGACGTGTTGGCTCCCAAGGCGCAATAATCCTTGACCCCGTTAGAGAAAGCCTCCGAATTTTGCAATGATGACTCCAGCTATTTTTTTGAACACCTCACGCGAATTCTCTAACGGGGTTGACTATATAGGCACGCACTGCTATATTTCGTCGCGCAGATATGGCTGATGCAGAGGTTGTGGAAGGAGTCGTCGACGAGGCGCTTCCTAATACTCTCTTTCGCGTAAAGCTCGCTAGTGGGGACATCGTTCTCGCATACCTCGCAGGTAAAATGCGTCTGCACCGAATTAAAGTGCTCGTCGGCGATCGTGTGCAATTACATCTCGATCCGTATGGGGGCCGCGCCCGCATTACCCGACGCGTCTAACTTCAAACCCATGAATCCCGTTAGAAGTCGCGGACGCGCGCACTCGGGGCTTGTGGTAAGGTGTCTGTTATAAAAACTAATGAGTAGGGAACGAGATTTGTTAGTCCGCGTCCTACTTCTAATCGGGATGAAGGTGAAAGCTTCCGTTAAGAAAATTTGCATGCATTGTCGCCACGTCAAACGACGCGGGCGACTGTGGGTTATCTGCACGAATCCCCGTCACAAGCAAAGGCAGGGATAGATAAAGTGTTATACATGTTGAAATTGTTGTAGATGTTGAATATGCAAACGGGCCAAAACATTTAGAACGATTTCAACACATACAACATTTACAACATATTTTATGCGTATCGCAGGAGTAACCATACCGGAGGAGAAGCGGCTCGAGATCGGGCTGACCGCCATTTATGGTGTAGGCCGGCCGCGCGCGCTTTCGGCGCTCGAAGCACTCAATATAGACGCAGGCAAACACCCGAAGGAGCTCACCGCGAAAGAGGAGACAGCATTGCGCGAAGCGCTCGAGAAATTCACCGTCGAAGGAGAACTGCGCCGCCAGATAAGCGGAAACATCCGCCGTCTGCGCGATATCAAATCCTACCGCGGCTCGCGTCACGCCAAGCGCCTTCCGGCCCGCGGTCAGCGTTCGAAGACCAATTCACGCACTGTCCGCGGCAACGTCCGCAAGACGATGACAAGCGGTCGCCGTAAGCTCGAGAAGACATGATCAAATAATTATCTATGGGAAAGAAACGAATCATCAGAAAATCGGGAGGTACCGTCGATCAGGGGCTCAAGTCCCGCTCTTTGGCGCGCACAGCCAAGAAGAACATCACGCAGGGCACGCTCCATATTCATGCGACGTACAACAACACCAAGGTCCTGCTTACCGACAAGACGGGCAACGCAATGGCGTGGTCTTCCTCAGGCAGCCTGGGCTTTTCAGGTGCCAAGAAGGGAACGCCGTTTGCAGCAGCCAAGGTGGGTGAGCTCGTCGGTGACAAGGCCGCTATCATCGGAGTCAAGGAAGTCGACGTGGTCATCCGCGGCGTGGGCGCCGGTCGCGAGAGCGCGCTGCGAGGCTTTGCCGGGAAAGGCATTGATATATCAAAAATAGCCGACGACACGCCGGTCGCGCACAACGGCCCGCGTGCGCCGAAGCCCCGCCGAGTTTAAAAAGTTATAACCGTTATATGCGTTCAAATCGTTCAAACCGTCAAAATACGAATTCATCTTGCGTTTACAACGCCTAGAACGATTAGAACATTTACAACAATTTTATGTTACCCATCAAATCAAAATATAAAATAGGAAAACGCCTCGGTCCCGGTATTTTCGAACAACTGCAGACGCAGAAATTCGCGCTTTCGGCGGCACGCAAGAAAGAAAAGCGCGGCCGCGGAGGTCGCGGCGGCTCCGACTACGGTCTGCAGCTTCTCGAGAAACAGCGTGTGCGCTTTACCTACGGCCTCTCGGAGCGTCAGCTCTCGAATTATGCAGAGAAGGCGTATGTCGAGGTTGACCCGTCGGCTTCGCTTCACCGCGCACTCGAAATGCGGGCCGATTCGGTCGTGTACCGCGCGGGATTCGCTCCGACGCGCCGCGCCGGACGGCAAGCCATTTCGCACGGCCACTTCACGGTCAATGGCAAGCGCATCACGACACCTTCATACCGCGTGAGTAAAGGTGATGTGGTGGCCGTCCGCGAGGGCAACCGCTCAAGCCCGCTCTACGCCGGTCTTGCCGAGAAAGAAGACAAGCGCCCGACACCGCAGTGGCTCGCCGTGGATATGAGTGCCATGAAAATCGAAATCGTCGGAGAACCACAGTACAACGCGACCGAAGTTGGCCTCAATTACCCGACACTGTTTGAGTTCTACAGCAGATAGTGGTATAGTGGCGGGCGTTTAATTTCCAACCTTGGTGTCATTATTTATTAGCAATTAGTAGGATTTCCTAACAGGTCCATCATCCTATATGTCTGATTATCACATTGCATTGCCCAGTAAGCCGCGCGTCGTCTCCGAGTCGGAGCGCAGTGGTACCTACGAGATAGACGGGCTCTACCCCGGCTACGGTTTTACCCTCGGCAACTCGCTCCGCCGCATCATCCTCTCCTCGCTTCCGGGAGCGGCTGTTACCCATGTCAAAATCCCGGGCGTCGCCCATGAGTTTTCGACCATCGAAGGCGTCAAGGAAGACGTCGTGACTATCTTGCTCAATCTCCGCAAAATCCGCTTCAAGTTGCTCTCGGATGAACCGCAGACCATCACACTCTCGGTGAAGGGTCCCCAAAATGTTACCGCCGCCGACCTCAAGTTGCCCGGTCAAGTTGAGATACTCAATCCGGAACAGCACATCGCAGACGTCACCGGCAAGGTGAATTTCGAACTCGAAATCCGCGCAGAGCGCGGGCTCGGCTACATCCCGAAAGAAGAGCACCAGAAAGAGCGTGTGGACATCGGTACTATCGCACTCGACGCGATTTTCAGCCCGATTCGCCGCGCCAACTACGAAGTGGAAAACATGCGCGTCGGAGACCGCACGGATTTCAACCGTCTCCGCATGCTCATCGAGACCGACGGCACCATCGCTCCGCGCGAGGCGCTCGAGAGTTCCATCGAGACAATGATTCATCAGCTCAAGGCAGTCGTCGGCTTCAAGGAGGAAGAGGCGCAGGAAATGCCGGTTGCTTCGGAGGCCCGCTCGACCCGCGAGGACAAAGGCATGCCGGTGGATTCCGAAATGCTCAAGACCCGCATCACCGAGCTCAAGCTTCCGCAACGTGTGGAGATGGCGCTGGATAATGCGTCTATCCGTACCGTCGGTGGTCTCGTGCGCAAGCGCGAAGACGACCTGCTTGCCATCGAAGGTCTCGGCCAAAAGGGTTTGCAGGACATCAAGCGCTCGCTTTCGAACCTCGGCCTGACACTCCGCTCCCAATAACACCGGCATTTACTACGATCTACGTTCTACTTACTATCTACTGCTTATGCGTCACCACGTGAAGAATCGCACCTTGAACCGCCCGAAGCGCCAGCGCACCGCGCTCCTGCGTTCTTTGGCGCGCTCACTTGTCCTTCACGAAGGGATTACGACCACAGTCGCCAAGGCCAAAGAGCTCCGCCCGTTCATGGAGAAACTCGTCTCGGTCAGCAAAAAGAACTCGCTTCTCTCCCGCCGCAAGGTCGCCGAGCGTCTCGGCGGAGCACCGGAGACCGTGAAGAAACTGCACGACACGCTCGCGCCCCGCTATGCAAAGCGCGCCGGCGGATATACCCGCATCACACTGCTTGGTCGCGTTGGCAAGCGCGTAGGGGATGCGGCACGCATCGAATTCGTACAATAATATGACAACTACAATCTCACAGACTCACACCATCGATGCCGCCGGCTTGCCTATTGGCCGCGTGGCCTCTCAGGCCGCAAAAGCGCTTATGGGCAAAATGCACGCGAGCTACACGCCGAATATCCGCTCGGACGTCAAAGTGACGATAAAAAATGCCTCAAAGATGTTTACTCCCGAGAAAAAGCGCACGGGAAAAATCTACACGACGTATTCCGGTTATCCGGGCGGTCTCAAGAAAGAATCGCTCGCACACTTGAACGAGCGCAAGGGTCACGGAGAATCCATCCGCCGTGCAGTCCGCAAAATGCTCCCGCGCAACACCATGCTCACTGCGCGTCTTAAAAATCTTATCGTCACCGAATAATATATGGCAACCGCACGATACACAGAGGCAGTGGGACGCAGAAAGACAGCGACGGCACGCGTGCGCATCACTCCCGCCAAGAATACGACGATGGAGGTCAACGGCATGGATGCCAAGGACTATTTTCCGCTCAATATCATGATGAAGACCGCCTACGAGCCGCTCACACTCCTCGGTGCGACGTATTTGGTGACCGCACGTGTCTCCGGCGGCGGCAAAAAGGCGCAGGCCGAATCAATCCGGCTAGGTATTTCACGCGCAATGATTGAAATCAATCCCGAACAGCGCAAAGACCTCAAGGTCAAAGGTTTCCTCAAGCGCGACCCGCGTGCCCGTGAACGCAAAAAGTTCGGCCTCAAGGGCGCCCGCCGTGCCCCTCAATGGTCGAAACGCTAGTTTCGAAAACAAAAGATCCCGCAAGGGGTCTTTTGTTTAGTTGAGGAAGGAGGGGGTCGGGGGACCTGCCGGTTCCCCGTGGAGGAAGGATTGGGAAAACCGTGGGTTTCCCAGTACCGCGAGTGGAGCAAGCGATAGAAACAAGGAGGCCTGCGCCTCCTTTTTCTTTACGCTTGCTCGGCCGGAGTGATGCCGAGCCAACAGGCGAGGCCGCGAGGCGGGGTCGCGACCGAGGCTTCTCGACGGAAAAGCCGAGAGTTGTGACCGAAGCGATAGCAGAAAAGACTCCCGAGAGGGAGTCTTTTGACATTTGGCCCGATGCCTGACAAACTCGCACCGGAGGTACCCGTCGATGACAATACACATCGATCCCGCAGGACTGACTCCGGAACCGATTTTGCCCGAGGTAATGCCGAGACCGTGCACCGTCGGTTATGTTGAATATCCCGGCACGCCTTGGACATGGGCTCCCGAGAAGGTCGAGCTTCTCAGAACGCCGCGCTCGAAGACCCTGATGGACCAGATCGATCAGTTGGTAATTGCTTACGATTTGAAGCTGTTCCGGCCGCTCAATGCAGCCGAACTGCACCAAATCGTTCCGTTTTGCGACGAGTGGCCCGAAAAGTGGCGACGCGCGCGAGGCGGCCGGGTATTCTTTGCCGGCGTTATCTACCACCTGACATTTTTGGAAGGTGCGCCACCGCAATATCTTGTTCCGACGGCGTGGCACGATGGCGAATGGCAGTTCTCAAGTGCGCCAGTCACCATACCGCTACGCGATGAGGATGTGTTTGCCTGTGTCGCATATTCTCCGGAAATGAAGATACCGCCGGAGAATGCAAAACCTCCGGGACCGTACCGTAGAATGAGGACTCTCGTTCGACCGGGACGTAAAAATCGAAGAATTTGGGCGCCATGCTAGGCGCCTTTATCTTTTGCGGCGTCGCCGCAAGTGGTATACTCGCAGCGTCATGAACAAACACTCCAACGACGAAGAAGACGTGAATTTCGAACCCGAGGAAGAACTCGGAGATATCGGCGCGGCACTGGCAAAAATCAAGAAGCTTAAAGACGAACTGGAAAGAGTAAAGAAGGAGCGGCAGGAATATCTGGACGGCTGGCAGAGAGCCAAAGCCGATGCGGTGAACAGTAAGCGCGAAACAGAAGCCCGCGCCGCCCGCAGTGGCGAAATGCTACGCGAGGAATTGGTGCACGACATCATCCCTGCGCTCGATAGTTTTGATATGGCCTCCGGCAGCGAGGTGTGGGCAACCGTTTCCGACGGCTGGAAAAGCGGTATGGAGCGCGTGCGAGACCAGCTCATCGACGCGCTGAAGCGCAACGGTATCGAGCGTTACGGTAAAGTCGGCGATATATTCGACCCGCATCTGCATGAGGTCGTTCAAGAAGTTGATGACAAGCCGGGAAAGCCTCACGAAATTGTGACCATTCTCCGGTACGGCTACAAAACAAGTGAGCGCATACTCCGCCCGGCGCAGGTCATCATAAAGAAGTGACCCCTGAGCCTTACTGCACTTTTTCGTCGTCGAAACCACTCCTGTAAACTCACCAATTGGTGTATTTACAGGAGTTGCTTGTGGTGTTATATGTTCTTATGTGGCAACGAAATTCAAGGGTATAAAAACAGCCGCTGAGTACAGGCGCGGCGAACTCACTCGGGACATACTGCGCCTCGTTGGAGCCGGGGTTGTTATTGCAGGTGCTGCCGTTATGGCGCCGAATACGATTCAACTCATAGACTACTTCAATCCGAAAGGTCAAGCAGAGCGCAATCGCATATGGAAAGCGATTAAATATCTGGAAGCAAAAAACCGAGTGTCCATTGAGAACAAGGACAATAATACGTACGTAACGCTTACCGAGAGGGGGAATCTAAAACTGACTGAAGATTCCATTGCAGATCTCGCGGTCGATACACCCCGCCGCTGGGATCATAAGTGGCGATTTGTGATGTTCGACCTTCCTGCACGGCACGACGGAGTTCGACAAGCGTTCCGGAAAAAAATCGAGGACTTTGGCTTCAAGCTGTATCAGCGATCGGTCTTTATCTACCCATACGAATGTCATGAGGAAGTGCATACCGTCGCACGCTGGTATGGAGTCGATCAGCATATTCGGTACGTTGTGGCGACGGAAATCCACGACATGAGACATTTCGTTCGGGAATTTGACTTGCTCTAGACCCTGAATACAATGTCTCTATGAACTCCAGTAATCTCACCAATTGGGTACATTACAGGAGTTACGGGAGGTGCTTCTGGTGTTACTTTATATTATCCGTATAATCAAACTTTACAGAAAATTATGGCAAAAATACTCGGCATAGATTTGGGAACAACGAACTCGGCGATGGCGGTGGTTTCCGGCGGTGAACCGATGATACTCGAAAACTCGGAGGGTGCGCGCACAACGCCGTCTATCGTCGCGCTCTCGAAGACGAGTGAACGGCTTGTCGGCCAGATAGCCAAGCGGCAGGGTGTCACAAATCCGAAAAATACGATATTTCAGATAAAGCGCTTCATCGGACACACCTTTGACGAGGCGAACGTCGCAAAGGACCGCGAGGCCGTGCCGTTCGAAATGCGCAAAGCATCGAATGGCGGTATTGAGGTGAAGATGGGTCAAGAAGGAAAAGAAGCGTGGTACCGCCCCGAGGAAATCTCGGCGATGATTTTGCAGAAGCTGAAAGCGGATGCAGAGGCACGGCTTGGGGAGAAGATTACCGAGGCTGTCATCACGGTGCCGGCGTATTTCAACGATGCACAGCGCGCGGCCACGCGCGATGCTGGCAAAATCGCCGGTCTAGACGTGAAGCGCATCATCAACGAGCCGACGGCGGCCGCGCTTGCGTATGGTTTCAACAAAAAGAAGAACGAAAAAATCGTCGTATTCGATTTCGGCGGCGGCACGTTCGATATCTCGGTGCTTGAAGTCGGCGACGATGTGATAGAAGTGCGCTCCACCGACGGTGACTCGCACCTCGGCGGCAAGGACTTGGACCAGAAAATAATGAATTGGATTGCGGCTGAATTCAAGAAGGAGAGCGGTGTGGATGTCCTCAAGGACCCGCTTGCAAGACAGCGTTTGGATGAAGCGGCCGAGAAGGCGAAAATCGAGCTTTCTACCGCCACCGAATCGGAAATCAATATTCCGTTCATCACTTCGACCGACGCGGGCCCACAGCACCTGCTGGTGAAATTGAGCCGTGCCACACTCGAGCAACTTACCGCAGAATTCGTGGAGCGCGCGATGGCTATCACCAAGCGCGCGATGGAAGCGTCACCCTTCAAAAAAGACCAGATACATGAAGTCATTTTGGTGGGCGGACAGACCCGCATGCCGGCGATACAACGTGCGGTGGAGGAATTCTTCGGAAAGAAACCCAATTTGAGCGTCAATCCCGATGAAGTGGTGGCGCTCGGCGCGGCACTGCAGGGTGGCATTATGCAGGGTGATGTGAAAGATGTGCTTCTGCTCGATGTGATTCCGCTTTCGCTCGGTATCGAGACCATGGGCGGGGTCGCGACCAAGCTCATCGACCGCAACACGACCATCCCCACATCCCGTTCGCAGACATTCTCCACGGCTTCCGACAATCAACCGACGGTGGAAATCCACGTCGTGCAGGGCGAGCGCCCAATGGCCGGTGACAACAAATCGCTCGGCCGCTTCAACCTCGACGGTATTCCGCCTGCACCTCGCGGCGTGCCGCAGGTAGAGGTCACCTTCGACATTGATGCCAACGGTATTTTGACGGTGACGGCCAAGGACAAGACGACCAGCAAAGAGCAGTCCATTCGTATCGAGGGAGCTTCGGGACTCTCGGACGCCGAAGTAGAAAAGATGCGCAAAGACGCCGAGGCGAACGCCGACAGCGACCTGAAGAAAAAGGAGATTGTCGAGGCGCAAAACGCCGCCGACCAGCTCGTGTACGCCGCAGAGAAGGCGCTCAAAGAGCACCTGCCTGCGCCCGCTGGCGGGCAGGCAGGCGGCGACCCGAAGTTAGAAGAAATACGAAAGAATGTGCAGGAAAAGATAGATGCGCTCAAAACCGCACGGGGCGGCTCAGATGCCGGAGCAATCAAATCCGCTTCAGAAACACTCTCGTCCGCCATGAGTGCAATCGGACAGGCAATGTCCGCCTCGGCCGACGCGAGTCGAGACGGGAATCAACAGCAGACACCGCCGACTGACCAAAAGCCGCCTGAAGATCCCGCAAAATAATTCTTTCAGGAAAGTCAAGCTACACAAGTTGTCTGTGACTTGTGTTTGAAAGAGTGCCGCATATAATGATTCTGATGAAAGATTACTACCAACTGCTCGGCATCGAGAAAAGCGCTACCGAAGACGACATCAAAAAGGCGTTCAGAAAGCTCGCGCACAAGTATCACCCCGACAAAAAAGGGGGCGACGAAACGAAGTTCAAAGAAGTGAGCGAGGCCTACTCGGTGCTTTCCGACAAAAAGAAGCGTGCAGAATACGATACCTACGGCAAGACATTCGCAGGCGGCGGTCCGCACGGGCAGGGCTTCGGCGGCTTTGATTTCTCCAATTTCCAAGGCTTTCAGGGCAATTTTCAGGAGTTCGACCTCGGCGATATATTCGGCGAATTCTTCGGCGGCGGCGGGTTTTCGGCCGGTCAACGTCGCGGTCGCGACATTTCAATAGATATCGAGCTTTCATTTCGCGAATCTATTTTCGGCACGGAGCGCAACGTCCTTATCGCCAAAGTGGGCGTGTGCGATACCTGCGGTGGTTCCGGTGCCAAGAAGGGGACCAAGATGACAGCTTGCGGCGGTTGCAACGGCAAGGGTGAGATGCGGGAGACACGTAATTCCTTGTTCGGCTCCTTCACGACTACCCGCCAATGCCCGAAATGTCACGGTCGCGGCCAAGTGCCGGAGAATCCTTGCGAGACCTGCCGCGGTGAGGGTGTCGCGCGCAGACAGGAGGAAATTCAGATAGTCGTTCCGGCGGGAGTATCCGACGGCGAAATGATACGTATGCCGGGGCGGGGGGAAGCGGCGGCCGGCGGTTCTGCTGGGGATTTGTACGTCAAACTGCACGTCAAAAAAGATGCCGATTTCACCCGCGACGGCAACAATCTCACCATGTCGCTCCCCATCAAGCTCTCAGATGCGCTTCTGGGCGGGGAATACCACGTACGTACGCTCGATGGTGACGAAACAATTGATGTTCCGGCGGGAGTCACACACGGGGAAGTCGTTCGCATACGCGGCAAGGGCGTTCCTCATGGAAGAAATACCCGCGGCGACCTGTTGGTACGTATCGACATTCAATTCCCGAAAAAATTGTCCACAAAAGCGCGCGAGCTTATTGAAAAGCTTCGCGGGGAGGGACTCTAATATATGGATTGGCACGCACTCGTGTCTGTTTTTTCCAACATACCTCTTGATTGGGTTGTGATTGCCGTGTTTGCATTTGTCATGGCGGCGGATGCGCTTCGCGGCGGCCCCTCGCGCGCCACGGCACTTGCGCTTGCGCTCCCGCTCACTCTGCTTGTCGCGGGTGCGTTGCCCGATGCGCGTCTCATGGGCGGCATTGCATCTCAACTTACTTCTCCGTTGCTGGGCGCACTATTCGACGGCATTTTGCTGGTAATTGTTTTCATATGTATGTACCGCATCACCGACACATACGGCGCCGACTCCTCACACCCGATTCAAGCCCTGTTTAGTGGAGTCGCCGTCGCGGCGATTGCCGTCGTCATCTGGCTCCAAATTCCTGCGCTTGATAGCGTGTGGCACTTCGGACCGCAAATCCAAGCGTTGTTCGGCGACGTGTATCGCTTCTGGTGGTTGCTGATTGCCTATATCGCCCTTGCTTTTGCGAGGGGATAATCTGGCCAGCTTATCCACATTTCATTGAAATGTAGCCACTTTCGTGTTACAATCAAAGAAGTTTGAGCACATTAACTTGTAATTGAAAGCGGAAAGGGCTTCAAATGCTTAGAGACACCATCTTGCTTACAGGCGGGACGGGTGCACTCGGCCAGATGCTCCTTCCGCGGCTGTTAGCGAAGGGGCATAAGGTCGTGTGCCTTGTGCGTGCGGAAGACACTCGTACCGCGCGTCGTCGAATTGAGCGTATCGTTGGGAGCCATCCCAACGTGAAGACAATTCGGGGCGATGTTACCGAGCCGCGTTGTGGCATCAGTGACCTCGACCAGGAACAAATGTTCGGTCGCGTTCGGAGAATCCTACACAGCGCCGCGTGCATCAACTTCGATGACCAGGAACAGACACACTGTACGAATGTCAGTGGCGTCCATCACGCCCTTGAACTGGCGGATCGTCTTGACGCATGGAACCTGCTGCATGTCTCCACCGCCTACGTGGCGGGGGATGCGGACGAACTCAGTGAATCCGATCTCTACATCGGACAGCGATGGCGCAATTACTATGAAGAGTCCAAGTTCGTCGGCGAAACACTCGTCAAGTCTTGGGCGCTTCAGCGTGACGACCGTCGGATAACGATATTCCGCCCAAGCATTCTGATCGGATGCACGGACGGGACGACGCCGACGTACGATGGCTACTACACCTTCACTGGTGTGGTGGACAGGCTTGCGGACACCCTGCGGGCGCGTCGCGGGAACGGGCTGCCGCCTGATGTCTGGACAGAAACTGATGGTACGGTACACCTCCCGTTGGTCATGCAAATGGCCGACAAGGCGGTCAATTATGTGCCGATAGACTGGGCGGCTGATGCGATGGTCAAGCTTTTGGACGTCCAACCGTCCAACAGTACCTACCATCTCGTTCACCACCAACCGTCGCGCATTCGTGACCTGACGAAGTGGTCCCTCGATTACTTGAAGGTCGCGGGTATCCAAATCGTCGAGACGGAGCCGGAAAAACGGGCCGCCGTCGCGAGACAGTCGCGTTTCGTGCAAGCATTGCAAAGGAAGCTGGATTCTGTGCACAGGGCATACGTGCCTTACTGCACCAGCGATCCGCATTTCACGTTGGACACAACGCAAGCCGCACTCGGCGAGGACTTCCGGCTCCCCGCCATAATCGACCAGCAGTACATCGCCCGTTTGCTCGCCTACGCCGTCAGCCACAATTGGGGACGGCAGGTGAGGAAGCCTGCACTGAGCAACGCTTGAAGAGCGGGTTACGAGGGAGCGCGTCGAGGGAGGACGCGCTCCATTTTTTTGTGCTACGATTTCTACACGTATCGCCATGGACATTACATTTTCCTCATTCGGGATCGTCGAAATCCTTTTGGCGCTCGCGGCCGCTACCGATTTTATTCTGCCGACAGTCATATTTCTCAAACAGGCAGGCGACAGAGACTCCCGATATTTCATCATCTCATCCTATTGGGTTACATTCTGGGTGCTCTCAATGCTGACGTTCCAGCTGACTGCGAGTCCCGTCTTTCTTATTGTCCCCGCTAAAGCACTCTATATCTGCGGCATCTTAATTACGCACTTCTTTTATCTTTTTACGTTCGACTTCCTCGGGCAGCAAAGAGGAAGCGCCATCCCGCAGCGAGTGTATATCCTCACGGCAATAGGCACGGGTGTATCTATCCTACTTATTTTATTTTCAACATCGATAGTGAGCGGTGCGTACAATACCAACGCAGGAAAGTTCATAACATTTGGGGCGCTCTATGTACCTTTCGCCGTCCTGATGTTCACCTACGTGATTATGGGGTATCGCAACCTCCTCGGGCGTTATAAACAGTTTTTGTCAGCCGATAACAAACTGGGGTCCCAGCAGGTACTCTACGTCATCATAGGAACAGGGGTATCGATTGGCGTCTCGCTGATAGGTAATATGGTGCTCCCGTATTTCGGAAATTTCTCTCTGCACTGGGTGGGCCCCATCATAAACATCAGCTTCGTCGTTACAACCACCTACGCCATTCTCCGGTACCATCTCTTCGATCTCAAGGTCATCGCCACGGAAATACTTATTTTCTCTTTGTGGCTTATTTTGTTCATTCGTCTGTTGGTGTCCTCCGGGCTCCGAGATCAGCTCGTGAATGGGAGCGTTTTGCTCGCCACCATTTTCGTGGGGATACTGCTCATAAGAAGCGTTATACGGGAAGTTGCGCAACGCGAAAAGATAGAGAGGCTAAGCGAAGAAAAATCGGAGTTTATGACATTCGCTTCGCATGAAATCCGTAACCCGATTACCGCGATGCGCGGGTATGCGTCGCTCATCGTTGACGGCACGGTCGACCATGCTTCGCCCGAGGTGAAAGCGGTCGCGCAGAAGATTCTCATCGGGGGAAACGACGTTTTGAATCTTATCGCCCAGTTCTTGAGCAAGTCAAAAATGGAACTCGGGCAGATATCCTACAACAGCGCCTCTTTCGACCTTGGCGCTGCCGCTTCCTCCATTGTGGACGGATACGTTCCGCACGCGGAGTTGCGGGCCCTGACTCTTGAAAAGAAAATCGACGCCTCGCATCAGTACGTCATCAAGGCGGACGAGGGCAAAGTGAAAGAAGTCATAGGAAATTTGATTGATAATTCGCTGAAATATACTCTACGTGGCGGAGTGACGGTTGCCGTCGAACGGCACGGGGTTGCCGTCCGTCTGACGATTTCGGACACCGGCGTCGGTATTGCACCCGAGACACTCCCGCATCTCTTCAAGAAATTCTCGCGTGCGGATGCACAAAAAGTGAACCTCCTCGGCACAGGCATCGGCTTGTATCTCGCCAAAACATTTATCGAGGCCATGGGCGGTCGTATTTGGGCCGAATCGGAGGGCAAAGACAAAGGCTCGTGCTTTATATTGGAATTCCCGCCGGCGGCTTAGAAAGGGCTCTATTTTCTGATATATTTGAGCCTATGCGGCCCCAGCACTAAACTTGACTGGGTCAAGTTAGTACGGGGTAAACTTTTTACCTTTCGCGCCGCACTATTGTTATGAAACTATTTACAGGATTACAACCATCAGGAGCGCTTCACATAGGTAACTACATCGGCGCACTCAAGCCGGCTGTGGAGCTCTGCAAAGAGCATAGCGGGATGCTCATGGTCGCGGATTACCACGCACTCACGACACTACGCGAGCCGGCGGAACTTCGCGCCAACATCATCAATGCAACGCGTGATTATCTCGCCGCGGGGATTGACCCCGAGAAGACGGTTGTATTCAAACAGTCAGATGTACCAGAGCACACCGAGCTTGCGTGGATATTTCAGTGTCTCGTCACGGTGCCGTTTCTCGAGCTTTCTCATGCATACAAAGACAAGGTGGGGAAAGGGCTTGAGGCAAACGCCGGCCTTTTTGCATACCCGATGCTTATGGCCGCCGATATCTTGCTCTACAACACCGATATCGTGCCCGTGGGCGCCGACCAGAAGCAGCACGTCGAGTACGCGCGCGAGGCCTCCGCAAAATTCAACAAGGCGTTCGGTGAGACGTTCAAAGAACCTAAGGAGCGGATTTTGGAGGGTATCGCAACAGTGCCGGGCACCGACGGCAAAAAAATGAGCAAGAGCTACGGCAACACCATCCCGTTGTTCGGCACCAAAGACGAGATTGCGAAGGCGGTGATGTCTATCATCACCGATTCAAATGCGGAAAGTCCTACAAATGTGTACGCTATCCACGCCTTATTCCGCGACGGTGACTACTTGAGTACGCTCTACAAAGACAACAAGGGTAAATACAAAGCGCTCAAAGAAGTCCTCGTCGAAGACATCGAGGCTGTCGTCGCGCCGATGCGCGAACGCCGTGATGCCATCACAGATGAAGAAGTCAAACAGATTCTTGCGCATGGCGGCGAGCGCGCCCGCGCCCGCGCATCTGTCAAAATGACCGATGTCCGGGCAAAAGTCGGCGTAACACTATAATTATGGTGCAACGTACATACATCGGAGATTTGAATCAGCGCGTGGGCGAGAACGTCGTTATCAATGGCTGGGTGAGCGTGCGCCGCGACCAAGGGAAGATGGTCTTTTTTGATTTCCGCGACATGACCGGCGCGGTACAGGGAGTTGTATTGCCCAAAAGTGCTGCAATTGAGACGGCGAAGGATGTAAAAGTAGAATCAGCAGTTTCCGTGACCGGCCTCGTCAACAAGCGCCCTGAAAAGAATGCACAGGCCGGCAAGCAGAACGGCGATATCGAACTGCAGATAGAGGGAATAGAAGTGCTTGGTGCCGCCGCGACACTGCCATTTGAGATTTCGGGAGATACCGCCGGCATCAACGAGGAAACCCGCCTCAAGTACCGTTACCTCGACCTGCGCAGTGAGCGCATGCAACGCAACATCCGTCTGCGTAGTGAATTCGTGCGGCTCTGCCGAGAATTCCTGTTCAAGAGTTCATTCACCGAAGTGGAGACACCGCTTCTTACTGAATCCACACCCGAGGGCTCCCGTGATTTCGTCGTGCCGTCGCGCCTCCACAAGGGCAAGTTTTACGCACTCCCGCAATCGCCACAGCAGTACAAACAACTACTCATGGTCGGTGGTCTCGAAAAATATTTCCAGCTGGCACGCGCAATTCGCGATGAAGACCTGCGAGCCGACCGCGGATTTGAACACACACAGGTGGATATCGAAATGTCGTTCGTCGGACAAGAGGACGTAATGTCTTTGGTGGAGCGGATGATGACGGAGGCGGCGGAGGCCATGGGGTACACGATAAAGGAAAAACCATTCCCGCGCTTCACCTATGCCGAGGCCGTGGAGAAATTCGGCGGCGACAAATTCGACCTTCGTACGGAAGAGGACAAGAAAAACGGAGTATTGGCGTATGCGTGGGTCTACAAATTCCCGTTCTTCGAGAAAACTCCGCAGGGTGGATGGACTTTTACACACAATCCGTTCTCCATGCCCGTTCCCGAACATGTCGATGCTCTGCTCGCGAAAAAAGATGTCGGTGAAGTCCTCACAACCCAATACGACATTGTCTGCAACGGCTACGAAGTGGGCGGTGGCAGTATTCGCGCGCACAAACCGGAAATTCTCAAGGCCGCGTACGAGGTGATGGGATATACGGCAGACGAAATAGACGAGCGCATCGGCCACATGCTGGAGGCGTTTACCTACGGAGCTCCGCCGCACGGTGGCATCGCGATAGGCGTGGAGCGCGTAATCATGAATATGACCGGCGAAGAGCACCTGCGCGAAGTGCAGGCATTTCCGATGACCCGCGGCGGGCAGACCTCGGTGATGAAAGCTCCGAAACCGCTTACACCCGAACAACTCAAGGAGCTTGGTATCAAGATTGAGCCTGAAAAGAAGTAGCCATGGCCGGGAAATTTAACATCGCGACGGATGCGTTCCAGGGCCCGCTAGAAACACTCCTCAACCTTATCGAGGAGCGCCGGATGTCCATTTCGGATATCTCGCTTGCGGATGTTGCCGACGCGTATCTCGCATATGTGGAGAAGTTGCCCGGACTTCCGCTCGGGGAGACGGCACAATTCATTCTCGTTGCTTCCACGCTTCTGCTTATCAAATCGCGCGCTCTTCTCCCCACCATGGACCTTTCCGAAGACGAGCGCGATTCGGTGCTGGAACTTGAGCGCCGGCTTGCGCGCCTGCAAATCATCCGCAAGGCGTCGCGGCTTTTGCGCAAAGAGTGGGGGAGGGCACCGCTCCTGTTTCCGTACCGTGCTCCGGCGCGCGCGGCTGTGTTTTCTCCGGCCGAGGCCGCGGTCCGGACTATTTCGGAGGCGGCGGTGCGTCTGATGAACGTCCTGCCAAAGCCGGAGGCAATGATGCAGGCGGTTGTAGCACCGGTGCTTGCGCTCGAAGATGTTATCGTCCGGCTCAAAGAGAGGCTCTCAAACGCATTCAAGGCCCGCTTCAGCGAGCTGACCAAGAGCAAAGACCGGCACGAGGTCATCGTATATTTTCTCGCCATGCTCGAACTCGTACGCTCGGGTTCTGCCAGCGTGACACAAGAAAGACTGTTTGAAGACATCACCATCGAGAACGACTCGCTTGGCGCACCGAAATACGGCACATAAGTATGGACGACCTTTCCGCAAAAATCGAAGCACTGCTTTTTAGCGAAGGTGGTTCGCTTCCCAAAAAGAAAATAGCGCAACTCCTCGATGCGCAACCTGCACAGGTGGATGAAGGATTATTGAAACTCCGCGCGAGACTCGAAAACGGCGGGCTGACTCTTGTGGTGAGCGACACTGAAGCCGCGCTCGTGGTAGCCGCACCTGTCGCACCCGCCGTGCAAAAAGCGTTTGAACGTGAACTTGGCCGCGAGATAGGGGATGCGGGGCTCGAAGTCGTCGCCATCATTCTGTACCGCGGACCCTCGACTCGCACGCAGATTGATTACATCCGCGGAGTCAACACGTCGTCAACTATCCGCACACTCACTTCACGCGGACTGCTCGAACGTGCGGCAAATCCCAACGACGCGCGTGAATACCTATACCGGCCCACGGTCGAGCTCCTGTCGCACCTTGGTATCCGCGACGCGCACGAATTGCCGGAATATGCTAAAATAGCGAGCGAATTGGCCGCATTCGAGGAATCGCAAAAGAAATCGAGTGAGCCGTTTGAAAACCATGCCACCACAGGAGATACCACAGAATGACACACAGGAGGCCCTTTCACGCCTGTCGGGCCTTGCAGGGCCCGCCACGCTTCTATTGCTCGCCATAGCGGCGTTCGTCTTTGTGTATGCCTACATGGGCAGTGTCGCGAAGGTACCATCCGCAGAAACGGCTTCAGCGGCGGCGGTAACAAATGCCTTTGCAGGCATTTCGCTTCAGGCAAAAAGTGCGGTTGTTGTCGACTTGCGCACTGGCAAAGTCCTCTACCGGCTGGATTCCGGCGCACAATTACCGCTCGCCTCACTCACCAAGGTCGCGCTCGTGCTTGCGGTGCGCGACGCAATGCCGTCGGACACTATCATCACCATACCGTACGACACCGCACCAAAAGGTGCCGCGATGCGTCTCGGAAAAGGGGAGAAATGGCAACTGGGAGATGTGGTTAATTTTACACTTATCTCATCGTCCAACGAAGGGGCTAACATCCTTGCGCAGGCCGCCGACGACGCCATCAGAGCGCGCTATCCGCAAGCGCCGCAAGGAGGCGCGGCACTGTGGCGCATGAACCATTTGGCGCAATCTATCGGTCTTACGCACACGTATTTTCTCAACGTAAACGGTCTTGATTTGAGCGACACGCAGTCCGGTGCATACGGTTCGGCGGAAGACTTCGCAGAACTCTTTGCATATGCCGCATCCACGTCGCCGGAGAGTTTTTCGGGAACGACCCGAGACGGTCTCTTGCTTACCGACGAAGACGGCAACACGACCTCCGCGTTCAATACCAACGAAGCGCTCGGCGCGATTCCCGGACTCATCATGGGGAAAACCGGCTACACCGACCTCGCGGGCGGCAATCTTGCCGTTGTCTTTGATGTCGGACTCGCGTATCCGGTAGTGGCCGTCGTTCTCGGCTCCACACACGACGGAAGATTCACCGACATGAAGCGGCTCGTGACAGCGGCCCGTGCGGCGGTTGCCCAACAATAAATATGCCCGGTATGCTCTACGAAATCATCCGTATTTTGATTCCCGCTACCGTGTCTTTCATATTCGGCATGGCGGCGACGCCGGTACTCACGCATTACCTGTACAAATACAAAGCGTGGAAAAAAGCTCCGGGGAAAATAGCGCTCGACGGCTCAGCGGCGCATGTGTTCAACGGCCTTCACAAAGAGCACGAAGTCCGCGCGCCACGCATGGGCGGCATTGTGGTGTGGGGAAGCGCCCTGTTCACCGTCTTTTGCATCGCCGCGCTCGCACGATTGATGCCCAACGCCGCTCTGCTCCAGCTCGACTTCCTGAGCCGAAGTCAGACATGGGTACCGCTCGGAGCTCTTTTGGCCGGCTCTCTGGTCGGTCTTGTCGACGACCTTCTTGTCATCCGGCCGGGCGGCGGCGGCATCCTCCTGCGCCATCGCATACTGTTTGTTATTGCGCTTTCCGGACTTACCGGCTGGTGGTTTTGGGCAAAACTCGGCGTCGTAAGCCTGAGTATTCCGTTTGCCGCTCCCGTATACCTCGGTATTCTGATTATCCCGTGCTTCATTCTGCTTTCCCTGGCACTGTATGCATCCGGTGTTATCGACGGAATAGACGGTCTCTCCGGTGGCGTTTTTGCGTCAATCTTTGCCTCATACACCATCATTGCGTTTGTTCAACAACAGCTCGACCTCGCGGCATTTTGCGCGGCCATTGTCGGGGGGTTGCTGGCATTCCTCTGGTTCAACATACCTCCCGCGCGTTTCTACATGTCGGATACTGGCACCATGGGGCTCACACTGAGTCTTGCGGCCGTTGCCTTTATGACCGACAGCATCGGCGGCGGCGTTGGCGTCGCGGTACTGCCGGTCATCGGAATGCTCTTGGTCGCTACGGTGCTTTCGAACATCGCCCAAGTCGTCTCGAAACGCTTTTTCGGGAGGAAAATCCTGAGGGTCGCACCTCTGCACCATCACTTCGAGGCTATCGGGTGGCCGGGTCACAAGGTGGTCATGCGCTACTGGGTCCTTTCCGTCGTACTCGCCTTCATCGGCGTGATTATCGCACTCGCCGCACTCCCCGTGACGGTGCTACCATAGAGCCATGAATCCCGTTAGAGACTGCGGAAGACGAAACCGTATTTCTTTGACGGTACAGAGTATATTGTTGGTCGGATTACCAGCCCATAGCCGAGCGGGAAGCGTCGTCGCTTCCTGTCTCTAACGGGATGAAGAAACGCGCCTCCGTCGACAAACCGTTGGCGCTTTTGATACTGATACTACTCGTCGGGGGCTGTCTGATATTCGCATCCGCCGCTTTCGGGCTTTTGGCGCGCGGCGCGACAAATATGTCGTCGGTGGTCTTCAGCCATCTTGTTCTTGGCGTGGGGTTGGGCGTTGTTGCGCTACTCATCGGTGCGACGGTGGACTACCACAGGTGGCGCCGCTACGCGCCGTACATATATGCCCTCGCGATTCTCGCCACGCTTGCGGTTTTTCTTCCTTACATCGGCTTTACACACGGAGGCGCTCGCCGCTGGCTGGTCGTATCGGGCGTGTCGTTCCAGCCGTCGGAACTTCTCAAAATCGCGAGCATTCTCTTTGCCGCTTCGTATTTCGCCGCAATCAAAACAAAGGTCACTTCGTTTACCTACGGGTTCGGTGGGTTTGCGGCTCTGCTCGCCCTGCCGGCGCTCGCGCTCGTTTTGCAACCGGACATTGGGACACTCGGCATCATTTGCATATCAGTCTTGGCGATATTTTTTGCCGCCGGCGCATCGTGGAAACAGCTCGGAGCCGTGATATGCGTGGGTCTGGTCGCGCTGGCGCTCGTCGCTTACAACAAACCGTACGTTCGCGAGCGACTCGTCACATTCGTCTATCCTTCACAGGGTCAGCACGACCAGTCGTATCAAATCAAACAGTCGCTCATTGCCGTGGGCTCGGGCGGAGTGTTCGGGCGCGGATTCGGGCAGGGGATACAGAAATTCACATATCTTCCGGAACCGATGGGCGACTCGATATTCGCAGTTGCCGCAGAAGAACTCGGCTTTGTCGGCTCGGTATTTATCGTGGCACTTTTCCTTGCGTTTGCGTTACGCGGATACAGTATCGCGGCACGCGCGCCGGATTTGTTCGGTTCGCTCCTCGCCGTGGGAATATCGACCTATCTTGGCATAGAAGCGTTTATAAACATCGCCTCGATGCTCGGTGTTGCACCGGTCACCGGCATACCGCTGACTTTCATCAGTCAAGGCGGAAGCGCGATGCTCGCCTCGCTCGGCAGCGCCGGTCTTCTCTTGAGTGTCTCGCGTCGCCGCTCGTAAACCGATTATCGGTTTTCGAACTCCTCGGCTCGGAAGCGCGCGAACTGCTTTCGCGCGCTTCACTCGCTCTACGTCGTCCGTAACAGACGTTTGAAACCAATGTGATAAAATGGCGCAATGCGTCCCGTTAGAAATAGCGGACGCCATCTAGAATCACTCTATGAGTAAGGTCGTTTTTATTCGAGCAAGTAGCGTTTTAGGGTCCGGACGACGGTCGTCCGCGTCCTATTTCTAACGGGATGCGTATCGTTTTGTTGGGAGGCGGCACCGGAGGGCATTTCTATCCGCTTATCGCCGTAGCGGAGGCACTTGAAGAGCTTACGCGGGAACGCACGCTCATTGAGCCGGACCTCTATTACATCGGCCCCGAGCCGTTTGAGCGCACAGCGCTCCTCGAACACGAAATAGCCTACATTCCGGGTGCGGCCGGCCGTATGCGCCGTTACCCCAGCATTCTCAATGTTCTGGGGGTCTTTGCGAGCTTCTGGGGCATTTGCACCTCCGTTATTCAGCTCTACCGCCTGTACCCCGACGTAGTCTTCTCCACGGGCGGATTTGCGGCGTTCCCGAGCCTGTATGCGGCAAAGCTCCTGCGCATTCCGGTTGTTATTTATGACGCCGATGCGACTCCCGGCAGAGTCTCGCTTTGGTCGTCCAAATTCGCCCGCTGGATAGGCGTCGCGCATCCGGAGGCGGCCGCGCGCTTTCCCGCCGCCATTCGCGACCGCATCGCGCACGTCGGTCATCCCATCAGAAAAGAAATCGAGACACCTGCCAAAGAGGGCGGCCATGAATTCTTGAAACTCGACAAAAGTGTGCCGACCATTCTCGTCATGGGCGGTTCGCAGGGCGCACAGATTATCAACAACGCCATCATCGACGCGCTTCCGCAACTTGTGTCTTCGTACAACGTAATTCATCAGGCGGGGAATGCGAATATCGATGAAGTTGATAAGCTCGCTAAGCTCGTGTTGCGCAACACCTCGCACGAAGAGCGGTACCGGCCGTTCGGGCTTCTGAATGCTCTTGCTCTGCGTATGGCCGCAGGTGTCGCTAATCTGGTGGTCGCCCGCGCCGGAAGCGGCACAATATTTGAACTCGCTACATGGGGTACTCCCGCGATACTTGTGCCGATTCCCGAAGACATTTCCCACGACCAGACTTCCAATGCGTTTTCGTACGCACGCACAGGAGGAGCCGTGGTCATCGAGCAACGAAACCTCACGCCCCACCTGCTCTATGCGGAAATCGAGAGAATCGTCAAAGACCCCGCACGCGTCGCCGAAATGTCGCAGGCCGCAAAGAAATTCGCGCGGCCGCAATCTGCGCGCAAAATCGCCACCATTCTGCTCGAGGTCGCGCTTCAACACGAACCACAATAAATCAAAATGCAAAATCCAAAATCCAAAATCATCACGCGATTTCCACCGAGTCCCACGGGCTACTTCCATATCGGTAGTGCGCGCACTGCATTGTTCAACTATCTTTTTGCCGCACATGCGGGAGGCAAGATGCATCTGCGTTTTGAGGACACAGACAAAGAGCGTAATAAAAAAGAATTTGAGCAGGATATTTTAGACGGCCTGACGTGGCTCGGTATTCCATACGATGCCAAAGCAATCACAAAACAATCAGAACGCACGGACGTATATCGCACCTGCATACAAACTCTTCTTAAAAACGGCCATGCGTACGAAGCGGAAGCGACGACGGACAATCCGGACAGGAAAGTCATACGGTTCAAGAATCCGAATGTTCGGATAACGTTCACCGACCTTATTCGCGGCGAAGTCTCTTTCGACACCACCGACCTGAAAGACTTTGTCATCGCGAAATCGGTAGACGACCCGCTCTACCACCTTGCCGTTGTCGTAGACGACCATGAAATGGGTGTCACGCATGTCATACGCGGTGAAGACCATATTTCCAATACGCCGCGGCAAATCCTTATTCTCGAAGCACTCGGCTACAGCAGGCCGATTTACGCCCACATACCCCTCATTCTCGCGCCCGACCGCTCCAAGCTCTCGAAGCGGCACGGAGCTGTCTCGGTCAACGAGTACCGCCTGCAAGGCTTTTTGCCGGAGGCATTCGTGAATTATCTGGCACTTCTCGGCTGGAATCCGGGCACGGAGCAGGAGATATTTTCCTTTGAGGAGCTCATCAAGGCATTTACCATCGAGCGCGTCCACAAGCACGGTGCTGTTTTCGACGCGGAAAAATTGCTTTGGATAAATCATCAACATCTGCGCGTACTCACCGACGCCGAATACTCACGCCGCTTCGAGGAGTTCGGAGGGGCTAAATTGGACGGATTGCCCGTTGCGCTCGTCAAAGAGCGTGCTCGCACATTTGCCGAAGCAGTTGAGCTCATCAAAAACAGGGAGTTCCAATTTATGTCCGCCGACATTTCTTATGACGCAAGTTTGTTGGTCAAAGGCGCAAAGACAGACGCGGAGACTGCAAAAAAACACTTGTTGGCGGTCTCCGGTATTTTGAAAGAATTGTCCGCGGAGGATTTCTCTGCGGAAAAGGTCAAGGACGCGATTTTTCCGTATGCGACAAAGGAGGGGAGGGGAAGTGTGCTATGGCCACTTCGTGTCGCGCTTTCGGGCCGTGAGAAATCCCCCGACCCGTTCATTATTGCTTCGCTCATCGGCAAAGAGCGTACGCTTCAGCGCATCGAAAATGCCGTCGGGTTTCTATGAGGATGGTGAAGTTTTCAGTACTCGCGCTGGTTTGTGTTTTTGCCGTTCTTCCGGCGCTCGTCGCGGCACAAACCGCCGACGAATTGCAACAACAGATAGACAGCAACAACGCGCAGATACAGCAGCTCGACAACGAAATTGCGAACTATCAGGCGCAACTCGATTCCACCACAAAACAAAAAGACACGTTGCAAAACACCGTCAACCAACTGGCTCTTCAAAGCAAGCAACTTACGGCAAAGATTAACGTCACAAAAAGCCAGATCAAGACGACACAGCTGCAAATACAACAGCTCTCGCAGGGTATCGCCACGAAGCAGGCCACTATCGACGACGAGGAGGCCGGACTTGCTGAATCTTTGCGCAGTCTTGATGCTATCGAGCAGACGCCACTTTCCATCACTCTCCTTGCGGCCGGGACGATTTCCGATGCGTGGCAGGATATAGATTCGATTGCATCCCTGCAGAGCGCTATGCAGGCGACCATTGTCCGGCTTTCCGCGGATAAGCAAACTCTGACGACCAATAAAACCACGGCGGAGGGGAAGCGTGCGCAACTGCTTGCCCAACAGCGCACACTCAACACCCAGCAAGGCTCCCTCAACGCCACCAAAAAGGCGCAGAGCGACCTGCTCGCACAAACCAAGAATCAGGAGAGTAACTATCAGAAGGTCATCGCCGAGAAAGTGGCTGCAAAACAGGATTTCGAGGATACCTTGCGGGAATTGCAGGCCAAGCTGCAATCAGCCGACATCTCCGCCATACCGTCGCAGGGCAAAGGTGTCTTGCGCTGGCCGCTGAGCTCCGTACACGTAACTCAATACTTTGGCGATACGGCGTTTGCGCGGACGGCGGCGTACAAGGGCAAAGGTCACAATGGCATCGACCTGCGGGCGAGCGTTGGAACTCCTGTATTCGCCGCCCTTACCGGTGTAGTGGAAGAAACAAACCTCGGGACTGCACCCAATTGTCAGTATGGAAAATGGGCCCTTATCAGGCATAACAACGGCCTCACAACACTGTATGCGCACCTCTCGGGGGTCAACGTGGTCAAGGGTCAGAGCGTATCCACCGGTCAATTGATTGGGTACAGCGGCAACACAGGCTATGCAACCGGCCCGCACCTGCACTTCACCGTGTACGTCTCCTCAGCTGTAAGCTTCATTAATTACAAATGCAACAACGGCAAAAGCGTCAAAGTGCCTGTTTCGCCCTTCAACGGCTACCTCAATCCTGTCAATTATCTGCCGTAAGCGAAGCTTTCGGAAAGGTCGCTCGGGTAAAATTACCGCGAGCGGTCATTCTGTCCCTCGCTACTTTCCGTGACGCGTTTTTGTACCGCGTGGATGCCACTCGGTGATATTGAGTGCTTGTCGTTCAACCGGCGTGGCTTTGCGAACGAGTCGTAGATTTTTCTTGGGCGCGATAGGGAAGTGGCGGGAGTCATCGAGCTTTTCCACGAGCCAATGTAGGTCATCCACGGCTGTTACCCACTTCTCCGGCGCAAAGCGGCTCAAATCAAACGGCGCGGAAAAGGTGAGCATGGAGCGCCGGCCGCTGTTCATAATGTACTCATGGAAATATGACATCGCGAGCTCGCGCGGCGAGGCGTACACAGGGTCGCGATACCGCAATATTGTGTGATTCGTCTTGCTTATGGCACCCCAGCGGCCATTTTGCCGGAACAGCGCCAGTACGTGGTCCTCGTCGGCCGGAATTGTTTGAATATCCATCAGAAACGGTTTTTGGCCGTGGTACCCAAGCACAGCGGCGGCAAAAAGTGCGCCCTCGAAACAATGCGCGGTTTTTGCTTTCAACATGCGCCGCGGCGACATGTATGTCTCGCCCTTGAGTTCAAAATTAATCGGCAGGGTATCGAGATACTTCTGAATTTTCTGCGGGGAAGTCAGCCGTGCAAACATCTTCTGCTCGGCCGGAGTGAGCAAGGCTTTGATGCGCTCTTTGTACATGCTCTCCAGTATAGCCCGCAAAGAAAAAGCCCCGACCCCCAGTTGAAAGGAATTAGGGGGCCGGGGTTGCAAAGTGTCGACAACACGATTGAACAAAGCTGAGCAGCGCGCTCAGCGACTGGCCAAGCGGGGTAGCCCAACCAGCTACAAATAAGCATAGCACCAGTCCGGCAAAAGAACAGCCCCGAAGACCGTTATTCAACAATAAATTGTCGAAGTTAGGTTTCGGGGCAAACAGTTCTCGTACTGGGGTCCAGCACGGAACGACGTGTTCAGTGCCGGCTAAAAATTGATTGTAACATCCAATTCGGGCGCAGGCGCGCTGTCTTTTTCCACAGGCAGATATAGCTTATGCGACATTTAGTGCTATTCTGCGACAATGGCTCGAGGAGAGATTTGGCCGGTTGAGCGGATTAAAAACGGTCTTGAGCGCTTCTTCAAGGAGTACGGCAGGTATCCGACCGCGACGGAATTTGACGAATACGCCTATTTGCCGAGGGCAAAAACGGCCGAGAGAAAGTTTGGCGGCCTTGTTGCTCTGCGCAAAAAGCTGGGACTGGAAACGACCCATGACCTGCGTTTGGGAGCTTATCGGTCGGACCTTGCCCAACACATCAGCAAACGCGCGCACGTCGAGGAGCAGAAGGTATACGACTTCCTTATAAAGCGGTTTGGGCGGGAATTCGTGCACCGGGAGTACTTCTACACGGACGACCATCGCACTCGCGCTGATTTCTTTGTATATGACAATACAGACGGATTTTGTGTGGATGTTTTCTACGCGCAGTCATTACGCAACGTATCAGGTTGCCTCAACATCAAACTTAAGAAGTACGCAAATGTGGCAGAGTTCATGACGTATCCAATAGTCTTCCTTCAGGTGAATCCAGACATATCACAAATCGACCTTGATACGCTCGTCGAAAACAAGAAGCGGGGTCTGGGGAAGCGCCAGACGCTTATGAGCTGGGAAACGTTCGTCGGCTTCTGTAAGGGCAGGACTCCGCTCAGCATACTCAGTGGAGGCAGCAAGAAGCGGTCGGCCTAAGCATTACGGGCTTATGCGGGTATATGTCGCACATCACACCCGCGCAAAAGATATATTGTGCGACGTTAGGATAACCTAGATTAGACCATGAAGGCGTCAATACGCTACCAACGACCACGCTCTCCCCTGATGCCATCCCGATAGGCTTCGATGCGGCGGCGATTGGCCGGCGATATCTCCTGCGGCAACTTGTCTATGTCAAACCAGCTGCGCGCCATGATTTCCAAATTCGGTTTTAGTGATAGGGAACCTTCGAATGCACCAGTGTACAAAACCGCGACACGGTCTGCTCTCCCCCACCTACCCTGATATACCCCAATTTCTCCTGCAATAGATTGTATGCTAAATCCCGTTTCTTCTTTCACCTCGCGTATCGCCGCGTCGTCGATAGACTCATTTTTATTTACGCCACCACCCGGAAGAGTCCATGCCCATGGTGCGTACCAGTGACTAACGAGCAGGACGCGCCTGTCGTCAACAAGAATGACACGAACACCCTGAATGGTGTTTGTGGAGCGCGTAAGCCAGTACCGCACTCCGTGTGCGATGCCTATAAGCGAAAGCGACAGGTACATTCCGATGCGGCGCACTGTCTGCATACAGAGATTATTTCTTCCAAGGAATTTCAAATTGAGCAAATTCCGGCAAAAGCTTGCGGCCGTAGAGCAGGCGCGCAATCACCTCCGCGTGACAAAGCGCGCCCGTGAGCGCGTTGTGCGGCGACGGCTCTTCAGGAATGCCGCAGTAGTTGAGAACGGCATCGAGATTGAGCGCAGAGCGCTTGTGGGCAACAGGTGGTTGAATCCCCCGTTCTACCATATGCATGAAGCACATCGTGTGCGTGTCGAGTGTGCGGTGTGCAAACGGCCAGTCGGTATGCCCTGCCCGCTCGGCGGCTGCGCGGAGAAAATCTCGGTCGAACGAGACATTTTGTCCGGCAAACGTGCGCTCTTCCACACTCTCGCTCCACGCCTTGAACGCATGCGTAAGGTCCGCCTCCGAGGGTTTTGATTGGTCTGTCACCTGTTCCCTGCTGAAGCCGTTGACCGCCAGCGCCTCGTCCATGATGTGCGCACCGTCCCACGCGCGGCATTCCATATAGAAACGATTAGTCGGATTCGCCAAGTCGAGTGCCCCGATACTTACTATGGAGTGTTTGGCCGGCTCTGTGCCTGTCGCTTCGACGTCTAATACAATCATGGTCCTATTCTAACGTGGCAAACACCTCTTTGGAAACCATGTGTTCAATCCACGCATCCAAGAAACGCCGCATGTGCGGAAATTTCTCCGTCGCAAGAAGCTTGCCGTTGGTACCTATTTCTCTCGTGATGTTGTGCTTTTTCAACCATCCGTATGCCTTGTCATCGAGTAACTCGAAAATCGGCTCGATTTTGTCTATGGCATCGGCAAACACCGCTTCCGGTGTGACGCAGGTATCAAACTCGGTAAACCGTTCGAGCGCCAATGTTCTCAATGATTCCGGCAACTGCGCAGCGACCCGTTTGGCTGCGCGCCGCTCCTCCTCGACGTGGTCCGCATTCTTCTTGTGAAATAGGATATCTCCCGTTTCAATCTCCCCTATTTCGTGAAAAAGTATAAGTTCGGAAATCTTCGCCCAATCCAGGGTGTGAGATGGGTCTTCCAGTGGGAGGAAATAAGTCGATATAATTTGCATACCAAACAAATGCTCGGCAACCGACTCGGAATGAACATCGTGATTGCGCACGCTCTGATATCGCATCACGCCTTTCAGCACATACATCTTCCGTATGCGCCGCATCTCGTCCAAAAGCTCGTTGTTTGTCATAACAGTTACTGAGCAAGGCCTTTACAGTTCTTCGCGGGCCGGTAGCCTGCTGTCTGGGCACTTTTTTCGTCCTTAAACCACCGCTGATTCTGCGGAGCGATATTCCCTGCCCCGCTGCACCACGGATAGTAGTAGACCGCTCCCGACCATGAGGCAACCACAAGCCCGCCGAGCGCCAAAGCGGCAGGGGCGCTTTTCTCGGGACTTTGGGTCAAGGATACGGGCGTGGGGGCCTCCACAAGTGCCGAAAGGCGCCCTAGGCCGAAGGAACCGAGGGCGGTGAGGAATATGATGGCCACGAGGCCCCAATCCCCTATTCCGGCATCCAGCACAGTCTTGATTTTTTGCCCGTATTCCTGTATATTCCTCATGCATTGAATTTTACTGTATTTCCTAGTCCCTAGCACCTATTCCCTAGTCCCTAATCTATATGGCACATACAAAAGCAGGCGGCTCAGCCAAAAACCTACGAGATTCAAACCCGAAATACCTCGGTGTTAAGCGCGCGGACGGCCAGAAGGTGGGGACCGGCGAGATTATCGTCCGACAGCGCGGCACTGCTATCATGGCCGGCAAAAACGTCGGCGTCGGCAAAGACCACACTCTTTTTGCGCTCGCCGTCGGCGCGGTCAAATTCCGCTCAAAGCGCAAGACCAACTTCGACGGTCGCACGGTAGTCCGCCGCATTGTCGACGTCGTCTAAATAGCTTCCACAGAAAGTACGATAGGGGCCGCGGCATCCGCGGCTTTTATCATTATGGCGTGCTCACCGGTCTGTTTGATGGGCTTCTCCAGTGCGATAGCAGTCTCCGGAATCTGAATGTTGAGCTGTTTCAGTATCGCTGTGGCCACATCGGACACCGTCAAAGATTTAAAAAGCCCGCCCTTTTCAGTCGCGCGGGCAGAGATTGAAATTTTCTTGCCATTGAGACTCTCCACCGCCATTTTCAGTATCGCACCCTGCTGTTCTCGCACGGCGTTCTCCTGACTCACTCTTGCGTTGTAAGAAGCAATTTTTTCCGGTGTCGCCTGCTCGGCCGCTTTGTGCGGAATGAGAAAGTTGTACGCGTACCCGTCTTTGACCTCGACAATCTTCCCCCTCTGCCCTACCCCCTTCACGTCCTTGAGCATGATGACTTTCATAGAAGTTATAACGAAATTATTTGCAATAACCGTGTTTTTTAATCTGCCGTCGTATACATGTAACCTCTTTCTCTCCGATGAACTTTTCTAGCCGCTTCTTCACACCAAGGCAGATCGCGCACACGCCTTCCTTTTTCGAAACGCAAAAATGTTCCAACGCCAACTCATATACATGAGCGGCATCATATTTTGAGAAAGAAATGCGGGATTTCGCAGCCATGTCATTTTTTACTCATCCACTGCGCTCTGGTAATGCCCGCCTGACGAAGCAATCGTACTAGCAAATCTTGGCTTATGTCCCCATCGTGCGAATTCGGTATGGTGAGCGTAACTGAACCCTTGAGCATGTACGGATGCTTGCCTTCCTGGTATGGGCCATCGAAGCCGGATTTTCTCATGCGGGCGATAAAAACCCGCAAAGAAATCGGCCCCAATCTAGGCATAGGTCTTATGTAGTTTTGGACTAGCGGGCGCCTTAAAATGCGGGACCGGTAATCGATTGCGCAGTCGAAAAACAAGCCATCCCTCCAGCGCGGAAAGCAGGTTGGCCCGGCACTCTTCAAGCGTCCGGCCGGTCGCCCACACACCCCGAAGAGCCTTAATCTCGGCGTAAAAACGCTTCCCGTCGTCAATCATTTCGTATTGCGCCTGAGCCAAGAATGTGTCTATAAAATCCTGAATCATGCGGCTATTATACCAAATGCGATATCCGAGTCCACTTTCGCACGAAGTTCGACCTCGTGCATGTAATGATGCTAGCCTTGCGTCTCGTCATAGATGCCACTGTCAATTATTTCGTGCAATCCTTTGTCATTAAGCCATTTAATGTAAATTTCCTGACAATCTTTTTCCATGATAGGACCGAGCTTTGACATTCTCGTTTTGCTGAATGTATTTTCAAAAATATATTTAAAAGACCGTGCGCCGCAAACAACTTTTGTGATTTTGGCTCGTAACATGGCATTTTCACACATCGGACAAGGCCATAGGGTTGTGTAGACGGTACAGTCTGGAAAAGTGTGTTTACCGAGTATTTGACCAGCTTCTCTCAACGCCAAGATTTCCGCGTGAGCCGTCGGGTCCTTTAACTCAAGTTCCCTGTTGCCAGCACGAGCTATAATCTTTCCGTCATGAACAAGTACGGCTCCAACAGAACACTCTCCTCTCTTGTACGCCTTCCGAGCTTCTTCAAGGGCTTCGCTCATGAAATCTTTGTCTTCCATGCCATTATTGTATCAGGTTCGAGCGCCCTTACTCCCCTTTCAAAATCTCGAGCGCCTTATCCATCTGCGGGTCTTTGTCCGCTTTGATAGCTTCGTCGGAGGTCGTGGCCATCACATCGGGAATGAGGCCCGTGAGCGGTATCTGCTTGCCGTCGGGACCAAGCCAGCGTGCAACGGTGATTTTGAGCGATGTCTCCGGCGTAACGCTCACCAGTTCCTGCACCACACCCTTGCCGAAGGTGTTGGTACCGATGATTTTCGCGACTTTGTAATGACGCAATGCGTCGGCAAGGATTTCAGAAGCCGAGGCGGACCCCTGATTGACGAGGACGACCATTTTCAGGTTCTCGTTGAATATATCGTAGCCGCTCGAGCGATGAACGATATTGCTCTCGTGCCCCGCATAATCTTCCGTCACCACGACCTTGCCGGCCGGCAAGAACCAGCTCGCCATGTCCACGGCGGCATCCAAATATCCGCCCGGGTTGCCGCGCAAATCAAGTATCAGTTTCGTATTTCCCGATTCCACAAACTCCCGCAGGGCACTGCGGAACAAATCGGGAGAATTTGCGGTGAAGCTGTAGAGAGCGATGACAAATATTCCGTCCTTTCGCGCAGTCGTCGTAATAATGGGGACATTGATGACGTCGCGCGTCACTTTTATTTCCCGCGCTTCCGCCCACCCTTGGCGAAGCATCGTGAGTGTGACCTGCGTTCCCTTGCGCCCGCGGATTTTCTTGATAGCGGCATCTACCTCCAAGCCCTGCGTGCTCACTCCGTCAATCTTCAGTATGTGGTCGCCGCTTTTGATGCCGGCTTTTTCTGCAGGAGTGCCTTTGAGCGGTGTGACTACGGTGAGCACCTCACTCTTCACCGCGATTTCCATACCCACGCCCTCAAACTGCCCGCTCATGTCGTCGCCGAACTGCTTGTTTTCCACGGGCGGCAGGAAATATGTGTACGGGTCGTTTAGCGAGGCCGCAAGGCCGCTTATCATGCCCCACACGCGATCCTGTTCTGCCTGCGCCGTCGTCGTTGCTATTGGCGTCGTACTCGAAACTGCGGCCGGCACAAACTTCTCGTCTATCGTGTGCCACGCTTTCCAAACGGGCGAAAAATCAACATTCGCCGGCATGTCACTACTCGTCCCGCCTGCCGGGGAATCACCGCGGCTTCCGTATACCGCGCCTCCCGAAAACGCAAGAAGACCGATTACTATTGCCGCCCCGATTGCATTGAGAAGTGATACATGACGGTCTTCAGACATCGCGTGATTATAGCCCAGCGGAGTGAGTGAGGCGAGAAACCTTTTCTCGGTTCCGAGCGAGCGCAGGCTAAACGAACGTAGTGACTATAACTTAACGAAAGCGGAGCGACTATACCAGTGGACCGGAAATATCGGTCTGTGACTTGATATAATGTCTGGAATGCAAACCCGCTTCGAGCACCACGGCATCACATGGATAGATTTGGAGTCGCCTACGCGCGATGAGGTGGTGCGCGTGGCGGCGGAGTTTGATATAGAGCCGCATATCGCCGAAGAGCTCCTCCTGCCCGCGAGTAAACCCCGCACCGAATTCCGCCGCACCTACGTATACGCGGTGCTCCACTTCCCTGCCCTGCGTCACTCGCACAAGACACGAGAGCAGGAGGTGGATTTCATTGTCGGCCAAAATTTCATCATCACGACCCGCTACGACACGGTGGACCCGCTGCACAAATTCTCCAAAGTCTTCGAGGTCAACGCGGTGCTCGACAAAAGCACCATCGGCGAGCACGCGGGGTATCTGTTTTTGTATATGCTCAAGAAACTGTACCGCGCCGTCGAGCATGAGCTCGAATACGTCCGTCACGACCTCAAGCGTATCGAGGACCATGTGTTTGCGGGTGACGAGGTGCACATGGTGGCGGCAATTTCGCGTACCTCGCGCGACTTGCTGAACTTGCGCCAGACCATCGAACCGCATCGCGAAGTACTGCGCGACCTCGAAGAAGGCGGCGTTGTCTTTTGGGGCGAGGGATTCCGCCCCTTCCTGCGCACGCTCTCCAACGAGTACTACCGCGTACACAATCACATCATGCGAAGCACCGAATTTCTCCACGAACTTCGCGAAACCAACAATTCCCTTCTCACTACCAAGCAAAACGAGACCATGCGCGTGCTGACCATCATGGCGCTATTCACCTTCCCGCTCGCGCTTCTCGTCGCCATCCTCGGCATGGACGCGGCCGGAAATCCTGTTCTCGGGTCGACGCACGACTTCTGGATAGTCGTCGGCGCGGTCGTATCCGTCGGCATTGCCATGTTTGCCTTCTTTAAACACAAAAAATGGCTCTAGGTATGTGGCCTTTCTCAAAATGGCGAACGTTGTTCGCCCCGGCTCCGGTCTCGACTGCAAAATTGCCGCTGTATCTCCACAACACTCTGTCGGGCAAAGATGAACAATTCACCCTCCCCCCCGCCGCGCACACCGTGCGCATGTACAACTGCGGCCCCACTGTCTACGGCCGGCAACACATCGGCAATCTGAGCATGTTCGTCTTCACCGACGTACTGAAGCGGGCGCTAGAATATAACGACTTTAAGGTCAAACAGGTTATCAACATCACCGATGTCGGGCATCTCACATCGGACGCCGATGAGGGCGAAGACAAAATGTCGAAGGGACTCAAGAGCGAGAAGATGAAATTCACGCTCAAGAACATGCGCGCGCTCGGTGAAAAATACACAGCGACATTTCTGGACGACCTCCGCTCGCTCAATATAGATACCGCGCGCATAGAATTCCCGCGTGCGAGCGATTACATACCGGCGCAAATCGCAATGATTCACGCACTGATGGACAAGAGCTATGCCTACACGGCCGAAGGCGGCGTCTATTTCGACACCGCACATTTCCCCCGCTACGGCGAGCTGGGCGGCATTGATATCAAAGGATTACGCGAGGGCGCGCGCGTCACGGCGGTTGCCGGTAAGCGTAGTCCGACCGACTTTGTGCTGTGGAAATTTGATAAGAAAATCGGTTGGGAGAGTCCGTGGGGCCAAGGCTTCCCCGGCTGGCATATCGAGTGCTCGGCGATGATACGAAAGACGCTTGGCGAGCAGATAGATATCCACACCGGCGGCATCGAGCACATACCGGTGCATCACAACAACGAGATAGCGCAGTCGGAAGGAGCAATCGGGAAGCGTCCCCTATCGCGCTTCTGGCTGCATCGTGCGCATATCCAATTTCAGGGAGGCAAGCTCGCAAAATCCGCCGGCAACGTCGTATATCTTTCCGACGTTATCGAACGCGGCTTCCATTCGCTTGCGCTTCGTTATCTGTTCCTCGGCGCTCATTACCGGACGAATGCCAACTTCAGTTGGGAAGCATTGCAAGCCTCTTCGACAGCGCTCTCCCGTCTTGCGCAGTATGCACAGGAGGAGGGTGGTGCAGTAGCGGAAACATACCGCGCTCGTTTTCATGAGCGCATCAACGACGACCTCGACACACCTGGCGCACTTGCCGTGCTGTGGGACGTGACAAAAGACAGTTCACTTTCTTCTGCGGATATTTCCGCCACGGTGCGCGATGCAGACCGCGTGCTTGGGCTCGGACTCGGCACTGTTGAGGCGCTCAATGTACCTGTTGCGGACACCGTCAGGGTTGACGATTTGTCGGCCGAAGTCGCACTACTGGTTGCTCAAAGAGAGGAGGCACGGACCGGCAAAGACTGGACGCGCGCCGATGAGCTTCGCGACCAAATCGCCGAAGCCGGCTACGATATCAAAGACACTCCCACAGGTCCAACGATAACAAAGGTTTGATCATTTGCCCGTACTTATGTGTTGCTATAGCAACACATAAGTACGGGCAAACATGAGGTTAGATTTCTAAGACAAAGTTTACTAATCTACCCGGAACAAGGATAACTCTTTTAATTCTTTTGCTTTCAAGTCGCCCAGCAACTACTTCGCGCGCGGCCTTCTCGACAACTGCCTTATCCGCGCCGGTCGCGACGCGCACTTCCCCACGAGTCTTGCCGTCTATCTGAATACCGTACGTCACCTCATCATCGACGAGATACTTTTCGTCGTACTGCGGCCACTTCTGGATGTGGACGGACTTTTTGTTGCCTGCGTCATTCCACAACTCTTCCGCCATATGCGGCGCGAACGGCGCCAAAAGCTGTAAGAACGTCGCCCATTCGTTGGCGGCAATTACATCACGCTTCTCCATATCATTGAGCAGTATCATGAGCTGGCTTATCGCGGTGTTAAACTTCTGCGCCGCAATATCCTCCCCCACTTTTTTGACGGCCTTATGCAAAGCGGTGGAAAGAACGCCGGCGTCCTTTGTGCCGACTTTCTCCTGCAGCCTCCAGACACGCTCCAGAAAACGCCTCACACCCACCACTCCGTCAGGGTTCCATGGGAAGCTGGAAACCTCGTTATACGACCCCACGAAGGCCAAATACAGGCGTACCGTGTCGGCACCGAGTCGCGCCACCACCTCGTCGGGGTCAACCACATTGCCGTGCGATTTGCTCATTTTCTGACCATCGGTGCCGAGAATAATGCTCCGATTCATGCGACGTGTATACGGCTCGGGGTCGGCGACCAGTTCCATATCGTAGAGCGCCTTGTGCCAGAAGCGGCTGTAGAGCAGGTGCATCGTCGTGTGCTCGGCCCCACCCGAATACAAATCTACAGGCATCCAATTTTTGAGTTTGTTTTGAACTTTGGAGCTTAGAAATTGTTTGGAACTTGGGGCTTGTGATTTGAGGATTTCCGGCACGCAGTAAGCCAGGTAGTACCACGACGAATCCACAAAGGTATCGAGTGTATCCGTCTCGCGCTCGGCTTTCTCACCGCATGTAGGGCACTTCGTGTCTACAAATTTCTTCACCTTCGCCAAAGGAGACTTTCCGCTTCCCTCCGGCAAATAGTCTTTTACCTCCGGCAACTCGACAGGCAGGTCTTTGTCCGGCACCGGCACAGTGCCGCATTTCTCGCAGTGAATCATCGGTATCGGCACGCCCCAATACCGCTGGCGCGACACTATCCAATCACGCAGGCGATACGTCTTCTTGCTACGCCCAAACGCTTCGGTCGTCGCTTTTTTACCGTCTTCCACCGGCATGCCGTCAAACTTGCCGGAATTGACCAGGGTTCCGTCGCCTGTGTACACCCCCTCGGCCGATGTTCCTTTTGGTTGAATAACTTGATTGATAGGCAGGTTGAATTTCTTTGCAAATTCATTATCGCGTTCGTCGTGTGCGGGCACGGCCATGATGGCGCCTGTGCCGTAGTGGCCCAGAACGTAGTCAGCGATGTAGAGCGGAATCTTTTCTCCTGTTGCGGGATTAATAGCCTCTACTCCCTTGAGTTGGACACCTGTCTTCTCTTTCGTGGTCTGACGGTCCATATCGGACATCTTTTCCGTCCGCTCAATGTACTTCTCAACTTCATCTCTATTTTGCAGAGTGTTCACCCACGCTTGCCCTCCGAAGCCTTGGCGAAGGAGGGGGTGCTCCGGTGCAAGCACCAGATATGTCGCACCAAAAAGCGTGTCGGGTCGAGTCGTGAAGACACGGATTATGGGGATGCTTGCGGAAAGCGTCTCCGGCTCAACTGCACTGTTGAAATGACCTGTGTTTGCGGTCACCTTGAGCAACGTGCAACCAAGATGTTCGGACATAGCTTCTGCGTCCTTCGGCGGTATTACCGGGTCATTGATGTCATGCAAAACCACAAAAGCCTTACAATTCTGCTTAATTAATCTGAAATCAAATCCTTTCCTGAGAGCGGCAGTGACTGTCGGGCGTTCCTTGCCGTCGACAAATTCTCCGTAAAAGCCGGGTCCTACCAAAGTCACGCGACCTGCTTTTTTACCACGCTCCAAGAGCCTTAGAGCAACTATGCAACCAAACGAATGCCCAACGAGAGCGGTAGTCTCATCAATCTTGCAGTTCTTAAGAACAAACTCGGTTTGCTTGTCGTCATCTGGAGCTTCTGCGTTCGGTAAAAGCGGAACATCAACTTCATAACCGCGTTGTTCGAGTTGCTTTTTGAGCCATTGATAAAAATCTGTGTCCGGACTTGCACCCTTCGCGTGTAAAATGATGAACCGCTTGATGCTCTTATCAATATCGAGTGAGAAATCAATCTCCGCACCCTCTGAGCGACCTATCCAATTGCGCTGGGATTCTTTTATCTGCTCCGGCCAGTCGAGAGGCGCTAGGTCGTCGATGAGCCGATCGGCATAGTCGGTTATCTTGATATTCCACTGCAACATCTGTCGTTGCTGGACCTCCGTATCACAGCGCTCACACACGGCCGCCTGCCCTGAGCCTGTCGAACGGGTTACGACCTGTTCGTTGGCGAGCACGGTCTTGTCTTTGGGGCACCAATTGACCGCCGTCTCTTTTTGATAGACAAGCCCTTTCTTGTAGAGCTGAAGAAAAAGCCACTGCGTCCATTTGTAGTACGCGGGGTCGCAGGTGGCAACCTCGCGTGACCAGTCGAACGACGTACCCATCGACTGTATCTGCTTTTTCATGTATGCGATGTTCCCTTCCGTCCACTTGCGCGGATTGAGTTTGTTTTTTATCGCGGCGTTCTCCGCAGGCAAGCCAAACGCGTCGAACCCGATCGGATACATCACGTTCTTACCATTCATCCGCTGATAGCGAGCGAGAATGTCTGGCACGGCGAATGCGTACCAATGCCCCACGTGGAGATTGCCCGAGGGGTACGGGAATTCGACAAGCAGGAAGAAATTGTCCTTGCCGGGCGCAGTGTCGGGCGTGGTGTATATCTTGTTCTTGGCCCAAAAATTCTGCCATTTCTTCTCTATCTTCTTGTGGTCATACTGCATGATTCAGACAGAGTATCACGCCCAAAACGCCCCTAAAAGGGGCGTTTTGTGGCGTTTCGGCGGAGTTTAGCGCGTTTTCGAGTACGGTGGGTACCGTTCGGGGTCTATCGTGCGGTCAAAGCAAACTTCGCCCGCATCATGCTGCCAGTTGTCTTGTGTAGGTTTGCCATTTACGGCCATGGGTTCAACGGCGCGCTCGACGTAACCATATTGCAGACCACCTCCCGCTGTCGCAAACGTAGCGCAAAGCTGGAAGGACATCTTGCCCGTCGTCTTGTACGTATACGCTTCACCGCTCTCTGGGTCATTCGGAATGGGATTGTTGCTTATCGGGTCGCTCACACTGTCGAGAGTCGCCGGAAGTTTCTCTTTTTGCTGCCAGTAGTTCACAACCTGCCACTGAATGTTCTGCAGGTCCTGCACACGGATAGTGTCTTGTTTTTGTGCGCGCATCTGTTGCGGTGTGCCGATGATGAAGAATCCGGCAATGATGGTGACGAGCACAAGCACTCCGACAGCCCAATTTATCATTCGTGCACGCGCTTTCTCACGGTCCCAGTACCCCCATAGGTCGGCCATGAAGTGCATGAAGCCGAGTCCTGTCACGAGAAGCACGGTGAGGACCTTGAGAAGGAAACTGGTGGTCAGGTCTTCGCCTTGGAGGAATGTGTTGAGGAGGACGATGAGGTCTATGACCATCGCCGCACCCGCAAGGAAAAGCGTCAGGAACAGTGCCCAGCGACGCACCCAAATCTCGTTGCGCGACGGGTCGGCCGCAATGGAGCGGCGGATGACGCGCATCAGGACGAGGAATACCGGCGTCAGCACGATAAGCGAAGCCGACTCGTAGCTTATGCTCGAAGACTGGTCTACGTAGTAATTCGTGACGGGATTAGGAAACGCATGGTTAATGTAGTCAAACACGAGCGTGATAAACGAGACCACGCCTCCGTAGAGGGCGGCCATCGCACCGAGCCAAAGCACAAAGTCTTTGGGCGTAACCTTAGGTTTGTCCATATGCGGGAAGTATGACACAAGACCCCCTTCTGTCGAGTAGCGACTAGGAGTGCTTAAATTCCATCACCCCATTAGAAAGGTTCGCTTCTAACGGGGCAGGCATCTCCTCTTGTCAGCCGTGTTTGAACTCGACAACATCGCCATCTTCCATCACATAGTCTTTGCCCTCGGAGCGCATCTGTCCCTTGTCGCGCGCCTTTGGCCACGAACCGATTTCGAGAAGATTATCCCAGCGGATGACATCGGCACGGATGAATTTGTCACGGAAGTCAGTATGGATTGCCGCACCGGCATCAGGCGCAGTCGAACCACGTTTGATAGTCCATGCGCGTGATTCGTCCTCCCCTGTCGTGAAGAATGAAATGAGGTCGAGAAGCGAGTACCCCGCTTTAATAAGGTCGTTGATACCGTCGTCATTCACACCGAGTTCGCGGCGGAAATCCGCCCGCTCATCGTCGTGCACATCCGAGAGCTCGCGCTCGACACCGGCATCCACCACTACATAGCTCGCATTGGCTGTTTCAAAAAAATCCTTGAGCTCGCGCCATCGTTCGCCATTTTCAGCGTCCACGTTCACTGTCCCGCTCTTCCTGTTCAATACATACAAAACCGGTTTCATAGTAAGGAGATGCAGAGCCTTTGCCGCCGCTTTTTCTTTCTCATCAAGCTGTACAGTGCGCGCCGCTTTTCCCTGTCGCAAGACCGGAACTATTTTGCGAAGAACGTCACGTTCGGCGACAATCGCTTTGTCTCCTCCTTTCGAATCGCGCTCCACACGGTCGAGCCGCTTCTCGGCCAACTGCATGTCGGCAAGAACCAGTTCCATGTCGATGATTTCGATATCATGACGCGGGTCCACTTGCCCTGCCACGTGATGCACGTCCTCGTCGTCGAATACGCGGACAACTTCCGCTATCGCATCCACTTCGCGAATGTGCGAGAGAAATTGATTGCCGAGTCCCTCCCCTTCCGAAGCACCTTTCACAAGCCCTGCTATGTCGACGAATTCAACAGCAGCAGGAACTGTCTTTGCAGAATGCGACATCTCGCTCAATCGCTGCAGCCGGATATCGGGAACGGCAACGACGCCTACCGACGGGTCTATCGTGCAGAACGGATAGTTCTCGGCGGGCACGCCTTTCTTGGTAAGCGCATTAAAAAGCGTGGACTTGCCGACATTGGGTAATCCGACGATACCGATACTCAGGGCCATAGAGCGCAATATTAGCCGAAAACCAATCAGGAAGCTACTTGCCTTTTGTTCCAAGCTTACGGATTTTTTCCAACCAGCGGGCTTTTGTCTGCTCGGGAATCTGCTCCGCGGGACCAAGCCATGTCGAGTGCACACTGAAGCCCGAGTACCACAATATCCCCCACTTGAGTTGTGCGTTCACGTTGCCGGGGAGCGCACGGACCAGCCACGGCGCAGTGCCGCTCGTGATGATAATGCGCGCACTTTTCCCGCGGAAAAGCCGGTGCCAGAAAATCGTATTTTTCCCGTGCTTCGTTTTGATGTAACGAAATGCTGAATCCGGAAGCCACGCACGGTCGAAAAGCCCTTTGAGGAGCGCCGGCATACCGACCCACCACACGGGATGGATGATGACGAAATGGTCACAGTCTTTAACCAGCCGTTGGAAGCGCACGAGGTCCGGCTCGAGCTCTTGCCGCGAACGATAGCCGTGATGCAGTACGGGGTCGAATCGCATCTCTCCGATGTTCAGCCGGCTCACGTTGTGTCCGGCCGCTCTGGCGCTCGTCTCATACTCCTCGGCGATATCATGGCAAAGCCCGACCGAATCGGGATGACCATACAATATGAAAATCTTCTTCGCCATCATGCAAATGTGCATCTGTGCAATCAGTCGCTACCGTGGTCGTCTTCAAGCGCGGGTACGTGACCGAGGCCATCCTCGGGGACGGGCTCGCTGAACTGCTCCAAGTCCTCTATCTCCCTCTTAGTCTCGTTGTCCTCAAACTCGGTCAGGTCAGCCTCCTTGCCCACTGTCCCCATCAGCATCGAGCGCAGGGTTTTGAGGGCAAAGTAAAACGCGAACATGCACATGAGTGCGATTGCCTGCCTCAGAGCAAATTCAACCGGCGTGCCGGTCTGATAATTCATCAGTGCCCAGTACTCAAACACGACGGCCCCCACCCCGGAGACGACTGCATTGAGTCGCATGACCATTACGCTCCACGGACTGGTGGTGGCGGCAAGCATCACCATGACTGCGGCACCCGCGATAAGGAACGGCAACTGCTGTTTGAGCATGTCGGCGTAGAAAGGCGCGCCGCCGAGCATGACGACGGCCGCGACCAGAAAGAGCATGCGCACTGCGTCGCCGTAGTAGTGCGGTATTTGCTCGAAGCGCGGATAGTGCGGGCGGTATTTGTAGAGCCAGTTTTCCTGCTCATTGCGGTGCATATTCATCCCGTTAGAGACAGGAAGCAGCTACGCTTCCCGCTCGGCTATGGGTGGGTAATCCGACCGACAACATGCTCCCTACCGCTAGTGAAATACGGCTTTGTCTTCCGTGGTCTCTAACGGGATTCATGCCTTAACTATGACACATGAACCGGTGTGTGCAAGCCTCAACCGCTGCCTCCGGGGACTTCATGAGCGGCTTTTCCCCCCAATGCGTCGAATCCGTCATCGACATGCTCCTCTTGCTCGTCGAACCCCTTACGGTGCAGAGGCAGACCGTCCGGAAATTCGATGTCTTCGCCCATCAAGAGCAACCTCATAAATGCTTCATAGGTCAGGTCCATGTGCACACTATGGACCCGAGATGTAAAGCTATGATGAAGAGATTCCTTTGCCGGAGAGGGCGACCAGTGCCGCCGGATCGTCCTCTTTGCGGACGTTGTTGTTTCGCTCTGTTCCACACTTCACACATCGGTGAACGATGCGATATGCGGGTGTTGAGCCTTCAAGCCGGACCGGCTCCATCATGCCGCCGCAATCCTCGGCTCTATCGCCCGGCTCCACGTCCACATGCCTGCTCCACAGGCATTTCGGACAATGGTTCGTATATCCGTCGCCCTTTACAAGAGCATTGCAATGCTCACAGGTAAAGTCTTCTATTTTCCGTTGAAAACTCATATATTCCGTCACTTGCCCCATTAGAGCCGTAAGGTCTCTAATGGAGTTACTGAACTATAACCGATACGGTCTTCGTCACTTGCCCGCCGAGTATAGCGGAACATTGCAGTGTGAACGTGAGCACTCCGGCGGGAGTAGCAAGTATGGTTTTCGAGCCTTCATTCCCCTGCGCGAGACGCGCGGGCGTATTGCCGGATTGGACGAGTACGAGGCACGGCTGGTCGGCACGCATGCCGACGGTAGACCACGAGACAGTCAGAGGATTGCCCTTGAATACCGTTTGCGGCTGGGCGATGAGTGTCGCGACCGGCGGCACGGGTGTGGTGACCGTTCTTCCCGTGCTTCCCGAGCCGCTTGTCCCACCCGCGTACTGCGCGAGCCGTTGCGCGTCCGTGAGTCCTCCCGACTGAGTCGAGATTTGGCCACCGGTGGAAATTTGCCCACCCGTGGAGACTTGACCGCCGGTAGACACCGGATAACCCGTAGATACAGGATAGCCTGTTGAGACCGGTCCCGGGTATGAGGTTCCATTCCCCAACGCGAACGGCGAATAGTAGCCCGTATTAGGTGCCCCGCCCGGAACAAAACGTGACGCAAAGTTCGGATCGCCCGCAGGCAAGTTACCGGCTCCGTATCGCGCATCGAGACCGGCCTGCAACTGGGCAAGAGAAAATGTGACGCCTCCGCCGTGCTCGTACTTAGAAATTGCCATCATCACTTGCGCCATCTGTGCGGAGTTTCGCGGGTCAAGCGTTTGGAACGGCGATACGCCTATCTGTCGTGCGACAGTCGCCGCATACAGTTGGCAATTATTGCCGCCCGAAGCCGGCGCGTACTTGCACATAGCACTGATGAGCGTGTTGTTGTTGCCGCCAAAATATCCCGGTCCGGTAATGAGCTCATTGAGAGCGGCAACTCCGGCCTCTACGGAAGGACAACATGCGGTATTATTGCTCGCCCCGCATGCCACGCACCCATATTTTCTCGTAACCGGACTATCGACAATCGTGCCCGGGTTGTTCGTCCGGCAGACAAGCCTGTCCGGACGGGATAGACATGCGTTTCCGCATCCGCCGGGGATTTGCTCACACATATAGCCAACCTTTTCCGCGATATCAGGTATTTTGTTCTCGCTGTCATCGGGCGCGTTAAATCCCGTAAACTGCGCATATGTTTGCTCTAAAGACTCCCTCTCCTCCGGCTTCGTAAGAACTGACTCAAAATTCTTCGGGTCAAGACGAACTTGATCGCTAAGGTCACCGTTGAGTCTTAGCCCAAGAGTGTCAGCGGCCTCTTGTGCAGCTTTCTTATCCGCCGACACAAAGGCCAACAGCTCGCTTTGCACGCGGCTCGCCTTGTCCGGATCGCTGACCTGCGCAGCCGCTTCGGCTTCGGATCTCCCCAATTTTTGTAAGATTCCTGAAAGTTGCGTACGGCCCGCTTCAGTGTCCACGTCTACGCCGGCTATCTTTTCCGACAACTGCGCCTGCAATACAAATGCCGAGCTTACACTGGCGCTATCGCTCGGGGTCCCGTCGACTGCTTTTGTAATAGCGTCGACGTCACATCGATCCTTTATCGGACTCAACTTCCGAGCCGAACCAACCAGTTTCACAGCAATGGAGGGTGGCTTCTGTCCGCTACTGCATCCCCGGCCCGCGGCTGTTGCTGTTTCCTTGGTGGGCTCCTTGCTCGGATCGCACTTGTTACTATTTTTTACCTGCACTACTACGCTGGTGCCTTTGAACGTAAAGGTGGCCGCCGCGTCGTAGCAGGCACTGGGACATAGGAGTCCGCTCATCACAAAGGTTTTATATGCGCTGACATCAGTCGGCGACGTAAGGTTGAACGACTTCGTGCCGCTTAAATCAACCTTCGATGACATGAAGCATTTCGGCGCGGCGGCGTCTACTGCGTACGGCAGACTCAGAACAAGTACAGCAACAAAAGGCACGAGGTGTCGCATTGCGCTCATTGTAGCCCGCAATCGGTCGATGCGGGCCGTGTTGTGTTGAAAACCTTTCAAACACCAACTCCAGTAAATTAACCAATTGGTGAATTTACTGGAGTTGTAAATAATTCCCGAATCTACAGAAGCACGACGACGCGGTTGTTTGAAACTTCGAGCACACCGCTCTCCACTTGGAACTGCTGCGGGTCGCCGAGTGTCTTGCGTACGGTAATCGTGCCGGGCTTCAGCGTGCTCACGAGCGGTTCATGGTGCGGCAGTATGGTCACCTCTCCGGCTGTCGTCGGAAGTGTGGCAGAAACAGCGGCTCCGTCGAAGCGCGTCTCGCCGACCGATGCTATGGTGAGATGGAAAGTATTCGCTTCGCTCATGTTGAAATCGTTATAGTCGTTGTAAGCGTTGTAGACGAAAATGCGTGCACGTTTTGAACGATTAGAACGTTACTGCGTTTTTACCTCTGCTATTCCGCCTTTCATGTAGAACGCCTGCTCATTCTGAGCATCATGCTTACCGTCGAGAATCTCGGCGAACGAACGGACCGTGTCGGCGAGCGATACATATTTGCCTTTAGCCCCCGTGAACGTCTCGGCTACCGCAAACGGCTGTGAGAGGAAACGCTGGATTTTGCGCGCGCGGTACACAAGCTTTTTGTCTTCGTCGGAAAGCTCTTCGATACCGAGAATCGCGATGATGTCCTGCAAATCTTTGTAACGCTGGAGCACGCGGCGCGTTTCGTTGGCCACGCGGTAGTGCTCCTCGCCGACGATTTCAGGCGTGAGCGCTGTCGAGCCCGATTCGAGCGGGTCAATCGCGGGATAGATGCCGAGTGACGCGAGTGCGCGTGAGAGCACGATAGTGGAGTCGAGGTGCGCGAATGTCGTCGCCGGCGCAGGGTCGGTGAGGTCGTCGGCAGGCACGTAAATCGCCTGCACCGAGGTGATGGAACCCTCTGTGGTGGAGGTGATGCGCTCTTGGAGGAGTCCCATTTCTTCCGCAAGCGTCGGCTGATATCCGACGGCGGACGGCACCCGACCAAGGAGAGACGATACTTCAGAACCCGCCTGCACAAAGCGGAATACGTTGTCCATGAAAAAGAGTACATCTTTGCCGCCTTCATCGCGGAACGCCTCGGCCATGGTAAGGCCCGAGAGTGCGACACGCGCACGGGCACCCGGCACTTCGTTCATTTGGCCGAACACGAGCGCGGTCTTTGCAAGCACGCCCGATTCTTTCATTTCATGATAGAGGTCGTTGCCTTCGCGCACACGCTCGCCGACACCGGCGAACACCGAGTAACCGCCGTGTTCGGAAGCGACGTTGTGGATAAGTTCCTGAATGAGCACCGTCTTGCCTACGCCTGCACCGCCGAAAAGTCCGACTTTGCCGCCTTTGATGAAAGGCGCGAGCAGGTCCACCGCTTTTATTCCTGTTTCAAAAAGTTCAGCCTTGGTCGACTGACGGGCGAACGGCGGCGGGTCTTGGTGAATCGGGAGCCAGCGAGGTGACTCCTCCTTGGAGGTGTCTCCTCGCGGTATCGCAGGAAGGCCGTCAATCGGCTCGCCGATGACGTTGAACATTCTGCCGAGTGCCACAGAGCCGACGGGGACGGAAATTGCCGCGCCGGTGTCCGTAACCTCGGCATCACGCGCCAATCCGGCCGTATCTTGCATGGCAATGCAGCGCGCGCGGTTGAGCCCGAGGTGCTGAGCAACTTCGAGTGTGATAGTAGAAGCACCGTGCTTAACCCGAAGCGCGTTTTTGATAGGAGGCAAATTTGTGTCGAAGCGCACGTCAACGACCGGACCTATAATCTGTGTAACTGTTCCTTTTGTCATAAATCCACTGGATTATAGCCGCTTTTAAAGAAATTCTCAAACGAGAGCATTCGTGGTTCTGGGATGTTACTCCAGCTTCGCCACTCCCATTCCCCTTCGAGTTTGTCAGGTTCCATGGTGCGAGGTTCTCCCGATTTCCAGTCAGCTATCATTTGAATTGTGATGTAGTGCTTCCCATCCTCATAGACGTCGTTTGTGGCGTTTCCAAAATGTATATTTTCTATTTCGATTCCAGTTTCTTCCGTCACCTCCCTACGCGCGCACTGTTCCCATGATTCCCCTGTTTCCAAATGTCCTCCGGGAGCACACCACGTGCCGCCTGCGTGTTTTCCCTTTCTTTTGCCTACAAGAATGTTCCCGTCTCTTCGCACATATACACCGACACCAACTCGAGGATATTCCATAAGTTCTACTTCATCGCCTCGATGCCGGAAGTGATTTCGGAGACTTCGCGCGTGATGGCGGCCTGACGGACTTTGTTGAACGTGCGCGTGAGACTGTGCGCCATTTCTTTGGCCTTGTCGGTCGCGCTCTTCATGGCGACCATGCGCGCCGAATGCTCGGACGCTTTGTTTTCGAGCAGCGCATGAAATACCGCGATGTTGAGCAGCTTCGGGAGAAGGACCGAGAGCACCGCGTCGGCGTCGGGCTCTATCGTATAGACGGCAAGATGCGCGAAGTCTTCGGAATGTTGGGGCGCGTATTTACCCTTGGCCGGCCGGATGCCTTTGACAATCTCCTGCATGGTGTCCGGCCGTATCGGCACTATTTGCCGCACCGTCGGATGCTGCTCAAATGTCGAAATGAAATTCTGGTACGCGACGAGGACCCCGTCTACATCTTCGCGGCCTATTATGGCGGCGGTCATCTCCGACATTTCGCCTTCCGAAATGCCGTCGCTCACATTGGTACGCACGCTCTCCACCGAGTACCCGCGCGAGGTGAAATATTCACCGCCCTTGCGTCCGAAGGCGTAGACGACGACGTCCTGTGTTCCGAGACCCCGCTCGCGCAACTCGGCCTCGAGTTTTCGAATGACGCCGCTGTTGAGGGCTCCCGCGAGTCCTTTGTCGCTCGTCACGACGATAAGCGCGGTCTTCCCTTCACGCTCGCGCATGAGCGGGTGCCGCGCGATATCGGCGGTCGAGGAGAGGCGTTCGAGCACCGAGAGCGCTGCCGCGGCATAGGCGCGGCCGGAAAGTGCGCGCTCCTGACCTTTGCGCATTTTTACAGCCGAGACCGCCTCCATGGCGTGCGTCACCGTGCCCGTCTTCTTGTACGAGATTATCTTGGATTTTATGCTCTTGAGATTGGCCATAACGCTATTGTACAGATTCCCGCTGTTCTGTCAGCCATCGCACTCCTTCTTCTCCCCCGCGTTCAACCACCATAGATCTCCACGCATCATAGAACGGAAAACGCGACGGCACGCTTAGCGACGCCCTCGTGTGCGGCTTGTTGAATGCTTCAAAATCTTTCGGCCCCACCTTCCCGTTTGCGGGCAACGGACCGATTTCCTGAATGAGCGGGTGCGCATTCGACCGTACGAACGATGCAAGTTCCGGAAACTTTTCCCCGAATCGCTGAAGCGTATTGATATAAAAAGCCATGCTGGAGATAAGCGTCAGATTGCCGGCAAATACTTCGTGGTACGACTCGCAGTGCGCGTCAATTTTGTCCGCGAGCGATACGAACTTTGCTTCGTTGGAAGTGTAGTGCACCATTTCCCTGACCAAGTCCTTGTATGTGTATCCGTGCACGCTGTGGGGATAGCGCGCAGACAGAGTGTCTATCGCGGTAAACTCGTCATCGTCGAGTTTCTTGAGCTCTTCCGGAGTCATGCGCGCCTTGTGGCCCGCCGGAATATCTCCGGTAATCATTTCCGCATCGTCATGCACCAGCGCCATGACCCGTGCCTTTTCTACATTGACATCCAAGAAATCCCGTATGTGCGGGGATAGCGCCTCGACAATCCACATCACACGCTGCGTGTGTTCCCAGACGGTCGGCCGGTAGTACATGACCTCGAACATTCTGTAACGCTTGATGTTCCTTAACCCCGTCTCCCGATCAGGCGGAAAGGCGGTTATGTCTATCGGTGCGTACATGTCTATTTTTGTGTAAACAACTCCTTGTGCGCGAGTTGGAATTCATTCATTGCGATGTTCAATGTTTTCTTCAACTCGTCGGACAGTTGGCCGGTCTTCTTTATCTCCGCGAGAGTCTTCGCATATTGTGCGTCTAGGAATTGTGTGAACTGCGCTTCAACCGCGGTGACCTTGTTGACCGGCACCTCTGCGAAAAACTTGTGGCCCGCGACGTAAAGTATAGCAACCTGCTTTTCCACCGCAATTGGCGCGCCGTTCTTTTGCTTGAGGACTTCCACCATGCGGCGGCCGGATTCAATGCGGTCGGCAGTTTCCTTATCGAGGTCCGATGCAAACTGCATGAATGCCTCGAGGTCGCGGAACTGCGCGAGCTCCAGCTTGATGCCGCCCGCGACTCCCTTCATCGCCTTCGTCTGCGCGGCCGAGCCGACGCGAGAGACGGAGATACCTACGTCGATAGCCGGACGGATGCCCTTGTTGAAAAGGTCGGCGATGAGGAACATTTGGCCGTCGGTGATGGAGATGACGTTGGTCGGGATGTAGCCGGACACGTCGCCTTCCTGCGTCTCGATAATCGGCAGTGCGGTGATGGACCCGCCCTTCTCAAGACGGCATGCGCGCTCAAGCAAGCGGGAGTGCAGGTAGAAGATGTCACCCGGATAGGCTTCGCGGCCCGGCGGGCGTCGGAGGAGAAGCGAAAGCTGGCGGTACGCGGTCGCCTGCTTGGAGAGGTCGTCGTAAATGATAAGCACGTCCTTGCCCTGGTCCATAAAGTACTCACCGATGGCGACACCGGAAAATGGCGCGAGGTATTGAAGCGCCGCCGGTGTCGAGGCCGGAGCGTCAACGATGATGGTGTACTCCATCGCACCCTGTTCGCGGAGCTGCTGTGCGATGCGCGCGGTCTTGCTCTCCTTCTGTCCGATGGCGACGTAGATACAAATCGGGCGTTTGTCTTTCGGCTCGTTCTTTTGGTTCAAAATAGTGTCGATGGCGACGGTCGTCTTGCCGGTACCGCGGTCGCCGATGATGAGCTCGCGCTGACCGCGACCGATCGGAATCATCGCGTCAATCGCCTTGATACCTGTCTGAAGCGGGACGGAAACGCCCTTGCGGTCGATGACGCCGGCGGCCTGTCGCTCGACGGGCATCATGGTCGTCTTTTTGAACGGACCTTTGCCGTCGGCCGGCTCGCCGAGGGCATTGACCACGCGACCGAGCATCTCTTCGCTCGCAGGCACAGAGAGAATACGGCCGGTGGATTTGACGGTCATACCTTCGCTCACACGCGATGTCTCACCGAGAATGGACGCGCGGACTCCATCTTCTTCGAGGTTCAGAATGAGGCCGTACAATTCGCCCTGTGTCTCCATCGAGTCCTTGAGCTTCTTGCCCTTTCCCTCTTCAAAGACAACGATTTCGCTCATCACGGCCTTGGAGAGTCCGTCTATCGCGACGACGCCGTCGCCGACCGCGACGACCTTGCCCACATGCGCGCCCTCGTGCGAGGGGGCGATGTTTTCGATTTCTTTCACTATCTTCTCTACGGTTGTTGCATCCATACGGAATAGTTTGTAGTTGTTAGTTAATAGAAGAAACAGCACCGGTAACCCGATTGTACAGTTTCTGTAATTCGTTCTTGTGACTGGCGTCCACAAGCGTTTCCCTCCCTTCCAGACGCCAACCACCGATAAGCGAATCGTCCACAAGGACGTTCACCTCTTTCGGCTCGACACCAATCTCTTCAAGCACTGTCTTTACCGCGCTCTTCGCCGCGCGCTCGTCCTTTTCGCGCGCAACAGAGAGCGTGACGCCCGTGCGCTTCCCCTCTCGCTGTGCAATGCGGGCGAATGCCCGCCCTATCCGCGGCAAAAGCGCTTCGCGACCGCGCAGCTTCAGCAAATCACGCAGGGCATGCACCGCTTTGACCGGCGACATGCCGCCTTCAACCATCTTCCAAAGTGCCTGTGCGTATGTTTGCTCCATAGTGATTATTTATAGTGATTTATCCTGAGTTTACCGAAAGAGCGTAGTTGAACTATGCCGATTTCTCGCGCAATATTTTTTCCGCCGCGAGCATCGCCGCCCGCGCTATCTCTTTGTGACTCTCCTGCAACGCCAATCGTTTCGCCTCTTCGGCGCGCGCCTGCGCATCTTTGAGCGTCGCATTCGCACGGGCCTCTGCAGCCTTCACGATTTCCGCGCCTTTCTCCTCGGCACGGGTACGCGCGGTCGCAACCAACCCTTCCGCCTCGCGCGCGGCATCTCCCACAATGCCCTCGCTCTCTGTTTTCGCGTCCGCAAGCTTGCGGTCGGCCTCCTCGGCCGTACGCACGCCTTCGGCGACTTTCTCACGTCGCTCGTCAATCATCCGCAAGACCGGCTTGTAGAGGAAATACGTAAGCGCAGACAAGAGCAACCCGAAATTCACCGCCTGTACGAGAAGCAGTTTCCAATTGACGCCGAATGCTGCGAAAAGCTCAGACATGTTGTAGACGTTGTAATTGTTGTAAACGTTGAAAGCGTTGATTCGCTCTGCGACTTGAACGGATAGAACGTCTTAAACGATTACAACGCTTTTAGACGAACTTTACGATAAAGCCGACAACGAGGGCAAAGATCGCGAGTGCTTCGGCGAATACTATACCCGTAAACATGAGCGGCTGAATCTTGCCAGCTGCCTCCGGATTACGTCCGATTGCCTCGAGTGCCGACGCCGCGACGAGTCCGACGCCGATGCCCGGTCCTATCATGCCGAAACCGACGGCGACCGCCATGGCGAGTGTCTTTGTTGATTCCAAATCCATAGTTTCCTGTTATTTCTTGTTTGTAATGTTAATTTCGACCTCGCCATATTAGCATGATTTCCCGCTATTTTGAGTGTTGACTGTATTGACAACGTGTCATATAGTTGCGTCGGTCCAGCTAACAGCTGGTAACGGCCCAAGCGAGCCATTCCAGATGGAGAATCGCAATGAAGAAAGACACCATTGTTTCGGCGGGCGATGTTCCCGTCGGCGCATTTGCAGTTGTTCACGGCTTCCTAGCGTCGATTCACGAGCTTGCCACGTGCTGGAACGGCCCAATTCCACCGCGCTATAGACCAAGTGACGCACCGATATTCAAGCATAGCGGGCGAACATATGACATGATCCGCGATGCATTCGTGAAGGCTCATCGGGTCGAAACGCACGTACGCATGACTACAAGCGACGTAATGTTCATCGAATTGCGCTGCTTCCCGATAGGCGACGCGAAAGAATTCTTCACTCTTAAAACGAATCTTCGCCTCGGCGAATCGGAACCCTTCAATATCTCGTGGTCGTAATTTGCTAAGCCGGCACCTCGTTGCGGGGTGCCGGTGAATCTTTTTAATGGAACACCCCCCCCCCGAAATCAAACTTCGGATAAATATATGGACATCCGATGTCCATATTTCACTACAAACTAACAACTACTTTCTACTTACTAGCTCAGTGCGGTTCTGCGATAGCTAATTTGATGAAGAACAGGGTGAGGAGCGCGAATATCGCCGCTTGCACGAAGCCGACGAAGATTTCAAACATCATGACCGGTACCGGTGCAATGAATGGAAGGAAAAACGTGACGACGAGAATAAGCACTTCACCCGCGAATACGTTGCCGAAGAGTCGGAATGAAAACGAAACGATGCGCGCAAGTTCACTGAAGAATTCGATGATGCCGACGAAGAATCCGATGAATCCGTGACGGAAGTTGAGAAATTTGCCTCCGTATCTCCACGCGCCGATGGCAACAATGCCCGAAATTTCAATGACGAGGAACGAAAGAATTGCGAGCATCAGTGTGACATTGAGGTCGGTATTCACACTGCGAAAGAGTGGTATGAATTCCCCGCCCCATGAGTGGTAGATGCCGAACGAACCGATGCCCGGGGTAAATTCGAGAAGGTTGGATGTGAAAATAAAAAGGAAAATCGTCGTGAGGAGCGGGAAAAAGCGCCGCGCCAAGTCTCTGCTCTCCAAAGTTTCAGCGATGTAGTCGTAGACGAAGCTGAAAAGCGTCTCAAGGAGTAGCTGGAAACGGCCCGGAATGAGCTTCACGCCGCGACCGACAAGGACTCCGATCACGAGCAAAATAACGATGACCGCCCAGCTCGTGATGAGCGTGTTGGTGATGGGAATACCGAAAAGCGTCCCCACCACTTCCGGAGCCAATGCGACATGAATCCCGTTAGACATAAGACGCAGACTATCAAATTAAAACATACCTTGGCCGACGCTGATAATTCTAACTTTCATAGTACGCATTATGCGCGCGCGTCTGCTATGTCTAACGGGATGAATTCCGCCTTCCATTGCGCGGCATTTTAGCACGGGAACGCGTCCCTTTCTACGGACGACGTAGAGCGAGCAAAACGACACTTTGCTTCAAGATTATAGAGTACCCCGTAATCTAACTCTGAATGCAACACTGTGAATAAATTTCATTCGGTGTCTG
>JBBTSX010000015.1:0-19392 GCA_038064535.1 Patescibacteria group bacterium
AGCGCGACGCCTTCGCCCGCGACGAACCAATACGTTTCATCTAAAGCGCCGATGTGATAGTGCCCGTATGTTTTTATATATTCGCCTGCCTGCGCCGGACGCCCTGGCGCGGCAGGCAGGCCCCCGACAGTGCCCGTCTCCAATACGGTGATATTGCGCTTATTCTTCCCGCCGCGAACCATGTAGTAGTGAATGGCGGGACCCTGCGCATCCGGCTTCATAAGCACATCCAGCATCTTTTCATGCGTCCGCGCTGCATACGGTTCGAAGCTCATAGGCAACATTGTACCCCGTTAGAGACCCGCAAGGAATGTGTTTTTGAGGTTAAATTGTGTTCCATACGTAGACCGCTAAGTCTCTAACGGGGTGTATCATCCTCACTTCTTCGCAAATTCCGCTACTTTGTCCAAGTATTTCAAGACTGCAATGACATACGTGGCATGACTCCATGTGAGCGGCGCCGCACAGACTTGCCCGCCCGTTTGCGGATTCAGCTGCTCGGAGAGTGCGCCCGATGGCTGTGCGTGCCGCACGACCCAACTGAAGATGTCGCGTACCCGCACGAAGTCGGTCTCGGTCTTGGCACGCGCGATGAGATATTCCGCGTACCACAGCGTGGTGATGAACCACGGATTTCCCGGCGAGACGGTGTCAATGCGGTAGTAATCGTCGTCTTCGAAGCGCGCTATGCCGCCACAGCTGATACCATGACTGAGAACACGCACGGTATTCTCGAAGGCACGACTAAGTCGCACATCATCCGGCGGCAGTACACCGAAACTAAAGACACCAAACGCGCTCGACACGTCGAGCGTGGTGTCGCGCGTCACTCCATTTTCGTTTTTGCCCAACATATTGATAAATATGCCGGCCTTGTCGTCCCACAGATATTTCAAAATTCCCTCACGCACCTCCTCTGCGGCTTTTTTGTAATTCGCTTCGTGTGAATCTTTGCCCAAGATGGCGGAAAGCTCGGAGGCCGCCATAAGCGCACCATAGACGGTAGATGCGGTGAAAGTCGAGACTCCGCGCTTGCGCTCCCAAAGGTCGTAGCTCGGCTCGGGGAGCTTCGTTTCAGGGTCGCGATAACGGACCATGAAATTAGCCGCTTTTTCGACCAACGGGTTGAACATATCCTCGAGAAATTCGAGGTCGTGGCTTCTGCGGTAGTGCTCGCGCAGGGCATAGATGACGAGCGCGGTCTCGTCCTCCTGAATGGGGAGCTGGAACTGGCCGTTTTGTATCCACGGGTGCCATGAGCTTCCGAGCGATTTGTCGGGCAGGTATTTGTGCATGAAGTAGCCCTCGTCGGTGATGACATCACGACAGAACTCGAAGAAACGTTTCGCGACATTGGTGTCGCCCGCCCTGTCGAGCGCGAGCGCGACGTACGCGGAATCACGCGGCCAGACATACGAATACGTATCGAGTCCGTACTGAAGCATGTCGGAATCGACGGACGCGATGATGCCGCCGCCGATATCGACATGTGCGCGAGAAAACATGAGCGAGCGTTTGAAAAGTGCGATGTGTTCCGGCGACAGGCTGTCGAAATTCACCTCGTTGGCATTGACCCACGCGTGCCAGAAATTCGTCGCGGTTTTCACCATGTGCTCGGGCGATTTCGTACTCACATATTCTTTGAGCTCGAGTGCCTCGGGAATGGAACGCGCCGCGCACATCCAATAGTGCGCGGTGCGGGCTTGTTCCGGCGCATAGGTACCGTAGACACCCATAACGGAGTCCGCGGGACCGTGTTCAATCGGATTTTTACTCAGCCTGCCGTCTTCCGCATCGCGATGCGTCCCCTCCTTGCCCTGAAAATTGGCGCGACCGGTCGCATAGTCGTCGAACGGCACGCCGTCGAGCATCGCGCCGATGAGAAAGACACGCTGTCCCTTGTAATGAATGAGCGAGTGCGAGACGGGGTCGAAGTAAGCGGTGTCGCTTCCGTGCGATTTATATATCTCGAACTGATGCGCGAAGTAGAGCCTGATGTCGCGACCATGAGAAGCCTTGTTGACGATGGTAACCCGCCGCAAAAATACGGGCTTCTCGTTGTAGACGATATCCTTGAACACCAGTTCGACTTGCAGACCCGTGTGCCGCGCAACTATCGAACTGGCAAGCGCCTCTCCCTCGCTACCTACTTCGATTTGCCAATCGCTGTCCTCGGAAAACCAAGACAACTGCCCGTCTACCCACACGCCCACGCGATGGATGTAGTGACCGCGTACGTGGTCCTCGAGCCCTACGTGCGGAAAGTACACATCGCGCACTTCTCCGTGCGCGTCGAGTGTGACGCAGAGAGAACCGTTGGAAAGAACCAGGGAGCGGGCCATACGGCTATTATACGCTCCACGCGCTATTCCTCGGGCTATTATCCCCCGCACCCCATATTCCCATTTGTTGACGATAGCTTACAATTGGGAATATGGGAAAAATCGAGCGAGAGTCAATGTCAAGAAAGCGGAAACATTATGTGCGACAAACGGTACTCGGTGTTATCGGGACTGCAGGGATTCTCTCGGTCGCCATGATTGCACCGAATGTATTTCAGGTACTCCCACATATCATGGGTAAGCAGCGCTATAAGCTCGCCTTCCAGACTAAGACGGCAGTCGGACGGCTTGCGGTCAAAGGACATATCCGATTCTCCATGAAGAACGGGAAGAAGTGCGTTGAAATAACCGATGCAGGAAGGCGCGCCCTTGCGCTCGAGGAGGCGACGGCCGCACGATCCGCGGGTGCGAAACGCCGCTGGGACAATCGATATCGGATGGTCATCTTCGACATACCCGAACGCCGCCGTGGCGTGCGTGAGCGTCTCCGCCGGCTCATGAGTGAGTGTGGTTTCCTCTGCATACAGAAAAGCGTCTGGATCTCTCCATATGATTGCGAGGAATTAGTAGCGCTCGTCAAAGCTGAGCTCCGTATCGGAAAGGACGCTCTCTACGTTATTGTTGACAGTATCGAGAACGATGGATGGATCAAAAAACACTTCAAATTGCAATAATCAATATTCCCAGTTGCTGACGATAGCTTACGAATGGGAATATCGACCTCGGTGAGAGTCTTCTACCATCTCAATAAACAACAGCGCGTCCGATGCTGGCCGCGCTGTATCGCCATTATGTGCTGCAATCCTACTGGGCTGTAACTTCCGCCGCTTTCTCCGCCCCTTCCTGCGGCGGCTCAGTTACCACTTCGGCCGCGAAGTCGGGACTCATCATCTTGATGCGCGCCACGACAGTCTGCGCGCGTTTATAAATATCGCGCTGGCAGTCAAGCTGCATATTCGAAAGCTCATCCTTCAACATACCGAAACAGAAATCACGGTACGAATAGACGACTTTGCCATCCGGCCCGTAGAGATTTATCTGCAGGAAATGTTGAAGCTTCGTCAGCTGCGACATCCCGTAACACTTGTGGTTTTCCCATTGCTCGGGTTCAACGGTAACTCTCGTACCGGAACCGTTCCCAATGTAACCCAGCATCCGGACGAAGCTCAAATAGTCGCTTCCTGGATACTCCAAAGAGCTCTTCGTCATCTTTGCACACTCCTAGCCAACTGGTTGTGGTTTTGCTTTATTGCGTTGGCAACAAAAAGCCCTAAAACAATACAACATCATCGAACACCGTCAACTAACTTTCGCCCGTTTGCCGACGCGCAAGCGAAGGTCGGAAAGAGCGTTCATATAAGCGATATAAGCGTCGTAGGGAGATTCATAGGGTGAAAAATACGCATGCACATCGCCGTCTTGGAACCATTTTGTGCACATGTAGTAAAAGTGGTCTGATGTCTGAAGCTTACGCCAATCCTCGAGAAGGCGCCGGTCGTTCCCCATCACCACATCGTCTTCAAGCGAATAGAGCGCTTCAATCGCCGCCTTCTGCATCGGGTTGCCGACCCACGCCGTGAGGTCGCGGTCGGTGTCGGCCCACGTGAGAATGTGCGGAATATCCACCTCGTCCTTGACGTCGTAGCTGTGAATGACTTCCGATGGTGTTTTGAAATCAAGACCGGGATTCTTTGCAAGTTCCTGCGGCAACGCTTCCAAAAATTTGAAGATGCCGGTGTCTTCCCACTGGTGCTCACCGAACGTTTCGTAATCCATAAAGAGATTTACGGTGTCGCCTTCCACCTCGCCGATCCAACGTCCGAACTTTTCCGCCGTGAGCGGCCACTCGCTCCAGTCGCGCGACGAGAAGCGGAACGCAACGTCGTCGGAGAGGCGGTAATTTTTCAAAAGCAGTCGCGAATTTGCCGCCCCTTTCGGTTTGTATACGTAATTCGGTGAACGCCATCCGAGTATCGGGTCCCATCCTTCCGTGACGACACCGGCGTAGCCTTCCCTGTCGGCCCACGCACCCAAGTCGTTGCGGTATGAAAGCTCGGTATTGCGAAATACGCGCGGCCGTACACCGAACAAGCGGCGGACGATATCGCGATGCTGTGTCACTTGCCGCTCGAATTCCGCGGGCGAATAGAAAAAGGCGAGTGAGTGGTAGTATGTCTCCCCCAATACCTCCACGCGCCCCGTGTCGATGACCTGCTTGAAAAGCTCAATGGCCTCCGGCGCATAGCGCTCCAGCTGTTCGAGCGCGACACCGGAGAACGAAAAGCTCACGCGCATTTCTGGATGCCGCCGGAGGAGCTCAAGCATGAGCTTGGTTGTCGGGATATACGATTTCGCGGCGACTTTCTCCGCAATGCGGCGGTTGTTGAGGTCGCTCTCACTGCGGTCGTTGAAATATTCGGGGTCATTGCCGATGTCGAACACGCGATACCGCTTTACGCGGTAGGGCTGGTGGACTTGAAAATAAAAGCAGACTGACTTCATAGGTCGGGAGAGTTCAGGCGGGATTTTTGGGAGACTTTTGAGCACGACGGTGCGAGAATTGAAGAAATTTTGAGCTCAAAATTTCTGTGCTCCCAAAAATCCCGCCTGAACTCGGATACCATCTTTCTATTTTAGCACCTTAATGCACCAGTTCTCCGACAATTCCGCCCACTTTTAGAGCTGCATCAGCCCATGTGAGCTTGTCCGCCTCGGCGCGGGCATTTTCCGCGAGCGATTGACGCAACGCCGGGTACCCGACGACCGAAAGAATCTTCCCTGCCATATCTTCCACGTCCCAGAAGTCCACTTTGAGCGCATGACGAACGACTTCGGAGACGCCGGACTGCCGCGAGATGATGACCGGCGTACCGAGCTTCATGCTTTCAAGCGGGGCGATGCCGAAAGGCTCCGAAACCGACGGCATGACGAAGAGGTCGGCCGCCGTGTACATCTCGTGACGGTCCGCCCCCGAAAGAAATCCGGTGAAAAGCACGTTCTCTGATAATCCGAGGTCGGCGGAGAGCCGCATGATACTCTCCTCCATATCACCCGAGCCGGAAACGACGAACGTGACGAGCGGATTGCGCGCGACCACCTTCTGCGCCGCACGCAAAAAGTAATCCGGCCCTTTCTGAAGCGTGATTCGCCCGAGAAACAACACAATTTTGCGGCCGTCCTCTTTGAGAGAGCGTAGCCGACGGACACTGCCGCCGGACGGTGCGGTCGATTCGTCGATGCCGTTGTATACCACATGCACCTTCTCCTCCGGAATCCCGTAGTGGCGTACTATCGTTTGCTTGGTGAACTCGGAAACTGCCACGACGATATCGGCTTCCTCCATTCCGAGACGCTCTACGGCGTAGACGTGCTCATTGATGCCTGTTGCGCCGTCTGCCTGTGCGCCGCACGCAGACAGGCCACAGCGGTCAAACTCGGTCGCGTGCACATGCACAATGAGTGGCTTCCCTGTCGCGCGCTTCGCCTCCACGCCTGCGCCAAATGAAAGCCAGTCGTGCGCGTAGATGACGTCGAACTGTTCTTGTTTTGCGATGCGTGCGCCGCTCAATGCATAACGCGCGACTTCGCCGAAAATATCATTGGCATACATTCCTTCTTCCGGCCGTTGCCGTCCGTAACCGGAGCTCGTCGCATACGCTTTGAGCGGCGAATTGACCGCGATACCTTCGAGATTATCGATGTCCGCAAAGAGCATCTTTGCCCACGGCGTCTTCACGTCGAGCTTTTTCGGCATCACAAAAAGCACCTCAAATCCGCGCTGTGTGAGCGCGCGCGTGAGCCCGAGACAGGCAACGCCGAGGCCGCCCGAGTGAAACGGCGGAAACTCCCATCCGAACATGAGAATGCGTGTCTTCATCCCGTTAGAAATGGGCATACGCCCGTGCTGGTAATATCTCAGAGTCTACTGGAAATACATTCGCCAGAATGTCTTGAGTCATAAATACACTTTGTTGCCCGTTATTTCTAACGGGATTCACGTCCTCTTAAGTGTATCACTCTCGACGAGCGTAACGATATCCCGTATCCAGCGTTTTCTTGAGACCTCGTCGTGTCCGGCGATATTCTCGGGGTGGTAGCCCGTAATACGGCGGACAAACATCGTCGGATTGTTCATAAATTCTGTCAGTGGCTCGTGCTGGTATTGCATGAGCTTCGCTATCTCCGGCGGCGTATATTCCCGCAGTATCTCCTCGCGCGACGTTGCGGTGACGGGAGTACCGAGAGCCGCTTCGGGGATTATCAGGTTTTCATCGAGGAGCCGCCCGACTTTTTCCAGCTCACCGGTGGTGTCTTTCTCGCCTGAACCCGTGATAAAGCCCGCATCGGTCGCGCCGAAAAACGCCTGCCAATGCATCGGATTCGCCGCGCTCGCGGCGGTGGCAAAGAATGGAACGTGCATGCGGCCTACCCTGGCAAGCGCCACGAGCGGGCCGTTCTGCATGCGAAAGAGTTCGCCACGATGCACTCCAATAAGAGTGCCTGAGAGAGCCCGTTTGTTGATGTACAGACGCCCACCTTCCACCTGCCTATCTATGACATCTTCTCCCAAGACGGCATCCGCCATATCCATAGAACGCGCCACCGTGCCCAGATTGCTCTTCAGGAGAATTTCGGGCGATTGCCTCACATGATTCCGCGTTGTCTCGACTTTCATAGTCACAGTATACCAAAGCCTCTCCTACCGGTGGCGGCGGGCATTCCACGCGTCAAGTTCATCGGCGATGATGGTACGAATCCTCGCTGCATACTCCCCGACCGCGTCGGCTGACCGGACCCACTGGAAGACGAAGCCGCGCAAAAACTTGTTCGCGTAGAATATATTCTCTTCGGCGGCTCTGCCGACGGGATCGCGCGAATCCTGCGGGACCGGCCGTACCTGGTCGAAGTCGCCGACTACGACGTTCATCGGAGTCACGGGCACATTCGGGTTTACGACACCGAAGTAGGCGTCGTAGTGCGCGATATACCCCTGCTCCGCCACGCGCAGTGATGTCTGCACCATGGAACGGGCGGCATCATCAAAATTTGATATCACCCCGATGGATTGCGGAGCGACCAGAGCACTTTCGTTGTTGGCGCTCAGCGCGACGAAACCGTTGACATTGAAATTTTCCATGACGGCGAACTGCTGTAGCGAACCGACATCCGAAGTAATGGCATACAGTGTAGGCACCGGCAGACCCACTTGCTGTAAAGCACTATGCACGTTCATAATTTCAAGCATGTGGCCCCAATCAGATTGCTTCGGGTCAAATTGTTTGAGAGCGATGTTCTTCACCTCTCCTGTGGCTTTGTCGGTCATCGTGCCTTCCCAGATGGCGCCATAGAGCCCGCCCTCGGAGATTTGCTTGCCCACCGCGATGGAGATGTCGCGCTCCCCCCACGCGGGTGCTTCCGTAATGCGCATGTCGAGCGTTTCCCCGGGTGCGACGACTTGGGGCGCCGGCGTAACGTCGACCGCCGCAGAATTTGATACTTCCAATGCGGTGCTATCAATCGCGGATAACGAAGGCTGGAGGGCGTCCGTTTCGGCGGGCGCGACGCGCAAACCAATCCGGCGGAGCTCCTCATACACTTCTGTGTCCGCTTGTCTTGGTATACCCTCTCCGTTGCGTACCGTCATCGAGCCGTCGCTCAAGTAGCTGAACTTTGCGTCGTCACCGTAGTATTCCTGAACGAGTCGCTGATACTGCGCTTCGGTCTTCACGAGACCCGACGCTTCGGAGAGCCATGTGCCGGACGTTCCCTCCGTCATCACGCGGCTCCCGTTTTCCCGCACAAGGACAGGCCACTGCCCCGGCGCACCCCGATAAATACCGAGGCCGTCCACAATGGGGCTCTCTCCCCCGCGTAGTACTCCGGAATTCACACCCGCGCTCAATTCATTCAACGGCGCAGACGGAATGTCTTCGGGCGAGGGGCCGGTAGCGCCCCCGAACCGTTGCACGGCGGTATCGGCACGCTGCCAATTTTTGAGTGCATTTTCCGCGGCATCCGTATCGCCGCCGGCAAGAGCGATTTCGTAGCCCTGATAGTACGTATCGCGGGCGGTGATGGAGTTTTCCAGCGTCGTCATCGGGACAACATCCGGTCGAATAGCCGCGACATTTGAATTCTCGGCAACAGTCTCCGTAAACACCGGCTGTTCCGGTATACCGACCGGCTCCGTAAAGCCGAATGCAGTCTTCGCACGATCGAAGAGCCCTTGCTCACTCAACGTGTCACGGAGCTGGTTGTTCAGTGCGCTCGACTCCTCCCACACAGCGGCATACCCCTCAGGATTGAACCATTTGCTCGCCGCTTGCGTCCAAAAGAGGTCGACAGTCCCCACATTCCACAGCGACGGATTGCTGAGCGTCGAGTCGATCGGATTGAGCTTGGTGATTTGACCGTAGTTTCCCAGTGTCAGCGTTCCGTCGGATTGCAGGGAAAGTGAATCGTATCCTATCTCGATGCCGCGTTCTCCGAGCGCGGTGGCAAGTTGGTATGAATACTGGATAGACGCCTGTATTTGCGGCGTCATCTCGAGGGAGCCTCTCGGCAGTAGATCGCTCGCCGCATTCAGCGACGCCACTGCCCCCTGATCGGAACTGATGATAAATTTGCCGCTGTCGTCGAGTACGTATGTTTTCGGGACCGGGAACCCGAAACTTTGCAGCATACCGTGTGTCTGTACCAATGCGGGTGCGTTCGCGATACCCTCATCGCTGAGGATCTTAACCGCGACCTGCTCACCATCGAGTTGCGCTTTCCTGATACCGAGGCATTCGCCTCCGCAAGCGAACGGCTCACTCGTAAAGGTCAGGTTCTTCGTTTGTCCGCTTATCGACAGATTCGTCGTTTCGACCTTCAACGGATTCTCAATGACAGAGAACGGAGCGGCTCCCTGACCGGAACCCGGCATGCTTACATCGGCGCCAAGGCCGCGTAGCGGGGCCGACGGAAGGTCTTCGGGTGAAATACCGCCGGTACCGCCGAGACGCTGTGTCGCACTGTCGGCACTCTTCCACTGAACAAGATTCATATCAGCTGCGGCCGTGTCGCCGCTTCGGAGCGCGTTGAGATAGGCTTCTGAATAGGAATCTCTCAACGCGACAGTCTTTTCGAGTGTAGTCAGCGGTGCGCTACCCTCGGCAGGCGTATAGACAGCAAGGTCGGTACCGTACGAGACCGGCAGGTCGGTGATGCCGGCGGAACGTGCCCAGCCGGAGAAGGCGCGCGTTTCAAACGAGTCGAGGAATACCGAGCCGACACGGGTGGCGCCGGAGCCGACCGCGTCAAGAGCAGGAGCGAGACCGAGTGCGTTGATACCCGCACCAAATACCCTCATCCCCGGCGGAGTCATGGCGGCAAACAGGAGCGCGTCTGTCCCGACTGCAAGGCTCGCCTTCGTGACGTCCCCCGCTTGCTGCTGTGCGATCTCGGAGTCCGACAAAAACAGTCGTGACTGCTGTTGCGCCGCTGTGGGATTGTTGATAGAGGTCACGGCGTTATATATGGTGCCGCTCAAGGTTCCCGCGTATTTCTGTGTCTTCAGTTCTGCATTGAACTCCTCCGCGGTAAGATTGTTCGGATTCGACTTGCGGATGACATCCTTTTCCGTCTGCGTGAAATCGCCGCCGGAGGTAAGACGCTCGAGTTGGGCTTGCGAGTAATTCGCCTTTTCCATTGAAGCAGATACTTCCGTGTCGCCGTACGGGGCTCCGCTCACCGATTGTCCCGCCTGAACAATGGTTCGGGCCCGCAACATTGCATCGAGGTTACCCTCCACAAGAGTCGCCCGTGTGCCGCCTTCTATGAGCGTTCGTGCCGCAGGCGCGGCAAGTGGGTCACTGCTGTTGAAAAAAGCCGCACGCGTCTCCCATTGGTCCGCCTGAGTTTTCAAGGTCGCGATTTGAGAATCGACCGTAGAATTGTAGGCCGAGCGGGGTTGGGTCACTCCGTTTTCAGTAACGGTCCGGCAGACCCCGGGGCAATCCACACTCAAGCCCGTACCCCAACCCGTGTTTGCGACGACCTGTTGCCGCTGTGTTTCAAATGCCTGTGCTTGTGCCTGTAATTTGTCTGCCTGCTGGTGCGAAAGCTCACCGGCGAGAACGGTCGGACGCACGGAGTCGCCGGACGGATATTCTATGGCGGTGCTGGCGGCAGGTTGTCTTACTTCGACGCCGGTTGTCAGTGTGCTCTGTTGTGTCGACTGCTCAGGCGCGACGACGGGTTGCTGTGGTGAAATCACACCTGTTTGTGCTCTCCCCGCGGCAATCACCTCCGCATCTGTCCGACTGTTGCCGGCCTGTGCGGAACTACACGCGAGACCAAAAGTGAAAAACTGGCAAGCTTCTGTGGCCGCTCTTGCCCACCACGACCCCCCTTGCTCAGCCGACTTTTGTTCGGCCGCCATTTCTTGCCCCGGCACGAAGCCGCTCTGCGAAGAAAATCCTTCCCCTTGCGACTGAGGAGCGTTGAGCGCGGTGTTGATTTGCGAAACGGGGTTGCCCAAATCAGATACGGTGTCGGAGGGACCGGTGTAGTTGAAAGATTGGGCAGATTGTCCCGATGCGGATGCGCCCGGCTGATTTTGAGACAAGAGAGCTTCGAGCTGTCCCGTTGTCGGATTGACCCCGTATTGGGTATCCAGCGGTTTTGCACCGCTCTCGAAAGCGGCGTTGATTTGATTGAGGGATTGCTGCGGGAGCGGGGCGACCTGCCCTACCGCAGGTTGCGTTTGAAAACCGGTCTCGTCGGAAACAGGCACGGGGGCCGCCGGTTGCAGGGCGCAAGCCGTTCTATCCGATATCTTTTTCCATGTTTCGTCGGGACATTTGTATTCTGTTACCTGGCACCCGCCGCCCGTCGTGCAATGCCCGCGCACCACTACCCCACTCGCCTCTTTGTCGGAGCATTGGACCTTGGTGACGTCTTCGACTTTACCGATGACGCTCTTGCAATAGGTATTGGCCGCCGTACTTCCCTGTGTCGGTTGTGTCGCTTCGGCCGCCGCAAGACCGACGGCGGGCGAAACCGCCGGCTCGTATAGAGGGAACGAAAACGCCCACTGAGCACTCACAAGGACAAGTGCGCCGAAAACCCAAAGCGACAATTCCCTGCGTGACATAGGTTGGCTTCATTCTACAGCCCACGCGGCACATCACCTGTCTTCTGCGTGTATATCTTTCGTGCTACCCTCCTCCTATGCAATGCCCCAAAGCCGCGCTTTTCGACCTCGACGACACGCTCGCGCTCAGCTTCGAGAATCCATCGGATAGCATGCTGGAGCGCCTGCGCAAACTTCTCGATTACATCCCCGTCGCCCTGATAACGGGGCGCGACTTTACCTGGATGTCACGGGATTTCCTGCCCGCAATCGTCTCCTCGCCGCGTAGCGACCGTTTCTTTGTACTGACCGAGGGAGCCGCACAATGCTTTCAATGGCAGGACGGTAATTGGAAGGAATTGTACGGCTCGACGATATCCGACGGGGAGGTTCAGAAAATCCGTAAGGCGGTACTTGAGAGTGTGGAGGAGACAGGTGCACTCGACGGAATATCGGTTTCCGGTGAACAATTCAGGCGAAAAAAGGCCATGGTCGCTTTTGCCACAACCGGTCTCGATGCTTCAAAAGAATATCGCTACTCATGGGACCCCGGAAACGTGCGCCGTTCAATATTACGTGATGCCATCGCGGTCAAGCTCCCCGAGTTTGACGTGGTGATGGGCGGTGCGACTTCTATAGATATTACGCGCAAGGGTGTCAACAAAGCGTACGGCGTCCGCTGGCTCTCGGAAAAACTCGGCGTCGCGTCGCCCGAAATGCTCTACGTGGGCGACGCGCTCTTTGAGGGAGGCAACGACGCGATGGTCATTCCCACGGGCATTCAGACCCGTTCTGTCTCCGGACCGCCCGAGACCGCAAATGTTATAGATGACCTTCTGGCCGCCTGCCCCGTATCAAAGTAGAGTCGCGGTGACAAGCGACGATGGCTTCAACCACCAGCCCGTCTCAGGGTCTTGGATTCTTCGCCAAACTCTTGGGCTTCTTCCGATTCGGCAGAGACAACTAGCCTCTCCCCGTAAGACGGAGGTGAAAACGCCGCGTCAGACGCGGCGTTTCCATTTGTGTCACTCGAAAGCGAACTCTTCCCCTACCTCCCCTTTTTACCGCCGGAAGCGAGTGCGGTGAAGTAGTTGGCAACGCCGAGAACCTGTGCGTCCACCTCTTTTCCTATCTGAGCCGCGTGATTGTTCACATACTGCTCCGCTTCCGCATCGCTCGTAATGTAGTACGCCTCGGTGATAGTGGAGACGAGATTCTTGTAGACTGTCATGCCGTAACCGCCGTTCAGCAGACCTTCGGGCCTGTTGGTGAGCGGGAGTAGTGAATCGTAGAGCGCCTTGGCCAACGGTTTGTCCGAATTTTGGGTGTAGATGGTAAGCGTGCCGTCGTGCGCAGTGTCGGTGCTTCCGTTGTGATGAACTGAAACGAGCACATCGCATTTCTTGTTGTCGGCGACGCTGTCGCCGGTCACGTCGACCCCGGCGCATTTTGCCGCTACATCATCCACCCGGTCACGTCGCGCCGGGAGACGATTGGCTACCACGACATGCGCACCATATGAGGTCAGTTTTTCCTGTAATGCCTGGACCACGTCCCGATTGACATCGGCTTCCGCTACGCCATAGAGCAGATTTACCGCCCCCGTGTCGGTAGCACTGCTTCCATGACCGGCATCAAGCGCGATTATCTTACCGGCGAGGCTACCGGTATCTGCCACGACCACGGAGTTGCCAACTGAAACTGCGACTGCAAAAACGACCGCAAGAAAGAGTAATTTTTTCATATGGCACTATTTTAGCACAATCTTTACTGCACCCAAAAGATATGTGTAACCAATTTGTTGCCGTTGCCCAAGTCGCGCTCAAACCGGTTGTCACGGCCATTGCCGTCCTTCCCTGTTGCCTTGCCCCAGTCTGATGCGTTTTCAAAACCGTCGCTTTGGGCGAGCACCGAAGCTCCACGGCTCGCGGTTGAAGACTTGATAGTGGTTGAAGAGTCGAGATGGCCGTAGATAACATTGAGCTCTTCATAGTCGTGGAGGTTGGGGTGTTCGTTGCTTGGGCCGTAGTTGAAGTTGCCCACAATGCCGCCAGAGGGCGCATTGGTGTAGTCCATGCAGGTGCCGAGGTTGTAGTTGTTGAACGCTTCGTCCTGATGGTCAAGCCCAAAAGCGTGCGCCACCTCCTGACACATGACGAGGCGCCGCCACGCCTGAGTGTTGTACTTTGAAGTATTGAAGTAGGTGTCGTTCATCTTTGCGGTCCCCTGCGTGATGTGTGAGCCGCTTATCCAAATCTGCGCGATGCCGAGCCAGCCGTTGTTGCCGTACTTCGCGTTGCACACCTGCACCATGCCGGGGGTCGCTTTGCAGTTGCGCCCCGCGGAACCCGGAACAATCGTGGTATCAAGCACACCCGACACACTCCAATCGGCCGACGCGAGCGAAAGCGATGCATCCCACGCGACATTTACGTTGTCTCCGAGCTTAAGGGTAAAGGAGGGTGTCGTGCGGGCCCAGTGGTAACCGCCCCACGAGTGACTGGCTTCAGCCGTGGTAGCAAAGAAAAGAAGTGTCGCGCCGAGCATGGCCACACTCATAAACAAACCTCTCATGGAAATGCTTCGAGTATTCATAGCATAACTATAGCGTGCGACTTCCCGCTGTCCAGGCGGAATCTGAAGAAGACTTCATGTTCCGAAGAAACCTGCGGTTGCGGCAAGCGTTGGCTCTCCAAAGAAAAGCACGTTGGCGAGAACGAAGAGCAGCGCCATCGCGACAAGAAGCGTTCCCGCTTTCATGGCGTGTTTGCGGTGATGCTTCCGCATTTCGAAACCGGTCTCTATGCCAAGCGCGAGTAGTACGAGCGCTCCAAGAAAATAATACGCGTAACGCAGGGTGTCCTTGGGGAATCCGACAAAAAATGCCCAGAACGGCTTACTGCCGGAGGCGTCCGTGGCAAGCGCGGCGGCGAGAGCGGGCTCGGTCGTTGCGACCGCCTGCGCCTTCGGAGCGGGTTCCTGCGCGCTTGAGCCGAGGACGCGCGTATCATCGGCGGCCGGGCTAGCCGGCTTGGTGGAAGCAAGTGCCGGCGACGTCGCCGTCTTCGGTATGGAAGCTTCGGCCACAAGCTGTTGCATTGCCGTTGTCGCGGGTGTACCGAACTCCTGCACAACGAATGTCGTCGGACGGCCTTGATATATCCCCTGCGCGGTCGCGATGCCCACTTCGGTAAATTTCGGATTCAGGAGGTTTTTGCGGTGTTCGGGAGAGTTCATCCAAGCGTTGTTGACATCACTCGAGTCGGAAAAATCAATAGCGAGATTCTCGCCCGCATAGCTGAAATTGTAACCGGCTTGCCTGAACCAATACCATGGATCCGCCCCATCGGGCGAAACATGCGCGAAATACCCTCTTTCGGCCATGTCGTTGGCCTTCGCTTGCGCGGCGGCAACGAGGACCGGATTGAGTTTTAATTCACCAACACCGTTCTGTGTGCGGTCGCCATTGGCGAGGTCTACAAGAACAGCCGAGACGACAGCCGCAACCTCGGCATTACTCATGAATGAGCGCTGCATGCCTGAAAGCAAAAAGACACCTCCGATTACGAGTGCAAACCCGGCCATCGCCGCGACACCGAGAAACTCAACGCGGCGACGCGCCTTTTTTTGACGCGGAAGAAGCGGCGGCAAGGGTTGCCTGCGCTTACGGGAAGCCATATACGATTAAGTATAACGCAAAACACCCGCATGCCGCGGGGTGTTTTGCTTGCTGTTCTAGAAAGAGCTAGGACTGACCGGACATCAACTGCTGAATCTTCAGAAGAAGTGCCTGGAGCTGTGCCTTGAGACTCTGGAGCAGAAGTGAACGCTGTTCGTCGCTCGCGGTCGGCGCCGTGCCCTGATTGAGAACAGCGCGCGTTATCGGTCCTACGTAACCGACCGCCGGAGTGATCCCGCGCGCCTTTTGGAACGCAATGACCGCCGCTCTGGTCTGTCCGCCGAAGTAACCGGTCGCACCCGCCGGAATCGAGAAGCCCGCAGAGAGCAGGAACTTCTGGAGCTCTATGACGTCGTTACCAGTCGAGCCCATTGTGAGGTTATTTGCGAAGTTGTACGTGGACGCACCCAAGACTTGCCCGCCCGAGCCCGTACCTGTGCCGGTTCCCGTCGTCGCGACAGCGAGTGCTGTGCCGAGCTGCGGAGCCGTGAAGCTTGTCACTAAACCGACTGGAGCACCGCCTCCACCTCCTCCACCGCCGCTGCTGACTACTGGCGCGGGGTTGGGATTCATTCCTCCGAATGAGGAGAAGTGGAATGTAACGATTTTCGTGTCAGTGCCGTTGCTTATCGCACATTCGCTACCAGCCGGCGGGTCGCCCGGAGTCGCGTATGGCTCGGCACAAACATTGGTTATCGTCTGCCATGTATTTGACAGAGCCGGCCGGTAGCCGACGGTGCCTGTAACTCCTTCTAGCAATATCGTGACCGCCTTATCGAAGGTCAATGTTCCATCAGGTGAACCGACCGAGATAACAAAACTGCCTACGCTGAATCCTGCCGGAGCATTGCCGCCCGCTGGCGTACCTTCAGTTGGCGGCTCAATAATGCCGTCCCAGCCATCGGGGCCTGTAATTAAGGTCTCGTCCTCAATATTCACCGTGACAGTGTCCAAATCCGCGTTGGTCAACACGATGTCCTCGCCATCAACTCCGGAGTTCAAGGTAACCTCGTCGTCTTCGTTCAGTCCATCGGAAAGGTCGAGATCTGAGTCATCGCTCAACACCACGTCGGTAATCCCGTCCGGTAAATCAGCTTCGCCCTCGGTATCGGAACTCATGGACAGATCGTCGTCGCCGGTTGAAGTCAGGGTGTCGTCTTCGCTTGTGGCCACCGACGAAAGAATGGTGCGTCCGGCATTAAGGTACCAAGGGGTGAAGTCCGCATTGCTGCTCACCTCATCCCCAAGACCGCCAGGATTCGTGTCCTCGTTGGATGGTCCTGTCTCATCACCCCACCAGTTGTTGGTGGCGTCGACACTTCCCCCTTCACCCACGTCGTCTACACGCAAACCGTTCCCGTTGTTTCCTTCAATTGTGTTCTCGTTAATACTGACTTCTGCGTTACCCACAAGGTCGATGTGAATGCCGGTGTCCGGACTGCCATTGTCCGAGATAGAGCTCCCCGTGATGGAGAGCGTGCTGCCACCCCCATCCTCGGTTCCATCGATTGTATCGATGTAAATGCCGCCTCCGGTGTTATTCGAGATTTCGCTGTCCGCAATGGTCACCGTCGTGTCAATCAGCTGTGCGTCGTCGCCTGAGAGATAGATGCCGGCGGAGTCGTTGCCGGTTACGACGACATCATGGATGTTTAGAATCGCGTTGGTGAGATTACCGGACGTGGTGATTCCCCTGCCTCCGCCGGTAATGGTGAAGCCGCTTATTTCAAGCTCGGTAACATCGGATGTAATGGTAAGCACAGCAACATCGTCGCCGTCGTCGCCGATAGTTGTCTCTGCCGCGCCGTCGGTACCGACGAGCGTAAGATTTTTGTTGACCGTAAGATTTTCTTCGTATGTTCCCGCCGCGACATTAATCGTGTCGCCTTCGTCGGCGTCATCAATCGCTTCCTGAATCGAGTTGTAATTAGCTCCGCCGACGACCTCTACGTTGTGATTCCTCTCAACACCCGACGGCCCGTCGAGCCATGGCGAGTAATCCACATTGTCGCTAACTGAATCCCCCGTTGCTGAAGGGTTAGACGAGTGGTTCGGCCCTGTCGCATCTCCCCACCAGTTGCTGGTGGCATCAAAGGTTTGTGAATCGTAGTTCACGACACCTTCTGCATTTCCGGTAATGGTGTTGTTGTTGGCAACGTTGCCGGTTCCGGGTGGATCATCCGGGGTCCCAGGGTCAGTTGCGCCGGCAAAGCGGATGCCGGCCATGTCGTTGCCGGTGATAGTGTTGCCCGTGATAGTAGTATTGGTGGCTCCGTCTTCCAGATGGATACCGACCTCAAGGTTATCGTGCAAGTTGTTGTTGCGGATGATGACATCGTTGGCGCTGGCTGAAACATTTATACCATCATCGGTGTCGGAGATGTCGTTGTCCTCGGCCACAATGCCTGCGGTCAGTGGATCGTAGAAGAGAATGCCGGCGCTGCGAGAATTGCTCGCGCTGTGATGCAGGGCGCTAATCGTGTTGCCTGTGGCGTTGCCACCCGTGCCATGGATGAACAGAATGCCGTTGGGAACGGCAGCGCCGACATGAACGTCGCCCGGACCAGTCAGTGTGTTGTCATGAATGTCGGCCGTGAGGCTGGCACCCTGCGCCTGAATGCCGTTGCGCGACCAGTTCGAGATATTGGAGTTCATAACCTCGACAGTGCGTGCATCTCCGACGGCGCTCAAGTCGATACCATAGCTACGAGTGGAATAGCCGTTTACCACCATGGTCGCAACGGTTACGTTGTCGACGACACCTCCCGATTCGCCGTACAGGACACCGGCCAGTCGGCTGGCGCCCGCGGGCAGCGTGGTGAGGTTGATGCCGTCAATCTTAAGATTCTTGACCGTGACCGCATCGGTATCGGTCACGAGGATAACGCTGGACATAACCGTGCCGACCCAGAACGTCCCGTCCGGATACGTGTAGGTCGAAGTAAGTGTTGCAGGTGCAGATGGTCGGATGATAGTCGTATCACCCGCGCCCTGGAGTGTGAGGTCTTTCCCGTCAATCACCACTTGTTCGTCATACGTCCCCGCCGCGACATTAATCGTGTCGCCGGAACTCGCGTCATCAATTGCGGCCTGAATGGTGTCGAAGCCTTCACCGGTCGTGGTATTGATGACCCTCACGGTGTCAAACGTAGTGAAGTGGCTCGCGTCAAACGTGAGCGTGCCGTCGTTCACTTCCGCGTCATAGCTAATGCTATCCGGACTGACGGGATAGTCTGGGTCTGTCGGCAGGATAACGTTCTCGTCATCGTCTTTCACCACGATGTTCGGTACACCTGTAAAACCTAGATCATTGAGGCCATACAGTGCGATTTGCGCGCCGGCGTCTTTTAGCTGCGCACCAGTTGGGTCCGACGCGTTAAAGCTCATGGAACCCGCCGAGGCTTCCATATAAGTTCCAAGATTACTAAGAAAATCTTGAGTGTCCTCATTGGTCAGGTTCAGAGATCCGGTAAACGTCACGCGCCCATCGCCCGTCTTCTCAAAATACAGCCCGGAGCAAGCAGTCGGCTCTTGAGGGAGAACTGCACATTCATCGATATTGGTGTCGATGGGCTCTGCCAGACCGGCAAGCGTCGTTTTAATTTCATCGAATATGTCCGCCCAGTCAGGACCGTCTCCACCGCCACCGCCACCGCCTCCCTCGATAACAGTTACACTGTAAGTGTCGGAGAGCTCTGCGCCAACTCCGTTATGAGCAGTTACCGTGATAACTGCGTCACCCGCAGCAACGCCTGAAACAAGCCCGCTTCCATCAACCGCTGCTTTACTGGCGTTACTGGAACTCCACTCTACAGTTGCATCAGTGGGAGCAACCGTCAGCACTAGCTGCAGCGTCGAGCCGGCCGCCAGAGTGGTGGTAGCCACCTCGCCAAAAGAGTCGGCGACACTGATACTCGTTGCCGGTATGGGATCTGCAAATGCATGCGCCGTAGAAACAAAAAACGCGCCAACGCTGAATACAGCGAGCGCGATTGCGACTGACGTGGAGGAGAAACGAGTGGAGATATTCATACAAGATGATTATTAAACCCTAAATAATAGAGAGACCACTAATAATGTAATGTTCAAAAATTGAGAGCCCGAAAGAGAAGAATAATAAATGAAGGCTGAAGTATTCATGAATTATCCGAGGGTCCTATGATACCCGCCGGGCAGAGTCCGGCACACACGCTACGCCTGCACCCCCCTTGACGTCAATGGGGAAAATGGGTGGATTACGAGTGTATAAACCTGTG
>JBBTSX010000016.1:0-4581 GCA_038064535.1 Patescibacteria group bacterium
CCCTCCTGTGCCGCTCACTCGAAGGCGCGTCACCCCCGACCGTGCAGGAAACCGCGATTGTGAACGTCCTGCCGAGTTTTCAGGAGCTCTAACTTCTTCACCTCTCTTGTACACAAACCGCCGCCCCTCTCGGGGCGGCGGTCTTTCGGCGTTCTATAATAGAGAGTATGTACATACACCCTATACGTGCTTCCATTATTATTCTTTCGATATTCTTTGCGGCAACCGCAATCGCTTTCCTTACGTCCGGCGGCAGTGCCCACGCGCAGTCGACGAAGCCTGTCGTCGTCGCGACCGTCAATATCTATGACGCAAAGATTACGGCGCAAGAGGGCAATACGTTCTCCATCTCTTTTGACCTTTCAAACAGAGAGGGTGCACAGCCGGACGTGCGCTACGCGGTGGAATTGGTGAGCGCGCAGCAGGCAGTCGTCGCAGAGCAGGTGTATCCCGATGTCGTAAATCTCGAGAGCAATAGCCATGTCGTAAAAAGTATCCGGTATACGGCGCCTGCGTATCTCTCCGGCACGTATCAGATGCGGCTCGTGAGCAAAAACACGAGCGGCCTCTCGCTTGCGCGTGCCTCGCTCGGCTCGGTGACGCTCGCAGGACAGAGTTCCTACGCGGAAATAATACCTTCCACATGTTTCCTTACTGTCGCAGGGGAAGCGGGCGACAAGAAGTACACACTCGAGCAGGGTGTCGATATCGCCACTTCCGAGACGCTCAACCTCACCTGCACCATAAAAAATCACTCCCGGTCGGCGCTCACGCTCACTCCCTCGTTTGAGACTTTTTACCGCAATGTCTTCGGGCCGCAGGTGGAGACACCGATGCCGCCGGTCAATGCGATATCGGTAGGCGCCGGCGCCGGCACCACGTTCACAGTCGTGTTGCCGAAGGCTCCGGTGCCGCAGGCATACGACGCGAGACTTTCCTTTACGAACACTTCTGCAGTACCGGTTAATTCTGTTATCGCGCACTATGTACTGCGCGGCACGAGCGCGACCATCCAAAACCTCACACTCGACAGGACGTCATATGCGGCGGGGGACACCGCTCTGATTTCGCTCTTTTGGACCGGTTCGGCGAGCAACTTCTTCAATGCGCGCACGGCGCCGGCGGCACTCTCCGGTGTGCAGGCCGCGGTGAGCATCGCTGGTAGCGCAGGCTCATGCGGCAGTGACGTTACCGTTACACTTGACCAGCAGCGCTCCACGCAAGCAATCCCGTTCCCGGTTACCGGCGCGTGTGACTCGCCGAACGTATCAATTCGTCTCGCCGACAGTGCCGGAAACGTACTCGCATCTTCCGCTTTCGACTTCCGGAATACAGCATCTTCAGAGAAGGGCAACGGCGGCGGTACGCTTATCTACGCCATTATTGCGGTCGTCGTCCTCGCGCTTCTCTATGTGGTCTGGCGCATGTTCGCAGGCAAGACAGCGGACACGGCAACGACGCTTGTGCTCGCGGGTCTCTGTATCGTTTCGTTCGGTCTGCCAAGTGCCGCGTACGCCGATACGTTCACGCAAGATGTGTATTTAGTGAGCAGTGGCGGATGGGCGGGGAATTTCACATTTACGTATGACGTGAACTTGAATAAAGCAACGTATGCACCGGGCGAAACAATGACGGCCGCCGGCAATGTCACGATGGGTAATTGCGGTAACAGTCTGACGGGCTCATTCACCGCAACCATTAATGCGCAACATAAAGACGTCTACCGGTCGATTTTGCGGGTCCTCGGTCAGAATAATTATCATGTGGAGGCCACCATTTCATCAAACACATTCACTGCGCCAATGTCGCCGGGCACGTACATCGCGCAATTCTTTCCGGAACTCCACGTGCCGAACGCCGGACCCGGAGCCGGCAGTTACTTCCTGATAGATACGGGCACCGGCGGCGGAGGGGATGAAGAGGGTCAGGACAGTCAGGGTGCCTCAATGGGATGGGGCGGCAGGGGAGGCAACATGGTGAGAGATTGGGTCGGAACGACCCCGTATGAAATGCCTTATACCGTTTCCGGTGTTTGCACCCCTACCGCGATTACCTGTCAGGGCGGCAACCTCGTGAACAACTGCGGTCAAACCACCTCATGCCAGTATGGTTGCACGTCCACGCCGACTCCCCAGTGCAACACTTCCTCCTGTACCCCGACCTCCATCACCTGCAACCCCTCCACCGGCAATCTCGTGAACAACTGCGGCCAAACCGCGACCACCTGCCCGTACGGCTGCACCTCCACACCGACTCCACGCTGCAACACCACCTGCCAACCCCACAACGTCTGCAACGCGGACGGCACGAAAGTACTGAACAGTTGCACCGGCGCGGTGGTGCGGGAGTGCACGACCGACCGGCAAAAATGTGTCGCAGGGGCATGTGTGGACCAATCCATCGAATTCGAATCCTTTGACGGCACCAATGTCGCGGGAGGAGCGTTCACCGCGACCGGCCACCTGCAGGTCATACCCTCGCTCGTGAAGAAGGGCGACACCACCCGCGTCTATTGGAACGTCACCGGCGCGAAGAACTGCACGGTCGCAGGCAGCAACGGCGACGGCACACAGGGTAGTCTCACGGGCGTCTGGAACACGAAATTCTCCGGCGCCGCAGGCAAAACCACGAGTCCCATCATGGTCAAAACGACCTACACACTTCTCTGTCAGGCGTTCCCCGGCATCACACCGGCGATGGCCGAAGAGAGCGCCATTGTGAACGTCCTGCCGAGTTTTCAGGAGCTGTAACCCTGCCGTTTCTTGTACACAAACCGCCGCCCCTTTTGGGGCGGCTGTGTCTTTCGTTCTATATAATAGAGTGAATGCACGCGCACCCCACACGCACTCTTTTGCTTTTCCTCGGGCTCATCTCACTCGCCATCGGCTTCGTGTACGCGCTTTTTGTCTTCACAGGTGGCACACTATTTCGACCTGCACCACAGACGGCTTCACAAGCGACAGGATTCCCCGCAGACGCTCCCGCCCCCACACCCCAAGACTACGTGACCGCACAAAAAGGGTTTCAATACCTTGTCTCGTACAGCGGGAACGGATTCATGCCGGAGACCCTCAGCGTGAAGAAAGACGAGACCGTACGCTTCACCAACAACTCGGACAATCTGTTACGACTCTCGCTTGAGAGTGCGCAGGTCACCTCTCTCAACCACGCTGAATACTATGAATACACTTTTGCCAACGCGGGTACATTTGTCTATTCGGACAGTACTAACAAAATGACCGTCACGGTCAATTAATATGCACACACTCAAACTTACATTCGTACTTCCGCTCCTCGCGCTTCTTTTCCCCGCGCTCGCGCTCGCGGGCACGCAGACATACACGACTCCCGGCACATACACATTTACGGTCCCGGAATACACAGGGACGCTAACGGTGACGCTTTTGGGCGGAGGAGGCGGAGGTGGTGGCGGGCAAGGCGGCGGTGAACCCGAGAACGGAGGAGTTGGCATCGGCAATCCCGGTTCCAACGGTGGCAATGGCGGCGATGCATCGTTCGGCACTCTCACGGCAAAAGGCGGAAAAGGCGGATGCGGCGGCGGCAACATCTACACCTCATCGTGCTCCGAGAGCGGAGGATGGGGAGGGGGTTTCGCAACTGATGGCCGCAAGGTTGTCTCAACTGGGGGCGCGGCGGGCGGTGCTGGAGGTGCCGGCGGTTACATATGTCAGCACTGTCTCAGCGCGGGCTGGAGCGCACCCCGCGGCTTACCTGGTGAAGACGGAGGGAAGATCGTGAAGACTTACACCGTCAGCCAGCTTGCCCCCGGCGCGACGGTGACGGTGGTCGTTGGAACAGGAAATGTCACTGTGGGGTTTATGACGGATAGAGGAGGAGGCGGTGCCACATCCAACGGCGGCCAGGGAGGAGCCGGCGGCGCGGGGGAATTATATTCTGCGGATAGCGCAACCGGTTCAGCTGGGGGCGAATCCGGAGAGAATGGCGAGAACGGCTCCGTCACCATCACATGGACCGACGACACGGGAGGACAATGTACCGATACATCGGGTACGGTCTTGAAAACATTTTCTACACCCGGGACATATACATATACCATTCCCTCCGGCGCGTTTACCGTAACGGTAAACGGTGCGGGTGGCGGCGGGGGGGTCGGTGGAGGAGCTCTATCAGGCGGATATGGTACAGCCGGCACAGCCTCTTCGTTCAAGGTAACAGTATTTGGCAGCGGCGGCGGAGGTGGTGGAGGCGGTATTGTGGGCGGCGACTACCCGCCTGGGACGGCGGGAGGAGCGAGCGGAGGCGATACCAACACAACCGGAGGGGGTGCTTCGGGGGGAGCCGGCTTCGGAGTATACGGCTCCGCTGGAGGCAAAGGTGGCAGGGCGATAAAAACATATGCCGCAGGAGTTCTTACCGGTTCTGCAACTGTCGTGGTAGGCACTGGCGGGGCGGGTGGTGACCCTACCTACGGTCATGCGGGCCAGAACGGCTCCGTCATCATCTCCGCCGGCACAAATTCCTGCAACCCTCAACCCACACTCTCCTGCTCAGTCACTTTCGATCAAAACCCGCTCACCGGTGCCAACACCACAATGCGCT
>JBBTSX010000017.1:0-11642 GCA_038064535.1 Patescibacteria group bacterium
GTAAAGTGCCTCCATTTTTGCTAAAATAAGTGCGAGCCTCCTTTACGAGACACACAAAGATTTATTGTGTTTGCCGTTGCGCGCGCGTATGATGCGCGGACACGCTCCCGTGGTGAAACGGATATCACGCGACGCTTCGGACGTCGTATTCTAGGTTCGAATCCTGGCGGGAGCACAGAGAAAGTCACTGTTACAATGTCCATATGAAAACCGCTGAACTATCCGTGCCGCCCGTCGTGAGTGAACTCTGTGACACGCTGAAAAAAGCGGGCTTTCAGGCATACCTCGTCGGCGGGTGCGTACGCGACCTCATCATCGGACGCGAACCGAAAGACTGGGACATAACGACGAACGCGAAGCCCGAAGAGATACAGAAACTATTTCTGGAAACATTTTACGAGAACACCTACGGGACCGTCGGCGTCGTCACGCAGTCTGACAATCCGCGTCTCAAGGTCATTGAGATAACACCATTCCGCATTGAAGGGGAGTACTCCAATGCGCGCCATCCCGACGAAGTGAAATTCAGCGACAATCTTTCCGACGACCTCAAGCGTCGCGATTTTACCATCAACGCGATAGCCTACGACCCTTCAACCGGCGAACTGGTAGACGAACACGGCGGCAAAGAGGACCTGAAACGCAAAGTCATTGTCACGGTCGGCGACCCGCATGAGCGCTTCGAGGAAGACGCGCTCCGAATGCTGCGCGCGGTGCGCATCTCGGCGGAGCTGGACTTCGCCATCGACGGAAAAGCGGCGGCCGGTATCAGTGCGCAAGCCTCACAGCTCGGCAAAATCTCGCGCGAGCGCGTGCGCGACGAGCTCGTTCGCATCGTCATGAGCCCGCGGCCCATGCAGGCTCTCTACGTGGCGCAAAAACTTGGGCTTTTGAAATACGTCATCCCCGAACTGGAGGAAGGAATCGGGTGCGACCAGAATCAGGCGCATTCGTTCGACGTTTTTGAGCACCTCATGCGCTCTCTGCAACACGCCGCCGACAAAGAATGGGACCTTGAAATCAGGCTCGCGGCGATGCTGCACGACGTGGGAAAACCCGCGACGCGCGTACGCTCGGACGAAAAGAACGACTGGACATTCCACGGACACGATGTGGTGTCGTCCCGCATGACGAAGAAAATCCTCGCGAACCTCAAGTTCCCGAAAGAAACTATCGAGAAGGTGGCATCGCTCGTGCGTTGGCACATGTTTTTCTCGGACCCCGACGTCGTCACACTGAGCGCTGTGCGCCGCGTCATCGCACGCGTCGGGCAGGAAAGCATCAACGACCTGTTGAATCTTCGCGTGTGCGACCGCATCGGTACCGGCCGGCCCAAAGCGCATCCGTTCCGCCTGCGCAAATACATGTCGATGGTGGACGAAGCGCTGCGCGACCCGGTGTCGGTGAGCATGCTCAAAATCGACGGCTCGAAAATAATGGAGCTTGGCGAAAAACCGTCGCCGCGTATTGGTTGGATATTGCACGCGCTTCTGGAGGAAGTGTTGGATGACCCGAAGAAAAATACCGAAGAACATTTGGAAGGTCGCACAAAAGAACTGGCGAAATTGGATGAAAAGGAGTTGAAATTGCTCGGAGAACAGGGAAAGGAGCGCAAAGAGGAGGAAGACGAAGCGGCGGTTGCCGAACTCCGAAAAAAGCATCACGTAAGTTAGTCGGCAACGAGTCCGTATGAGTTTTGGGGTGTCGCGCAGGCCGGCGGGCCGAGCGTCAGCGCTGCCGCAGCAGCGGCAGACAGCGACCCCAAACTTATACGGCGAGTGGCCCGCCGTCGCTAAAGCTATGGCGGGTATTTGCTTCGCAAATAAAAAATCGCCTGACGGGGTGGCCCCCGTTTTTTCTTTTTCGGGGCCGCCTGCGTCAGGCGACTTAATGTGAATTCTGCGTTCTTTCAAAAAGAGCGCGAGATGCTGTGCGGTAAATACTTTTATTCCAGTCAGTTGCAGAGGCAACTGTGTCGTAACAATTGGTTTGAGTATTTGTAAGCACTATGTATCCCGTTTGTGGTGAAACAACGAGAAATCCGTAATGAGCTACTGGGGATAAGAATACGCCTATATAGGACAGTGTAAAGGACATCCTGTGGATAAAGGACACAGGCTAGCCACTCGGGTATAGCCAATAGGGGCTCACCTTGAGGTCTTTTTACCTATCTATTGGCTAGTGGCTATATACCCTAAATGTCTAGTTCCAGAAGGATGGGGCAGTGGTCTGAACCATGCGCATCCGCGTAGATGGTGGAGCGCCGTATGTGGGGTACCAATGCCTCGCTTGCGAAGAAGTAGTCTATTCTCCACCCTACGTTGCGCTCGCGGGATTGCGAAAAGTGACTCCACCACGTGTAGTGCCCATTGCCTTGCGTGAACATTCTGAACGTATCCACAAATCCGGCCCTTATCATCGCATCGATACCCTCGCGCTCTTCTCTCGTGAACCCTTTCTTACCCTCATTTGGTTTCGGATTGGCCAAATCGTCCGGCGTATGCGCCACATTGAGGTCGCCGCAGAACACAACGGGTTTCCCATGTGGTGAGCCTGTCGAACCGTCTTCCTCCAGACGTTTCATATAGGCGAGAAAGGCGGGGTCCCAGAGCTTGTGACGGAGCGGAATCCGGCTCAAATCGTCTTTTGAATTCGGTGTGTAGACGGTTACCACATAAAAATCCTCAAATTCAGCCGCCGTAACGCGCCCTTCCTCGTTGGGGTCGCCGTACTTATCGTCTGCCATGTGGTACGTAGCCATAATATCCTCAGGAAGGCCGAAAATAACGCTCAAAGGCTTGGTTTTTGAGAAAATGGCAGTGCCGCTGTAGCCCTTTTTCTTGGCTGAATTCCAGTACTCCTCGTATTCCGGCAAATCAATCTCGGACTGGTGCTCCTCGGCCTTGGTCTCCTGCAGGCAAATGATGTCCGGTTTCACCTTGTCGACGAACGGCACAAAAAAGCCTTTCTTGTGCACTGCGCGTATGCCGTTCACATTCCAAGAAACAAGTTTCATATAACAACACTCAGCGTGTGAGTTCTACGTGAATCAAGATACCCCGTAGCGCATCTCTCAGCAAATGTCTGAAAGTTGTAGTACTTGAACGGGCTGAGCTGGCTACGGGGCAGGCCACAGTGTTTCACTCAGACGTCATGTTCACTATGCGAGGATGTAATGCGTAGGGGGAGGAGACGTCTTCTACAGTAGCGGCGGACACAGTTCCCCGCATAAAAACAAATACTTATGGAACACATCAAAAACATCCTCGCGGCCCGTAGAACAAGCTTGTTCGCGGCCGGAGACAGGAGCGGCAGCAAGGGCTCCGGCGAGTGGAGTGCGTTCAACACGATACGCGGCGACCAGACTGAGATGTTCCCCGTCTCGACCCCGCGCAATCGCGAAACCCCCCGCTACGCCAACATCGTGCCTATCCGCCGCTACCGCACGGCCTAAATCTCCTCCTCTGCGAAAACGCCGCACTAGTTGCGGCGTTTTCCGTGGAAGGCCTTGTGGACTTCACGGAGATGTTTGTCGGTGACATGCGTGTACACCTGCGTCGTCGCGATGTTGGCATGACCGAGAAGTGCCTGCACACTACGCAGGTCGGCACCGTTTGAAAGTAAGTCGGTCGCGAAGCTATGACGGATGACGTGTGGCGTCACTTTGCGCGTGATGCCGGCTTTTACCGCATACTGTTTCACGATGCGCTCCACCGAACGCGGCGTCAGACGATTTAAATCTTGATTGCCACCTTTCTTGCCCTCCGAAGCCTTGGCGAAGGAGGGGCCGTAACTCACGAACAGCGCGTCCGACATGTCGGCGCGCTTTTTGATGTATTCGCTCACCGCTTTTTTCGCGGACGAGGAGAGGAATACGACGCGCACCTTGTCGCCTTTGCCGCGTACCGAGAATTCGTCGCGTGAAAGGTCGATATCCTGATTCAAGTTGCACAGTTCGGAGACACGCAATCCTGTCGAGAAGAGCAGTTCGAGCATTGCGCGGTCGCGCAATGCCGCGAGCTCATCGCCTGCAGGCGCGCGCATAAGGCGATTCAGCTCGTCGGCGGTAATCAGGTCCAAATCGCGGCCGCTTGTCTTCGCGAGCTCGATGCGTTCCGGATTGAGCGACTCAATATCGCGCTTCCTTAGGAATTTGAGAAATGCGCGCAATGCGATGAGATGATAATTCTGCGTATTTTTCTTCATCGTCCCGCTCACACCTGCCGAACGGTTCAAAGTGATGCGGAACTCGCGCACCATTTGCTCGGTAATTTGCCCCGGCGCCTTTACCTTGCCGAAGGTGAGAAAACGATTGAGATAGCGGTCATAATTCTCCACCGTCTTTACGCCGCGCCCTTTTTCTATTTCAAGGTATTCGAGAAATTGGGTCTTGAGCGCTTTCAGATCGGCCATATCCCCATTCTATCAACAATATTGTGCGACATATGCCTCCCGCTACGGGGTACACTGCGGACAGAGATTAGCGCAACGATTCTGCAATGCGGGGAAGCCATGGACCAAGCTTCACAAGATTTCAGAGCCGGACGACAGCGGGCATTGTCGGTAGGTGGCGATGTGAGTGTGCCCTCATGGCCGACGGCGAATCTATCGTACGAGGCCGTCGTCGATGCGCACGAGCGCGAACGAATGGAGCACACTCGGATACGCTTGATTGAGCAGGAAGAAGAGGAGGTCGCACTGTGCGACGCTCTTGGCCTCTCTGCGGACGCCAACTTGATCGAGCGGGTGTTATTCGTCATCTTCTCGACCTGCGGACGTTTCAGCTTCGGCTGACGAGCTGACTTTGAAGGGCGGGGCGGCACTGGTGCCGCCCTTCTTTTTTTCAAACAAATGGAAGAATGTCGGGCAGACTCGTCACGATGTGGTCGGCACCGCTCTTTTCCAGCGATTCACGTGTGCCGAGCCCGTGCGTTATCGCAATCGTGAGCGAGCAACCCGCCGCCTTGCCGGCTTCGATATCGGAGGCGGTGTCTCCAATAGCGACTGCATGCTCGGGTGCAACGTTGAGCAATTCAAGAACTTTCAGAATGCCTTCCGGGTGCGGTTTGTGATTCGTGACCCCTGTCGAGTCAACGATGGCGTCAAAGTAGGCGAGCGCTTGTGTATGTTCGAGTGTCGGACGCAGATTGGGACCACGTATAGAACATATACCGAGAAGTATGCCGCGAGCACGCAGTGCAGTGAGCACTTCATGCATCCCCGCATATGCATTCACGAGGTCAAAGCGTTTCATTTGGAATGCACGGTGCGTATCCCGCAATGCGACGACGTCGCCGTCGGGTGCAAGCAACGGGTAACAGTCGTCGAGCGAACGCCCCGTCGCGGCCTCGACGACCTGCTTACGCTCGGGGACCACGTGCCCGTGAGCACGGAGCGAATGCTCAATTGCTGCGGCAATGAACTCGCGCGTATCGAGGAGCGTCCCATCCACATCAAATACGACCGCCTTGGTAGTCATGACTATTTCAAATACTTTTTCTTTTTCAACTTTTCGGGAAGATACGATTCCTTGTCGCCTGTCCCGAGCTTTGTCGAGGGATACATCTCGTACCCTTTGCCGTACTTCAAATCTTTCATAAGCTTTGTCGGTGCGTTGCGTACCTTCATCGGGACGGGGAGCGTGCCGTGCATTTTCACATCGTCTACCGCCGCGAAATATGCGTCGTATGACGCGCGGCTTTTCTTGCACGTCGCGAGGTATGCGACGCCGTGCGCGAGATTGATAGCACATTCCGGGTAGCCGATGGTTTCGCACGCGCGGAAGACAGCATTTGCTACGACGAGCGCAGTGGGGACCGCGAGGCCCACATCTTCGCTCGCAAAAACGACCATGCGCCGCGCGATAAAAAGCGGGTCCTCTCCGGCTTCCACCATGCGCGCGAGGTAGTAGAGTGCGGCATCGGGCTGTGAGGCACGCATACTTTTTATAAACGCGGAAATCGTATTGAAATGCTCTTCGCCTTTTTTGTCGTAACGAATATGCTTGGATTGAATCGCTTCTTTGAGCGTATCGAGCGTGATTTTCCCGTAGAGCGCCTGCGCGGTCTCGAGAGTAGTGATCGCTTGCCGTGCATCGCCTTGCGCCATCTGCACGAGCCAGTCGCGTGCACTCTTCGGAATCTTTCCGCTGGAGGCGGATCCGCCTTCGGCGGACAATTTTTTTATTGCCTTCCCGATTATTTTCTCCATTTCCTTTTCCGAATGCTCATTGAGCACAAACACTCGGGCACGTGAAAGGAGCGGGGAAATTATTTCGAACGACGGATTCTCGGTCGTCGCGCCGATGAGCGTGATGTCACCGCGCTCGACGAACGGGAGAAGGAAATCCTGCTGTGCTTTGTTGAAGCGATGTATCTCATCCACGAAGAGCACTTTCGGTTTGCCGCCGAGCGTGAGCTGTTGGGTCCCTATTATTTTTCGGATGTCATCCTTGCCGGCCTCGACCGCCGAAAGTTCATGAAATTCCGCGCCGACCGCGCCCGCATAGATACGCGCGAGCGTCGTCTTGCCGCTCCCCGGCGGTCCCCACAGGATGAATGAGAACAGCTCCTTCTTTTCAATCGCGACACGCAACGGCTTTCCTTTGCCGGTAAGGTGTTCCTGCCCGACGAATTCGGACAATGTTTTCGGGCGGATTCGTGATGCTAATGGCTCCATTTCCATTGTTCTACTGTACCAAAAAGGTGGATAATTCGCCCTTGCGCAACATGTCATCGTGATATACTTTCCGCATGTCCACGAAAAACATCGTCGTTTGGGTTGTCGTATTATTGGTAGTCATTATCGGCGGGTACTTTGTTTACACATCTATGGTAGCGACGCCGGCACCGGATGCCGCGGCCGCCCAGCAGCAAGGTGCGGCGGCGACCGACGCACAGGTGCAGGCACAGGAAATCGCAGTCGGCACAGGTGCTACGGCACAGCCGGGCGATTCCGTCTCGGTGCTATATGTCGGCCAACTGCAAGACGGCACGGTATTTGACTCGTCTGCCGCTCACGGCAATCAGCCCTTGGTATTCACGCTTGGTGCCCAAGGCCTGATTCCGGGCTTCCAAATCGGCGTCAACGGCATGAAGGAGGGCGGGGAACGCCTCCTCGCTATCCCGCCGTCGCTCGGCTACGGCGCTCAAGACGTGAAGGATGCTGACGGAAAGGTCATTATTCCGGCCAACTCTACCATCATCTTCGATGTAAAACTCGTGAAGGTCACCCCAGCTGCGGCCGCACCGGCACCGTCGGTCGCCCAATAGTCGCTACATAAAGCCACGATCGAGGGGCGGCCCAAATTATGTACTTGGGCCGCCCCTCTTGCTAAATGGCCATGAATATGATACGATTCCGCGCATGCTTACGAAGCGCAAGAAGCAGAACGAGGCCGCGAAAGCGCGCCGGCACGACACGGATACCGGTTCTCCGGAGGTGCAGGTGGCTCTTTTGACGCGTCGTATCGAGGAATTGAGTGCTCATTTGAGTAAAAACAATAAAGATAAGCACTCCCGCCGCGGTTTGCTCGGCCTTGTCGCCGACCGCCGCAAGCACCTCAAGTATCTTGAGGGGACCAACAAGCGCGCTTACGGCACACTCATACGCAAGCTCGGTTTGAAAAAATAAGAACAATTGGTTCTTTCGGACTTGCTGGCTCGGAAATGTAAGTAAACTTCCATTTCCCTCGCTGCGCGGCGTCCGTAGGTTTTAGCTTATAGGTGACAGGTTATAGTCACTCTAAAAGTAGCTTCGTGAAGCATTTAATACGTGGGGTAGGGATTTACTATTCCCTATAACCTAACCCCTATAAACTATTTAGTATGGCAATTATTAAACATCCAGAACAGCGCGTCGGTGTATTCATCGATACGCAAAACTTGTATCACAGCGCGAAAAATCTGTATCACGCGCGCGTCAACTTCGGCAATTTGCTGAAGGATTCGGTGGCCGGACGCCGCCTTATCCGCGCTCGCGCTTATGTCGTCACGACAGAAAGCGGCGAAGAGAAAGGCTTTTTTGAGGCATTGGCCAAAATCGGCATCGAAACCCGCACCAAAGACCTCCAGATATTCTTTGGCGGAGCCAAAAAGGCCGACTGGGACGTCGGTATGGCGGTCGACGCCATCACCATGGCACCCAAGCTCGACACTGTCATCCTAGTAACGGGCGACGGTGACTTCATTCCGCTCGTTGATTACCTCCGCACCCATGGCGGCTGTCAGGTGGAAGTGGTCTCATTCGGCCGCTCGACCTCGGGCAAGCTCAAAGAAGCGACGGACCACTTCCTCGACCTCGACGAAGACCCGAAACGCTACCTCTTGAACTTCCGCGGCCCAGTCCGCCGCCCTGCAGTCGGACGGAAGACTGTCGGCGAAGATACCTCCGACATCGGCGTTCTCAACGAGATAGCCGAGAACTCAAAAATAACGGGAGTGGAGTAACGAAAAAATCCCCAAAGAATTACGGCCGGCATCGCGAGATGCCGGCCGTTTGGTTTTGTATACCGCTGAGCTAGCGGTGGTCACGTCGAATCACGTCTTCACAATCCAACCTTTTGCGAGCTCAATCGCCCTCTGGTGTCTTCGCCAGGTATCTTCGATAACGCCAAACCTACACGAAAACGTGAAGTTCTCGTGCGCAAGCGTCGCGGACGCCCGGAAGATGGCCGTTTCCGACCCGGCGACAATACCGGCGTTTTGGATGATCTTACGCACAGCGTTTTCACCATTGCGAATCGACTCGTCTGCGCACTCCGCCAAGAATAGGTAGAATTCTTCTTTCCTCATGTTCCACTCCCTAGGCGTTCACATCGACGAGCGCAGTCGGATATACATCGACGTCGATATCGTCGGCGTCATCTCCGGTCCACAGCCCGGTAAAGAACTCCGTCCCGTTGATTACGATGCGGTTCAGGCCCCACGGGAAACATTCGATTTTCTCGGCGACCCTTCTCAACTCCTTCAACTTGGAACGGTGTTCGATCGTCAACGGAAAGTGGATTGGCACAGCGGTTTTATCAGGTGACCCATAGTAGAAGTGCTGCATACCGACACCAAGCATGATGTCCGGCATATCAGATGCCACTTCGCCGATTTCGCGCCCATCCTTGAAGTGGCTATCCGCTACGCGGCGCAGATACGAAAGCGGGAACGGCCCCGGCTGCTCGGGCTTTTTTGCCACGAAGAATTCAGGAAAGACGAAGGCGATTTTCAGCAACGTCTCCTGCTCGGTGCAAAGCGCAATGAACAGACGAAAGTTCGGGTCGGTTATCCCGCAGATTGCTTTCCAGTTCTTGTACATCGTATTTCTCCCTTTGTTGATAGTTACAGCAGACAAACGCATACTTTCACTGCATCTCTGTGCTGTAACCATCTCATTTCAAAGAACTTTTTCTTTAAGAGAGCTCGACTCGCCGGCTGACGAATCACAAGCGCTCTAGAAAGGGGAGAATTGCTTCTCCCAAATCGACTACTCGACGCGAATGACCTTCTTTTGGTCTAGATCAATCACGCACGCCTCACCGTTGCCGAGCACGCCATGCCAACTCGTATCTTGGAAACGCTTCGCATACTCTTCGGGCAGATATTCGCATGTGTCGTGATGGGCAACGATGATAAAAGTATCGATATCCTTGCCATAGAATTCTGCCGCGCCGAATCCATATTGAGTTGGCGTGTTCAATCCGCCATCCAGTCTCAGCGGGACGCTAAGCACTTCACCTAGGATCTTCGCGCTCTTAATCGCTCGCTCCTCTTGTGAGGAATGGATTCGAGCACTCTTGCCTTCTACGAACTGCTTAAGTTTCGGCGCCAGAGCGCGTATCTGTTGATCACCGCAATCGCTCAGACGGCCAAAGATGTCAGAGCCATGGCGAACGATAATGATAGTTTTCAAGGCTGCCTCCTCGGGAGTCAATGATGATTACTACGATGATTGTAGCACGAAATGGCCTCTTGTCAATCTTTATTGATGATATTATTATGATAAAATCCCTTTGAAACAAAGGACAATACCTATATATGTCAGAAATTATTGATGAAAAGTCGGAGATAGCGTTAAAGCTCACAGGACTGGGATTGTCGGAGAAGGAAAGCAGGGTCTACCTCGCACTCCTACCGTACCGGGACATCGGAACTTCAAAGCTCATTCGTATGACGGGTCTACACGGCCAGTTTGTCTATGATGCTCTCGCAAAGCTCGAGGAGAAGGGCCTTGCGCGGCACGTCGTTCAGAATGGCCGCAAAAAATTCAGTGCAAATACCCCGAACCGGCTTCTTTCATTGATAGAAGAGAAGCGCTTGGCCGCGAACGCGCTCGCGAAAGACCTCATGAGCCGCTACGCGGGTGAACGCGAGCAGGATGTCGAAATATTTCAGGGCGACAGCGCGTTCGTGGCGCATCAATTCGAATTACACAGAAGACAGCCCACGGGTACAACGGTCGACGTAATCGCAAGCGAGACGGAACAGTACCGAACGACGATGGCGCGTGAAGGTGCGCTCGACGATTTCTTCCGCATCTTGAAAGAACGCGACCTGCACATTCGATACATAGGGTCCGAGTCACAGCGGGCAGAACACGAAAAACTTGCGAAGACAGGCATTTGGACATTCCGGTATCTACCCGGTAACGCAACCGGTTTGATGAATACCGACATCTGGCATGACAACATCACGCTTAACATATTCGGTGACACGATTCTCTCCGTCACGATAACCGGCAAAGAAATCGCCGACGGATACCGCGAATTTTTTAACGCGGTATGGAATCTTTCTGGAAAATAATGATGTCTTATCCGCTTACGGTCGTGAATAGATAAGGTACGTAGCCTAAGTTGTTATGAACGAGTCGCGTGAAGAAGTCCGAGCGTCTGGCCGAGCAAGAGGACGGCGAGCGAGGGGATGCCGGCCTCACCGAGGACGGTGAAATTCTGATTCAGCTTCCAGCGGATATAGGTCTGCGCCGCTACCAGCACTACAAGCGCGACGAACGTAAGCACCGTTGACGCTGCCGCAAACCAAAACACCAGACTTTGCTTCGTTTCTTTTTTCATGAGCTCAGAATATCACATCACTCGAACGGCTTTACCTCAAAGGTGAAGATGGCGTCGCCGACGTAGCTCACCACCGCCGCGATGAGAGCCGCCACGATGCGAGCCTCGATATACGGGACCTGTACTTGCGAGACGCCGACATATGTCACGAAGACGACGACGCACAGCGTGCCGAGCCCGACGAAGAGTGAGACCGCGATACGCCCCGTGTGCACCCATTTGCGGAACGACCACATGCGGTTGACGAAAAAAGAGATGGCTACCGCGGTGAGAAAGCCGGCGGCGGTCGCGAGTAGGTAATTGGCGTCGAAGACGAACATCAGAAGCGCAATCACTGCGAGGTCTGCGAGAAACGTGCCGAAACTTACCGCTTGATATTTAAAAAATTGCACGTGCGTCTTCTGCATCCCGTTAGAGGCAGGAAGCAAAGCTTCCCGCGCTGATTATATGCGTGTAATCTCGACCACTGCGAATATCCATATGAACCATACTAAACGATTCTGCTTCCGCGGCCTCTAACGGGACGCACGAAGTAGCCAGTAATAAAAGGGCACCAAGAATTTCAGACAGTTTTTGATAATTT
>JBBTSX010000018.1:0-16011 GCA_038064535.1 Patescibacteria group bacterium
ATTTGTTTCTAGTACGAGAGGACCGAAATGAACTGACCTCTGGTCTGGGGGCTGTACCACCAGGTGCATCGCCCCGTAGCTATGTCGGGATAGGATAACCGCTGAAAGCATCTAAGCGGGAAACCAACTCCAAGATAAGGAATCGTTTGAGGGCCGTGGGAGATGACCACGTTGATAGGCGACAGGTGGAAGCACAGCAATGTGTTGAGCCGAGTCGTACTAATACCCCGACAGAACTCCTGAAAGGAATTGTGGGAGTCGCGTATCAAACAACAACACGCTTAAAATTCTCTGATGTGTAGCTTTTCGTAGAAATAATGAGCAGTTGAAAGCTCCGTTCTGGTGATTTATCGCTGGGGCAACACCCGTTCTCTTTCCGAACACGGCAGTTAAGCCCAGTTGAGGCGATGGTAGTCGAAAGGCGAGAGTAGCTAGTCGCCAGAACGGAGCTTTCAACACAAAACAGTCCACCGAAAGGTGGGCTGTTTTGTTGATTACACGAGTGTTAGGATACATACATGAGAAATTTGAGGCAAATACTTTTATGGGCAGTCCTTCCGCTTGGGGTCGTGTGGGATGTTTGGGGCTACATGTCAATGGCCGCTCAATGGGGAGATGCAAACCTTACCTACGGTAGGTTTATTTCGGAGGGCGGATTTTGGACACTTTTGATACCTGTCGTCCTGTGGCTTTGTTTGTATTTCCGCGCGTATTTTACGCTGCTGTTTTCAATAGTAGTTATTGTGATGGCTTTGGGCTGGAGTGCGTGGTATTAGCCAATCGAACAGTCACCTTTGTTCCCGTTTCCGCCAACAAACCCGTGTTCGGGATATCGGAGAATCGAAAGCTAGAAGCTAGAAGCTAGAAGCTATATACTGTTCCTATGTCATGGGCATCACGCCGCCGCACCATATACGCCATCGGCGTCATCCTTTTCTTTCTCATCGTCGTAGGCGGGCCGATATTCTATTCGTGGCTGAAGACTCCGCCCACTTGTTCCGACGGTATCCGGAATCAGGGCGAGACCTCGGTAGACAAAGGCGGACCGTGCCCGCTTCTCGACACAAACTCACTTTCCCCGTCAGCCACTTTGTGGACACGCAGCTTCTACGTTCGCAGCGGCTCATATGACGCGGTTGCCTACATACAAAACCCCAATCAGGACGCAGGCGCTCGAGCGGTCACGTACCGCTTCGGGCTTTACGATGAACGTAATGTGCTCATCGCGGAACGCACCGGCACGACATTCCTCATGCCCGGCGGCATCACGCCGGTCTTTGAGGGTGCGATAGACACGGGGAATCGCATCGTCTCGCACACGTATTTTGATTTTACGGAGCCTATCACCTGGGAGCGAATGGCCGATACGTCCGGTGCCATCTCGGTAAGTAACACACAAGTATCCGACATCGCGACGTCTCCGCGTGTTACCGCAAATATTCTGAATACTTCAGTCGCCGGCATCCAGAGCATGGCGTTCGTAGTCATTATTTCCGATCCGGCGGGGAACGCCTTCGCCGCATCACAAACCGCTCTGACCGGACTCGCCGCAGGCGAATCGCGGCAGGTCATTTTCACGTGGCCCTCGCCGTTCAATATCATCGTCGGCAAAGTGCAGATAGTGCCGCTGACCGCGCCCCGTCCCGTGAAGAGCGAGTAACTATGTTACCGAGAATTCAGCGCGCGGCGGAGGTGAGAGCGCGAGCCCTGGCTCACATCGACTGGTTTTTGCTGCTCTCCGCACTTGCCATTTCGTTTATCGGTATCGCGACGATGCGCAGTTTCTCGGTAGAGAACGCATACTTTGACAAACAAATCGTATGGCTCGCGCTCGCGCTCGGTGTCTTTTTCATTGCCGGCATTCCCGAGTACGGTTTTTTGCGCCGTATGCCTATCGTGGTCGGCATGTACGGAGCCATAGCGACGCTGCTCGTGTTCGTCCTTCTCGTGGGGTCAGTCATCAAAGGAGCACAGACACGTTTTGATCTCGGGTTCTTTTTCGTACAGCCGGCCGAGCCGGCCAAATTGATATTGGTAGCGACGCTCGCAAAGTACTTCACGCGACGCCACATTGAGATACGACACATCCGCCACATTCTGGTCTCCGGTTCGTACGCACTCCTTCTGTTCGGGCTTATATTTTTCCAGCCTGATTTCGGCTCGGCAATCACCGTCTTCTCCATTTGGTTCGGCATGGTACTCGTATCCGGCATCTCGTGGAAGCATCTTGCGGCACTTCTCCTCGCGGGAATCATTGTCGCTGGCGGGTTGTGGAATTTCGGACTCCAGCAATATCAAAAAGACCGCATTCTCACATTCATCCATCCGCTGGCCGACATCCGGGGGACGGGCTACAACGCCTACCAGTCCACCGTGGCAGTCGGCTCGGGCGAGCTTACGGGCAAGGGGGTGGGCTATGGCACACAATCAAAATTGCAGTTTTTGCCGGAATACCAGACCGACTTTATCTTTGCCGCCTATGCGGAGGAATGGGGCTTTTTCGGCGTACTCTTGCTTTTCGGCCTTTTCGGCATCGTCATTATCCGCATACTCGTGATGGCTTCGCGTGGCGGCGACAATTTCGACTCGCTGATGGCGGCGGGCGTCGCGATATATTTCTTCTCGCAATTTATTGTCCACGTGGGCATGAATATGGGATTGCTCCCAATCACGGGCACAACCCTGCCTTTTATGAGCTACGGCGGTTCGCACCTCATCACCGAATATGCCGCACTCGGAATCCTCATGGGCATGCGCCGCCATGCGCGCTCCACGCGCCAGGCACGCGATGAGACGGAAATCCTCGGCGCGGTTTAGTACAGTTCAGCCGTTCGCCCGACCATTCTTTGAATAGAAAATTCGGTGAGGTCTTTTGCGTCAAGGATTTCGCCTACGCCGCCAACGCGATTGGCGACGATGGGGAGACCGGCAACTTTCGCTTCGATAAGTACATAGGGGAGACCTTCTTTTATTGAAGGGAGCGCGAATGTGTCGAAACCGCGTAGTACCTCAGGTGAGGGAACGAAGCCAAAAAGCTTTACGCGATTTTCAAGACCGTATTCTTTAATTTTTCTCTCCAGAGTCGGGCGGTCTTCGCCTTCGCCGACTATCGCGACGTGCATGGACGGATTGTTTTTTGCTTCTTCAATCAGCGCCCGCTGGTTTTTGTTTTTAATCAACTCTCCAACAGTGCCGGTAATACGTGCTCCGGCGGGGAAAGCGCTGCGGATTATTGTTCCCGGCCCGAACTGCATGTGCGGGTCGACTCCGTTATAAATACGCACTGTCTTGTGTGCGATAAAAGGCATCTTTTTGGCGACCTTCAGGTCGTAGTCGGACACAACAATTATTTTGTGAGACAGGAGGGCAGTGAGCCATGAAAAGAAGTATATGAGGCCGCGAGAAACAGGGTTGCGCTGTTCCCAAAAAGGCCAACCATGGGCGGTAAAAATGATTCGCGGCACGCCCGCAAGGCGTGCCGCGAGTGCCCCGACACCTGCCGCTTTGGATGAGTTGAGATGCACCACATCAGGTTTTTCGGCACGGAAAAGTTGCAGGAGTTCAAAGAAACTTTTCACATCACTGGAAATCGAAACATCGCGTTGCAGAGTCCGAATCGGAAAAGTAGTAATCTGAGCCTCCCGCAGCTTCTTTGCGAGTAGTCCCTCCTGCCCGAACGCGACACTTACCTCAAACTCGTTCCGTAATGCTGTCGCGAGGTCAAAAACATACCGCTGCGCCCCGCCCCAGTTCGCCTTTGTTATCAAAAACATTATTTTTCTCTTTGTCTGCATACGTTATGAGCGGGGCTAGGAAAGGGGTCGGGAAAACACTTTGTTTTCCCGTGGAGGAAGGATTGGGAAAACCGTGGGTTTCCCAGGAGCGTCGCCCCAGTTCGCTTTTGTTATCAAAAACAGTATTTTTTTGGCTTTCACCCCGTTAGAAGTCGGTCGCGGTCGAGTGTCGTTTTTGTTGGCTTGATTCATACAAAGTTGAGTAAATTTCGATACTTTTTTCAGAATTTTTTCGAGCGGTCGCGACTTCTAACGGGGTTCATGACAACGATTCCAGCGCTTGTATTAAGGCCGAAATCATGGCATCATACTACCATCGTATGACTCTCGTGCCTAAGCGGGAATACGTCCTCCTTCTCCTGGGGGACCTCGTGGTTTTTGTCGCATCCTTGTGGCTGACGCTCGCCTTGCGCTACCTGCAGACACCGAGCACGGCCCTTTTCAATAACCACCTCGTACCATTCTTGTTTCTCTTTGCGGCGTGGGTCGTCATCTTCTTTTTTGCCGGTCTCTACGGCCGGCACACACGTCTTTTCCGTAGCCGCCTGCCGACGACCATTCTCTATACACAGGCAATCAACATGGCCCTTGCCGCGCTTTTCTTCTTTTTGATTCCGGTATTCGGCCTTGCACCGAAAACAATCCTCGTACTCTACCTTGCCATTTCCTTCCCGCTCATCGCGCTCTGGCGCGCTGTGCTCTTTCCGCGCCTGCGCTCCGGACGAAAACTTAAAGGCGTGCTCATCGCCTCGGGTCCGGATATCGCGGCGCTCGCATCAGAGGTGGCCACCGATCCGAATTCTCCGTTCACCTTTGAGTACGTCGTCGATACCAGTAAGGCCCCGTCGCACGAGGTCATTCAGCATGCGTGTCGCGTAGCGGAAGAAGATGATGTTTCTTTTTTGGTCGTGGATTTTTCCGACCGTGCCGTCGCCGCGGCACTCCCCATCGTCTACGACGCCGCTTTCCGGAAACGCCGCTTCGCACTCCTTGAGGCGTCGGAGTTGTATCAGGAAATTTTCGAGCGCGAGCCGCTTTCGCTCATTAATTACGAATGGGTGCTGGGGAATATCAGTGCTTCGCGTACATACGACGTGGTGAAGCGGCTTATCGATATCGCTATCGCACTGCCTGCACTGCTTGTATCTTTATTGCTCTACCCGTTCATCTATCTTGCAATCAAGCTCGACGACGGCGGGGTGCTGTTTATCACACAGAAGCGCGTCGGCCGTTTTCAGAAGCCGATAGACATCGTGAAATTCCGGAGCATGAGCGGGAATGATCAGGGTGACTATGGGGAAAACGGCAAGTCGAAACTGCAAGTCACGCGGGTGGGGAAGTGGCTTCGCATATTGCGCCTCGATGAGCTACCTCAGCTCTGGAACGTGCTACGCGGCGACCTCACGCTCGTCGGACCGCGCCCCGAGTTGCCCGCGCTCGCCGCGCAGTACAACGCACGCATACCGTACTACAATGCCCGTTACCTCGTTTCTCCGGGCCTCACCGGCTGGGCACAGCTTCGCCACGACAGGCATCCGCATCACGGAGCGGATATCGCGGAGACCAAGGAGAAGCTCTCGTACGACCTCTACTACCTCAAACACCGCTCGCTTCTCTTGGATATCTTTATCGTCCTGCAGACGGCGCGCATTATGCTCACTGCGCGTGGCAGTTGATTTGGTATAGTGCATCCATGGCAAAAGTCGTTGTCACAGGTGGTGCGGGATTCATCGGCTCGCACATAGTCGATGCTCTCGTCGCGCGCGGCGACGAAGTGCATGTCGTCGACAATTACTCGGCGGGTAAGCGGGAAGACCGCATCAATCCGAAAGCGATCTACCACGAACTCGATGTTCGCTCGACTGACGAAGTTGAAAAGATATTTCAGGGGGCTGATGTCGTATACCACACCGCGGCAATACCACGCGTGCAATATTCGGTAGAGCACCCGGTAGAGACCACTGACGTAAATATCGTCGGCACGGTTTCCGTCCTTGCGGCCGCCGCGAAGGCAAAGGTGCGGCGGGTTGTGTACTCGTCTTCCGGTTCGTCGTACGGCGACCAAGAGACAATGCCGCTTGTCGAAACAATGCCGGCGAATCCGGTGCATCCGTATGGTCTACAAAAATACGTCGGTGAATTGTTTGCTTCGATGTGGTCGGCCATCTATGGCATAGAGACGGTATCGTTGCGATATTTCAATGTATACGGGCCAAGGCTCGATCCGGAAGGGCCGTATGCGCTGGCAGTGGGTGCGTTCCTGCTGGCCCGCAAAGAGGGCAGACCGCTCACTATATATGGCGACGGGACGATAACCCGGGATTATACGTACGTGGGGGACGTTGCCCGTGCGAATGTGCTTGCGGCGGAAAGCGCGAAGGTGGGCAAGGGGGAAGTCATCAATATCGGTGCCGGCCGCAATGTCACCATTCAATTTTTGGCTGAACTCGTTGGTGGAGAAATTGTCTACGATGCCCCGCGCGTAGAGGCACATGATTCTCAGGCGGACGTCAAGAAAGCAAAAGAATTGCTCGGATGGGAACCAAAGGTCATGCTGGAAGAGGGAATCGCCGAATTAAAAAAGATTTTCGGCATCTCATGAACATACCCACATACTCAAGTATATGAGTATGTCGTCATTATGATATTGGACGGACGCGCCATTGCTGAGGATATATACAAGACACTCGAGGAACGCCGCGCGCGTATCGAGCGCCCGGTACGACTTGGTATTGTGGTCGGTGGCCACGACCCGGTCATCGAATCATTCGTGCGCATCAAAGCGCGCGCGGCTGCGCGGCTCAATGTGAAGATGGTACGCGTGGATTTGCCCGAGGGCGCGGATACAGGAGCGGCGTGCGATGAGGTTGTGGAACTTTCAAAAAGAACAGATGCAGTCATCGCTCAACTACCGCTTCCGAAAGGCATTGATACCGAGGCGGTACTTGCCGCGATTCCGGCCGAAAAAGATGTTGATGCGATAAATCCGGCTATTCCGGCCGATGCTCATCCCGTCTTCGCGCCTGTTGCGCTCGCTGTCGTTGAAATGCTTCGACGCGGCGGAGTAGATCCCAAAGGCAAGCGTACCGTCGTGGTGGGAGCGGGGAGACTCGTCGGTGCGCCGTCGGCCGTACTTTTGAAACGCCTCGGTGCGAACGTCTCGAGGTTCACTCTCGAGGAAGGCTCTATCAATGACCTCAAAGACGCCGACATTGTGGTATGTGGTGCGGGAAATCCCGGCTTTATCAAACCGGAACATGTCAAAGGTGGCGTTGCAATAATTGACGCGGGAGCCAGCGAGCAGGCAGGCGTCATAAAGGGCGATGCCGACCCCGCCTGTGCCGAAAAGGCCTCGGTCTTCACGCCCGTCCCCGGCGGCGTCGGCCCCGTTGCGGTCGCGATGATTTTCAAGAATCTCTTTGACCTCATCGAGAAACATTAGATACACTTAAATTACGCTATAGCGTAAAGTTAGTGTATGTGCGGTAACCGTTCACTATAGTTAAGAAACAGAGAGGACCGAGTCGGGTAGTTAAACTTGTGAGGTCTGATAAAAAGACGAGCGCCTGCCACGGGCAGGCGCTTTTGGTTTGAGGAGTTTTCACTCCTCCTTGTCCAACAGGCGCTCAAGCTCAAGTTCGTCTTCGGTGAAGTTCACCTCAACTACCTTGAATTTCGTGGCCCGACATTTTACATGCCCTGGGCCACGCTTGAATGCCATAAGTGAGGGAAATAATTCGAGCGAAACCTTACCGCTCTCTTTATCCCTCAATTCCCACTCATCCAAACAAGCAAAGAAAGTATGAATGGGGGAACTGTTGTTGGTTTCGTGCCGATTGCACATTGGCCCCTCCAAAGGGTTTACGCCGGAGAAGTACCGACGCTTCGGTCTTCGGGGCTACGGTGTGTCCGTGCCTTATTGGGAGTGCCAACCAACAACGCTCCATACACGGTACTATTCGATACCCTTTATGTCAAGGTCGGCTGCTAAAGCGTGGATTCTTTTGGGAATTGCAGTAGAATGCCCGCCATGGCTCAAAAGCGCGTTGTCGCTATCGTTGTCCTCCTTATCGGAGCGGCTGTCGGCTGGTTCGTATATCACTCCGAGGTAACCGCCTCGTGGCCTTTCAAGCTCGGTCTCGACCTCTCCGGTGGTACCCAGCTTGTCTACCGTGCCGACCTGAACGCGATTCAATCCAGCGACGTCGCCGAATCAATGTCGGCACTGCGCGACACCATCGAACGGCGTGTGAATATGTTCGGCGTTTCCGAGCCTATCGTACAGACCGAGACTGCGAGCGCACTCTCCGGCACGTCGGAACAGCGGCTCATTGTGGAACTTCCGGGGGTGACCGATACGCAGAAGGCGATAGCGCTCATCGGGGAGACGCCGGTCTTGGAGTTCCGCCTGCTGAAAAGCGCGAACCCGCCGGCCGCGTTCTCGACGACGACCGTCAATCAGGATTTCGAGCCTGCGGCCATCACCGGCAAAGACCTCGCGAGCTCGGAGCTACAGTTCCAAGGTTCGGCAAGTATCAGCGAGCCGGTCGTCGTACTGCACTTCACTTCGCAGGGTGCGAAAATTTTCGCCGACCTCACCAAGAACAATGTCGGGCGCTACTTCGGGATTTTTCTCGACGGTCAGCCCATCTCGATTCCTGTCATCCGTGAGTCGATTCCCGACGGCACCGCGGTGATTTCCGGCGGCTTCACGGCGACGGGGGCGAAAGAGCTCGCACGTAATCTCAACTACGGAGCACTTCCTGTCCCCATTGAGCTCATTTCCACACAAACGGTCTCGGGTACGCTCGGTGACAAAGCCGTGCGTGACGGCATCATGGCAGGTCTCTGGGGCATCGGCGCTGTCGCTCTCTTTATGCTCCTTTGGTACCGCTTGCCGGGACTGCTCGCAACGATTGCACTCACGCTCTACATCGTCGTCATGCTCGCACTTTTCAAATTCATCCCGGTGACTCTCACCGCCGCGGGCATCGCCGCGTTCATTCTCTCGGTAGGTATGGCGGTGGACGCCAACGTGCTGATTTTCGAGCGTATCAAGGAGGAATTGCGCGGCGGTAAGAGCACGGGAGACGCCATAAGCGACGGCTTCTCACGCGCGTGGCCATCAATCCGCGACTCAAATATTTCATCCATGATAACGGCCGTGATTCTTTTCTGGCTCGGCACATCACTCATTAAGGGCTTCGCGCTCGTCTTTGGGCTCGGCGTCTTGGTCTCCATGCTCACTGCAATCACGGTCTCGCGCACGTTCCTCTTCGCGCTCGGTGTTGACGCAAAATACGGATTCACCCGCTGGCTTTTTAGCAGTGGTATTTCTAGAACCTAGTCCCTAGTCCCTATAACCTATCCCTATGTTCATCATCAAACATCGCAACGCATTCTTCGCACTCACGGGGGCTCTCGTGCTCGCTTCACTGATATCGGTTGCCGCTTTCGGCCTTCACCTCGGAATTGATTTTACCGGCGGTACACTCGTGGAGGTGAGCTATGACCTGCCTGCGCCCGGTACTGGCGGGCAGGCAGGCGGCGTACGGCCCGACCCGGTAGCGCTCACCAATACGCTGAGCGATGCGGGGTTCAAAGATTTCTCGCTTCGTGAGACGGGTGCGAACGGCTACACTCTGCGCGCACAGAGCATCGGGGATACACAGCGGGGCGAGCTCGCCGCAGTCTTCTCATATCAGGGCGGCACAGCGCACGTGGACCAGCTCACCGAAATCGGCCCGACCATCGGCACCGAGCTTCGCAACAAAGCACTCCTCGCGCTCGGGCTCGTATTGCTTTGCATCCTGCTTTTCATCGCGTTCGCGTTCCGCAAGGTTTCCAAGCCCATTTCGAGCTGGGTATACGGACTTATCGCGCTCGTGACGCTCGTGCACGACATCATCATTCCCGTCGGATTCTTCGCACTCCTCAGGTATCTGACCGGCGCGCAGGTGGACACGCTGTTTGTAACGGCGGTACTCACCGTGCTCGGTTTTTCCATTCATGACACCATCGTTGTGTTCGACCGGACGCGTGAGAATCTGCGCATCAATCACGACAAGAACCGCAAAGAAGATTTCGCGGAGACCGCCGGCCACTCGCTCAATCAAACCTTTGTACGTTCTATCAACACATCACTCACCGTGCTCTTCACATTGCTCGTGCTCTACTTCATCGGTCCCGCGTCGACAAAAGTGTTCGCTCTTACGTTGCTCGTCGGCATCACCGCGGGTACCTACTCCTCGATATTCCTCGCGACTCCGCTTCTCGTATGGGTAGAAAAACGCCGCAACAGAGCCAAGAAATAGCGCTTGACAGGATACTAATCAGTGATACAATGCACCTATGAATCGTTTCGGCAATTCCTATTACGCCTATGCAACTACTACCGATTACCGGAGGCTTAAGAATTGCTAACTGAAACACTAGGTTCGCAGCAAGGCCCCCGGAAGGGGGTTTTGCGTTCTGTGAACGCAAAACCGGTCGGAGCCACTGCAAAGTGGCGAGACGTGCCCGGAGGCGCCCCAGCGAAGCGCCATGGCGACCGGAGGGCCTTGCGTTTTGTAAGCTCGAATCTGTTCCGAAAACTTCGAAACAAATTCCAGCTCGCAACCTGCGGCTGGTGAAAGGTCTTTAGCAATGAAACGCCTGTCTCTGTTCGTCGGCCTACCGGGGTCTGGAAAATCGACTTTAGCCCACGCCCTGGCCGGAAGGTTGGGCGCGGAGATAGTCGACATCGACGACTTCAAGCGTGACGTGGTTGACCCCACGGCACTCTCGGAGGGCATCGACCCGCCGGATGTGCGCTGGCAGTATTACCGGCGCGCCCTGGACCACATTCTCGGCCTGTTCGAAAACGGGGCTGAGCACGTCGTAACGGATGAAATGTTCCACGTCCGTGAACTGCGTGAACGCATCGAAGCCGTCTGTGTGCAGTGTGGGATTTCGGTCCTCTGGATCGAAGTCAGGTGCACAGATGCCGAAGTTGTGAGTCATTTGGCGGTGCATCCAAGAAAGGGGCATATCCTGAGCACGGAACAAACGCTACGGATGCGGCAGGAGGTCGCTCGAGTATTCGACGATTTTCCCTGCAACGCCAACCGCCTCGTTGTATCAAACGCAGGTTCTGTGGATGATGCAGTGAACATGGCACACGAGTGGGTATGTACACGCTGACCCGAGTGGTCAAAAAATGGGTGCGCTGGCTGCGATAGTATCAAAGCCAGCCACCCGTTTACTTTTACTTCAAAAAATTACTATAATCACCAGCAACATGCTCGATAAAAAAATCCTACGGAAGATACAAAAAATCGCAATTGGAGTGGATCACGACGCTGCTTTCGGCGGTAAATCAAAAGGTAATAAACATCTTGAGCGTGCCGTGCGTATTGCACTATTTCTTGCCGAGAAAAGCGGGGCAGATTTGAACATAACAGAAGCGGGCGCGTGGTTGCACGATACGGCGCTGCCTACCGGCAATGATTACGACCCTGAAAAAAATAAGCGCGTTGTTCGCGGGCTCCTCAAAGGAATTGATTTGACCTCGCAGGAAGTCGGCCGCATCGCTGAGTGCGCGGCTTCCCACGAAGGAACAAAGGCGCCGTCATCGCCCGAAGCGAAGATTGTTCACGACGCCGACGTTATCGAAAAAACCGGCATTTTAGGCCTCGTCCGGCACACGTGGAAACTCACCAATTCCGGAAAGCTCGACCCGGAGCATGTGACCAGCGCTGATGTACAAGCCATTCTCAGTCACATCGCATGGCGCAAAAAACAGCTGCGCCTCCCGCTCTCAAAGAAACTCGCTCAACGGGTAGCGGCCAAGCCTGCCAAAAAGCAGGCGAGACGCATTGTCGCGACGGTCGCGCATCTTGCACAGCGCGGTATCATCACCGAGGTGATAGCGACGAAGCTCTCCAAAGAATTGTCGGCGTCGCAAAGGGCGTCGCTGAAAAGCCAGTTGTCCCTCGCATATCTAAAATAAAAAAACGCCGGCGACTTGGTCGCCGGCTCACTGTGCGTGTTGTGTGACTGCTTTACCTGCCCTCGGTCATCTTTTCTTTCGCGATTTTCGGGTGACCTGCTTCAGTATTGAGACTGCGGCCTTCGGAATGGGCAAGTTCGCGTAGATAATGGGCACGCGCGCGGCTCTTGCGGCTTCGCCCATTTTTCCCAGTTGGACCATGTCTTGCTTGCCGCCGAGGAGCACGACCATGGCGGCCTTGCCGCTGAGGTTTCTGGGGTGGCCGGTGCCAATGACTGCACGGACACCTGAGCCGCGCATTCGTTTGGCCAGGCGGTCAGTCTGGGGCGGCCTCCATCCGCTGGGGGTAATTATCAGGACGCTTTTTCTCATGATCTCTCACCCATGTCTATGACCAGGCGATGCCGGTCATTGTGGACGACCAAATCAAAGGCCTTGGCCTCTTCGCACCGTAAACTATTCCTACAGGATGTCAACAAACCGGTGATAACGGGGAACGGGCAGCATATTTTCCCGTTTGCCGGAGTGTCATTGTGGCTGTCGTTGACAAGGTGCGGCAAAAATGTACTTTTATTTTGGACCAAGGTCGGTCTTTGACAAGAAGGAAAAGTGAACATGACCGACATCGTTTTGTCAGGTATACGTGCCACGGGGAGGCTGCACTTCGGCAATTTGCTGGGTGCGGTCAGTCATTTCGTCGACTACCAGAGGGAAGGCAACACATGCCTGTACTTCGTCGCCGATCTGCATACGCTCACGACTCTGAAAAATCCCGACGAGATGAGGAAAAATCTTGTCGAGATCGTCAAGGACTATCTGGCTGCGGGTCTGAATCCGGCAACGGCGTCAATCTACGCGCAATCGAGCATCCCGGAACTCTCCGAGCTGTGCCTGCTCCTGTCCATGATGCAGCCGCTCGGTGACCTGCAAAGGATACCGACATTCAAGGAAAAGGTGCGGAAGAACCCCGACGACATCAACCTCGGGCTCCTTACGTATCCCGTCCTGATGGCAGCAGATATCTTGGGGCCGCGGGCGACGCTTGTCCCGGTCGGCGAGGACCAAGTGCCGAACGTAGAATTGGCTCGCTCACTCGCACGCCGTTTCAACGAGCGGTTCGGCGAGACTTTCGTCCTGCCCAAGATGCTCGCCGAAATGGTGAAAGTACCGGGTCTCGACGGCGAGAAGATGGGCAAGTCGGAAGCGGACAACGCCATCGACATCAATGCGCCGATGGCCGAAATCCGCGAGCGCTATAAACGCAAAGGTGTAACGGACCAGCAGCGCAAGCACGTCACCGACCCTGGTGATCCGTACAATCGCTGTAAGTCGGTCTATGCGGTGCACGAGATGATCACCGAGGGCGAACGGGAAACTCGCGAGATTGCGAAGGCCTGCATGAACGCACAAATCAGCTGCGTCGCATGCAAGACGAAGCTTTGCGACAGTATCGCGAAGATCCTCGTGCCGTTCCAAGAGCGTCGTGCTGAACTCGCCGACAGGAATGATTTCGTGCGGGAAGTTCTGCACGAGGGAGGCAAGACAGCACGTGCCCGCGTCAAGGAAACCCTGGCGGCTGTCCAAGACAAAATGGGCGTCATCATCTACTGATGAGTGTGGAGAACCAGCGGCAAGCAAGTCGCTTGCCGCCAACTTTTGTTTTGTCTTGACAAGAGTACGTGGCGGATACAAGGTTGGGTGGGGCTGCAACACGGAGACACGGTCATGGCTTGGCCAATCGCGGGTTCCGAGCCCGGAAGTCTCGGAGTGGACTGGGCAAGAGATGTCGAAGGCGCCAAGTCGGTGCTGGAAAACACCACATGCTTCAAGTCGCCGGCCGGGAAATTCCTTCCGGTCCTGCTCGATCTCTACAACGGGCAGCGCATGATGCTGCCGGTCGACGGCGCGCTTGTTCCGCTCCACGCGAGCGGGCAATGTGCGTACGACCTCGCGACAGCACAGGATTCGTTCGCCGAAGCACGCGACGCCGCGTGCGAGGCGCTCAAAGGCCAGAAAATCGCAGTGAAACTTGGACCGAGGGCTAGGGCCACGAACCACGTGAGGGCGGTTATGCTCCGCGCGATGGTCGTTGACGAAAGACAGCAGATCCTGTTCGAGATGGACTCGACCATCTGAATGGCATCGGTCGCCAGAATAACAAGCCCGCGCGACGAGCGCGGGCTTTTTCATATCGGATTGACAGGCACCACTTCTGTGGTAGTTTCCAACCAGATGGATCATTGACAGCACAGTATGCTGTGCGGATCCGACGCCCAAGGCATTATCGTTTAATGGAGGAAAGCGTCATGTTGCGATCTCTTAGCGTTGATCAACTCGGTAAGCGGATCGGCATGACGGACCGCTTGCTGCTAAGGCTACTCGCGCACCGCATGGGTCTCGCGGTCAGCGTCGGCGCACGCAAGCGTGCCGACGACCAGGAGATTTACCGCCGCGACACCGAGAACCAGCGTATCGATGCGCTCCGCATTGAAGGGCGCAAGCTCGGCCTCAACGAAAGCTTCGTCGAAGCGATCGTGTACTTCATCATCGGCGAGTCATGCAAGCAGCAGATGATACGGCTCCAGAAACCGCATGATCCGCTGCCGAACCCGAAGGACTCGGAAGAATGGTTCCAGATGTGTCGGCAGAATCTGCTCAAGCTGACGGAGAAAGTTGCCGGCAGCTACGACCAGGACTACGACACCGGCTTCACTGCATCGAGTGCCTACCGCAGCTACGAGGAAGGCGTCATCAACGAGCAGGTCGCGAAGCTCCAGCATAGGGGGCTTGCGGTCGACCTCGGCTGTGCGACCGGTCAACAAGCGTTGCGGCTTGCCGGCACGTTCGAAGCGGTCGTGGGATTCGATATCAGCCCGCACATGATCGCGCAGGCGGAGGCGAACAAAGCGGCCAAGAAAGTGGCGAACGCCACGTTCAAAGTCGCAGATCTTGATCATCTCGATGATCGGGAACAGTGCATTCCGCTCCCGGACTGCTCCGCATCGTTCGTCTTCGCCAACTTCGGTGCCGCGAGCGATCTGCGTAACATCCAGGCGGTCGTCGGCGAGATCGAACGCGTACTCGAGCCACGGGGGCGTTACCTGCTCTCGTTCTACAACAAGGAAGCGCTCGTCTATTCGTGGGAGTTCTTCCCGTGGCCGGTCGGACTTGCCGCCGAGATCAACGAAGAACTTGACTGCCTCGACGTGCATGCCGGCGATCAGACATACCTGATCTACGCGAAGACGTTCGCGCCTTCCGAAGTCAGGCACATGCTCTCCGCGAGCGCGCTGAGGGGACCATCCGTGAGGACGTTTCCGACAATCAGTACCGTCCTGCCGAGCATGCTGCTGCTTGAAGGTGGCGATCGTGCGAAACAGGCGATCACGGCCCTTGACCACACGCTCGAAGACTCCGGACAAGGTGCCTACATCATCGCAAGTGGTGAGAAGGTCGCGTAATGGCACCTGTGCTGTGCGAAAGTCCGGGCCCCCGTGTGTTTATCGGGGGCCTGTTTTCTATACGATTGTTTCGAACGTATGTAATACGGCATTGGTCTTGAAGCTGGAAAGAAAACAGGCCTCGCGTACCGCTGTACCGAGGCCTGCCACTTTATTCACTTTTTCTTTGGGATGTGGAGTTCAAAGTACTTTTTGTATTTTGCAATCCGTGCCGGATCTGTAGAATAATATCTGCGCTTGGTCTTGCCGTCGTCTACTAGAAACATCAGTCTGGAATCATCGACGAGGACCATACGTTCATAGTCGGTCGCCGAGGTTTGATGAAACATGTAGTTCGGGTGCTCGATATATACTCGATCCCGCAGGGTCTCGAATTCTTGAGTCGTGCCGAAGCCAATTCTCGTGACCTTAACCCCTTTGTCCATTACTTTTCGAAGGTTCTCATAGTATTGTTTTGGCAATGAGTGCTCTTTCTCTTCGTTAGCCTCCATCGTCAGATAAATACTTCTTTCTGCCTCGTTTTGAAGTCTCTGCGCAGTTTCTATCGCGGCCCCGAACGACGCGAGTTCTATCGTCTGTTTTTTCATATGATGCACTCCCAACTTTTTTAACAGTATCTTAGAGGGAGAATCATATCAAGTTTGTAAAAAGGGAGAGGCGCACATTTGTTGCAAGAAAATCGGCGGGTTTGTGCCCGCCGAGGTAAGGATGCCGAAGTAGCCAGTAATAAAAGGGCACCAAGAATTTCAGACAGTTTTTGATAATT
>JBBTSX010000019.1:0-10030 GCA_038064535.1 Patescibacteria group bacterium
CCTCCAAAAAAATCTCCCTCCAAAAAATCTTCGGCTCGAACCTCACCCTAAAAAAACGCGGAGCGTTCGGAATTGCCCAAAACCATTGGCTTTCTTTGGCTACCGCCAAAGAAAAAATTTCTAAAACTGACCTTAGTTTAATTCTGGTGCGGGTACCGGGAATCGAACCCGGGTCATTTGATTGGCAACCAAATGTTCTACCATTGAACCATACCCGCTTAGGTTGCTATGTTCGCATAATATTGCTTACTCATCAACTCTCCTCCCTACCACATCGCACAACTGCCGGAACAATCCGACGCCAAAGGTTATTTCTTTGCCGTAGGCGGCGGCGTAATAATTGTTTTAGTAAGCACGGAACTCTTTTCGAACGTGGTCACGGGTTGTCTCATCGGGGGGTTTGCATCCGGAAGCTGGATAGTCTTCTTGCCCAGCGGCATCTCCTGATCGCGGAAGGCGGTCACAAGTCCGATAGCCGCGGCGACAATAAGGACAACGGGTATCCATCCGGCGACTCTGCACGCGGGTGCGAAGTACCAGAATCCGAGCAAAAGGACAAGCGGCACCAGTATCGCTGCAAGCGGCACCCCGGGCCCCTTATTCCCTAGCGGAGGCTCCGCGAAGGCCACAAGACCGACAATGACCATAAAGAGCGCCAACAGGATAAACCAGAGCTGGTAGGGTCCTGCGGCTTCGCATGCTTTAGTGAGCGAATTCTGCAGTCCCCCGCCGACCACCGGGCTCGTGGTGGGCAATGGCGACGTCGTCTCCTCTTCCGGTGTTGCGGTCGTTGTGGTGACGGGCTCCGGTGTGGCAGATGCGGTCGGCGCCGGAGCTGTTATCGCTGGCTTCGCAGGTCCGGTGAGCGTGAAAGACACCACGGAAATACAAACGGGCTTCCCACTCGGGGCGGATAGAAGAGTCAGGGAGACGGGCAACGTGCCGGCTACCGGAGTGCTCTGAATGTCGACATGAATACGGAGAGCGCCGTCGGCATTTATCCTACGAGTCATGAAACTCAACGGAATTCCCGCATCGCCGACCGAGCCGATTACCGATACATACGAAGCGTCGGTAACTGTCACATCGAAAGAATCAAGGGAGCCATTGTATACGTACGGGTTAACACTCTGAACCTGAAGCGGTGCGCATGTATTGGCGCCCCTCGGGAGCAACTGCTGCGTTGGTGACACCAGATTGGACACCGTTGCAGCAGACGCAAATACCGGCAATGCCATGCTTGCTGTTGCGAACAGAGCAATCATTGCTTTTGCAATATGGCCACCTGACATGCATCAACCTTAGTCCCCCGAAACGTATTGGTCAATATTGACGAATGCCAAAAAATGGCGGAAAACATAGCTTTTTTGTCCTTTACAAAGAATATCGGACAGCAAGAACCATGCATTTGTTGCACGGGATTTCAGGCATACCGTGAATAACTCAGCAGTAGAAGCCCAAAATGTGCATAACTGGGGATAAGTCGGTGGATATGTGGATAAAGGACGACCTTTAGGGTGGGAATGTCCTTAAAAGTGCTATAATATGCTTGTTTTAAGCCACATAGTGCCGTTTTACTATCAGACATGCCGGTAAGTTAGTCCCACGTTACTTAAGAAACGTCGAGTACCTAGGTTGCACGTGAACCCTTTTGGAGGCCGGGAGCCGTTTTCGGTCGCCCAACTCTTCAGCAGCTCGGCTCGATGTGATGCGCTATACCCCGCGAGATACGGCAAGCGTTCAACCGCTGTGCAAAGACCTATGTGTGTTATCTCAGGGGGGTATACTAGGTGGATGTCGGCGGCCGCAATAACAAGCAAGAGAGCCACGGGAAACCTTGGTGAAGACATCGCGTGCCAGTTCTTGGGGCAAAAGGGCTTCAAGATTCTTGAGCGTAACTTCCTCAGGAAATGGGGCGAAATCGACATAATTGCTGAGAAAGCAGGGACTGTCAGATTTATTGAGGTAAAGACAGTTTCACGTGAAAACATGCCGGACATTTCACGTGAAAACTCTGGCTATCGGCCGGAGGAGCAGGTTCATCCGGCGAAACTGCGGAAGGTAGCCCGTACGGCCGAGATGTACATGAATGGCAAGGGCGATCAGCGGGAGTACCAAATAGACGTCGTCGGTGTGTTCATGGACGTCAAAAACAGGAAAGCCCGTTGTCGGCTTTTCGAACAGGTTCTGTAGACAGCCATAAAGGACAAAATGTCCTATAGATTTGGGAGTGAGTTGGATATCCCAAATATTATGGTAGACTTGGAGAGTGGCTCCGGAAGATAAACTCTGTAGGTATTGTGGCAAGTCATGTCCGGAGAGTGCCTTTGGTGTTGCTTTAACGACAAAGACTAAAGTCTATCGTCGCCATAAATGCCGTGATTGCTACAGAGGTACCAAGCAGGCCTTGATTGCGCGTCATTATGAGTGGCTCTCTTCTTATAAACGAGAAAAGGGCTGTGGTAGGTGCGGAGTAAGAGACCCAAGAGTACTCGATTTCCATCATAAGGATAAAAAGGATAAACTGTTTGGTATTGGAGGCTTTCGAAGAGAGGTTGGCTTTCAGAAGTTGAAGGACGAAATAGAGAAATGTGAGATTGTCTGCGCGAACTGTCATCGGATTTTGCACGATGAAATGCGAAACGGTAGGTAGCAAGCAGAGATAACGGGCCGTCGTATACCGGTAGTACGCGTGCTTTGGGAGCACGATGACCCAGTCCGATTCTGGGCGGCCCGAAGAGTTATTTAGTGAGTTGTTTGAGAAACAATTGTATCAGTGACGGAGCTTGGTCGGTCGAAAATGCATCGGTCTTCTCCTTTGTATCGCCGGAGAGTATCGCAGAAAGCCCGGCGCCGGTTTGCGCCACGAGGTCGCGGTCGATATAGGAGAGAGTAATGCCGCGCAGTTCGCGCTGTGCAGTCGTCGTGCCCTCGCTGGTCGTCGTGATGACGCCGACAAGGCGTCCCCACTCGTTGACAATAGCGCCGCCGGAAGAGCCGCTCTGTGCTTGGATGACACTTCCGACAGAGATGACGTCCACCGAGCCGGTCGTGAATGTCAGGAATTGCTGCACTGTTGTGAAAGTGGAAGCGGGGTAGAGATTTGCCGCAGCGGACGCGCCGGCAAATTCGGCCGGATAACTTGCGACCAAGACGGTGTCATCAATGAAGGCGATTGCCTCGCGCGTATCCGGTGTCAGAGATGGAAATTCCGGCAGGGGAGAGCCGCCTGCCTGCCCGCCTGCGTGCAACGCGCCGGCAGGCGCAGGCAGGTCCACTGAGGTGGCGACGGAGAGGAGCGCGTAGTCGTGTTCCCCGGTACCGAGCGGGCGGTCGGCATTGATGTCGGCGACATGCGCACGCACCCACACCGGTGGAATATAGAGCACTCGCGGCACCCAATGGACCGCTGCGGGCGAGCCGCTTCGGACATAGCACTTGAGGTCGAAACGCGGACTCTGTGATAGAAGCACGTACTGAGCGACGTGCGCATTGGTGAGGATGATGCCGCGCGGGTCGATGACGGTGCCGGAGCCGGAAATGGGCCGGAGACTCCCGTTGTTCGAGAAGCAAAAAATATTGACGAGCGCGGCGCGGGCCGTGATGTTTACATCCCCCGGAGCGAGCGGCGGAGTCGTGTACGGATTCTCTATGCGGGTCGCTTGCGGCGGCGTGGGAGCGCCGGCGGGGGGCGTATTTTGGCTCAATGGAGATGTTTTTTTGATAGCAGGTGCCGTCGTTTGAGAAGAAACTTTGGCAGGCGACGTCGTCGTTGCTGGCGGTGTGCTCGTTGCCATTGTAACGATTGCGCCGGCGGATACCTGCGACGTCGTCGTTGCCGTCGCATTCGGCGGGGGAGTTTGTACCGCGTTTTTCTGAATGAGAAACAGGAGCGTCCCTATAAGAATCGCGAGGAAAAACAGTTGCAATGTAAGTGACGGGTTCCGTTCCATATGGTGCGGGATGGGGGAATCGAACCCCCGACCACAGTTTGGAAAACTGTTATTTTGCCATTAAACTAATCCCGCGCCCAGTCACTTTACACGAAACGTGATACCAACACAAAATCCCGCCGTACGGCGGGATTTTGTGTTCTCGAGAAACAAGAAACCCTTCGACTTTGCTCAGGGTCAAATAACACTTAGCGTTATTTGACCGCATCCTTCAAAGTCTTGGAGGCGCGGAATTTCGGTACGCGCATCGCCTTGATTTGGATAGTCTCGCCCGTGCGCGGGTTGCGACCCGTGCGGCCGGCGCGTGTCTTCGCTTCGAAGATGCCGAGACCCGCGATAGAGACCTCCTGCCCGCTCTGAAGCGAGCTGGTAATCATAGCGATGATGGCCTCGACCGCGCGCTCCGCATCGGCCTTCGTACTGCCGATGGTCGCCGCGACCTTCTCAACCAAATCCATTTTATTTGCCATAGAATATGTGCCTAAGAATTATAAAGTGGCTAAAAGCCTAACCTTTCGACCGATACATACCATTCTGGGCCGTATTTTCCGGGTGTCAACCCGGTAGTAGAATTTCGGCTTGAGCATGTGGATAAGTCAAAAAGCTTGATTCCTAGTCATTTTTTGATGTAAGACACCGTCGTTTCTAGTCACTCAGCTCGAAGAGCGAGCCGAAATTTCACTAACCGGGTCAAAATGGCTACAAATCGCGCTATCCACAGGCACTCAAAAAGGAAAAGGGGCCTTGCGGCCCCACTTAGTGATGTTTTGGTAACCCCCGCGCGTCGTAGGCGGCGATGATTCTTGCCAACGCGATGGCATTTCCCGGTTCCTTGAAGGATTGCAAGACATCTCCGCCTTCCGGGAAGGTGCAAACCACATCGCCTTGACCCGACAAGAATAAGAACGTTATTGTGATATTGCCAATCAGCGCGGCCACGGCAACCTGAAACTCAACGGGCCTTTCTTCAATGCGGACCTTTCCTCTTGCGAGTGCCACGTAAATATCGGCATCCTCAAAGTCGAGAAATTCTTTTGCCGCGTCTATCCGTGCCACGGCGAGTGGAAATGCCGGAAAAGGTAGCGTATCGTTCCCGTCAGGAATTTCCCCCAACGTCGAATTTGCGTCAACAAGGATAAAGTCGTCTGGAAAATACGCGGCGAACGCTTCCGAAAGCTCCGACTCGGATAACCCACAGTCGGAACTGCGCACGATGACAACGCGCGGCATGCTTCCCTCCGGGGTTAATTGCCAAACTAGCACCACCTTACAGAAGGAGGACGGGGTGTCAATTACTTTGCGTATTCGATGACTCTCGTTTCGCGGATGACTGAGACTTTGATTTCGCCCGGGTACTGCAGTTCTTTTTCTATTTTGTCGGCGATGTCGCGCGCGAGTTTGCGCGACTCGAGGTCGCTGAGTTGTTCCGGCTTCACGATGACACGAATCTCGCGGCCTGCGGCGATGGCGTAGCTCTTCTCGACGCCGGGTTGATTGTTGGCGATGGCTTCGAGTTCTTCGAGGCGCTTGATGTAATTCTCGACGGAATCGCGACGCGCACCGGGGCGTCCGCCTGAGATGGCATCGGCAACCTGCACAATCATGGACTCGGGAGTTTCGTACGGATATTCCTCGTGATGTGCCTGCATCGCCTTGATGACGGCCTCATCCACACCGAACTTCTGAAGGATGCGGCGACCGATTTCGACGTGCGTGCCGGGGACTTCGTGGTCCACCGCCTTGCCCACATCGTGGAAGAGAGCGCCTGCGCGCGCGACGGCGGCGTCTGCTCCGAGTTCTTCGGCGAGCATGCCGGCAAGATGCGCGACTTCGACCGAGTGGTCGAGGACGTTCTGGCCGTAGCTGGTGCGGAAGTAGAGACGGCCCAAAATCATGAGCAATTTAGGGTCCAAATTGGGGACCTTGGCGGCGTACGCCGCTTCAGCACCCTTCTTTTTGATGATGTTGTTGATTTCGCCTTCTGCTTTCTGCACAGCCTCCTCAATCTTGGCGGGTTGGATGCGGCCGTCAAGAATGAGATTCTCGAGGGCAATCCTGGCGATTTGCCGTCTAATTGGGTCGTACGAAGAAAGAGTAAGTGTGCCCGGCGTGTCGTCGATGATGACGTCGACACCGGTCGAACGCTCGAATTGGCGGATGTTACGGCCTTCTTTGCCGATGATTTTTCCTTTGATTTCATCATTCGGGAGAGAGACGGTCGTCGCCAAAACGTCGGAGACGACGGAATTGCCGAGGCGGTGCACTGAGGTGGTGAGAATCTCACGCGCGCGCTGTTCGAGTTTCTCGTTGCCGGAGATTTCGAGCTTGCGCATGCGCCCCTCGATGTCGGCTTCGTTCTGTTTTTCCACTGCGCGGATGAGCTCGTGCTTGGCTTCCTCTGTGGTGAGGCCTGCGACCTTCTCGAGCTTCTCCTGCTGTGCGGCGATGACCTTTTGCGCCTCTTCGCGGGCGCTCTGGAGGTCTTCGTTCTTCTTGGCTATCGTTTCCTGCTCCGAATCAAGGTTGGTCTGGCGCTTGTCGAGAAGCTCTTCCTTGCGGACAAGCCTCTCTTCGGTCGCCTTGAGCTCACGGGTGCGCTCGTTCTGCTCTCCCGCTATCGTCTCTTGGCGTTCGCGGCCTTTCTTCTCCGCCTCCTCGATTACTTTCTTTGCGCGCTCTTCGGCATCGAGCTGCATCTGCCGGATCTCGAGTTCCATCGAGCCCCGCTTGCCCATCGAGATGAGCACACGGAGGTAATAGCCTATCGCAATGCCGATTACTCCTGCGAGACCGAGGAGTGCGAGGGCGAGTTTTAATGAAGTCATACGCGTCTATATCAGACGCGTACCTGTTACGTTACGAGCGGAAAAGATGCGAGAATGGCTGTGTTGAGCTAACTCTGACAAGTTCCTGACGCATATACAGATACGCGAATGAAGAATTGAATTGCATATTATTAAGGTGTAACCGCACTATACCACCACGATAGGGAATAGGAAATAGGTCGTAGGTTTTAGTCGGGATTCGCTAGGAGAATTCACTATTCCCTATAACCTAGTCCCTGTAACCTATACGAGCACCTTGTCGATGATGCCGCACTTGACCCGATTCTCAGGGGCCATATGATTCAGAAAGAGATTCGCCCCGAAATCGAATCGGAGAATGCCATGAATAGAGATTTGGACGCCGCTGCGTGGGAAGTCGTTTTATTCAGTGCGTTGATCGTCATGTTCGGCAGCTTTATGATCAGCGCCGGCATGCTAATCAATGAAGCGGCAGCGCTCGTGCTCTCTCCGTACACCTTGATGAAGACGGGCTATGTGCTGCTCATCATCGCCGGTGCGTTCGCACTGTTGCACCGGAACGTTGCGCGGAATAGCGAGCGCGTAAAGTGGTACGCCGCGATCGTATGCGGATGGGCCGGTTCGTTGTGTGTCGCTACTGCAGCCATTTCGATGCCGCAGAAGCTGAGCACCGTTCTCTACGTGCTCATGGGTATCGTGCTGCTGCTCGGGGCGACGTGTCTTCGTGCAAGCAGACCCCGCGACATGATGTGGCAGGCTATCGTCAGAACGCGCACGCTCAGCGAGACGGTCAACCGCACCAAGCTCCAACTCAAGCTGCCGCTCTAAGCGACCGCACTCGACAAAGACCCTCGCCTGCACAGACGAGGGCCGTCTCTTTTTTGATGAAGGAATTTTGAAATCGCTTAGACGAGTACTTTGTCGATGATGCCGTATTTGACGGATTCCTCGGCCGTCATGAAGAAGTCGCGGTCCACGTCGTCGGCGATTTTCTCCACCTTTTGGCCCGTATTCTTGGCCAGAATTTTATTGAGACGTTCTCGGATCTTGAGAATCTGCTTTGCGGTGATTTCGATATCCGATGCCATACCCTCCGCGCCGCCGGAAGGCTGGTGAATCATGACTTCGGCATTCGGGAGAGCAAATCGTTTCCCTTTTTCACCTGCGGAGAGCAGGAGCGCACCCATCGATGCGGCCATGCCAACGCAAACGGTCGAAACCGCCGGCTGGATGTGATTCATTGTGTCGAGAATGGCGAGACCCGCCGAGACGTGTCCGCCGGGGGAGTTGATATAGAAAGAAATGTCTTTCTTGGGGTCTTCCGAAGCGAGGAAGAGAAGCTGGGCGATGACGAGATTGGCGACGTCGCTGTCTATCGGGCCGCCCAAGAAGACGATGCGCTCTTTGAGGAGACGCGAGTAAATATCGTATGCGCGTTCGCCCATCGAGGTCTTCTCGATAACCATCGGCACAAGCATTTGGGCTTTAATTTCGTTCACCCCGTTAGAAATAGGACGCGAACCAGAGAATCCGAGCGAGTGGTCGTTTTTCATATAATAAGAATATTTATCAGTTAATGCCCGAACATCGCGCGTTCGCGATTTCTAACGGGGTTCATATAAAGAGAGTGTACAGAAATGCGCGTTTCGATGCAAATTATGAGTGGTCGTGGGAGGTGTGACCGACCGGCTCGGGGTTGCCTGCCTGCCGCGCTTCGCTTGGCGCAGGTAGGCCCTCGAGGAAGCGCAGAACCATTTCATTTTTCATGCCGTGCGAGATGTGTGCGCGCAGGATGTCGTCGGAAGCGTCTTTGTAATGCTCTTTGGCGTGCGAGAGTTCGTGCTCCAGCGCCGCCGCATCGGGCTCAAGCATTTCCTTACGTGCGATTTCCGCCAAAATCAGCCGGACCTTCGCGCGTTTGTCGGCGGCATCCTTCCAGCTCGTTCGCAATTCTTCCCGCGTCTTTTTTATTTCCGTGAGGTACGATTCAAACGTCTGATGTATCTGGGCGAGGTCGCCTTTGACGCGCTCTTCCATATCGTCGAGTTCGTATTCGCGCAGTGTGGCGGGGTAGGAAATTTTGGAATCTTTCACCAGCTCATCGAGTATCGCGGCGCGGCGCTTCTCGGTGGCTCGCAATTCTTTTTCATTCTGAATATTCTTACGGAGCGCTTCGGAAAATACGGCGGCGTCGGGGTAGCCGAGCGACTGCACGAACGCGTCGTCGAGAGTGGGGAGGTCTTTTTCCTCCGCGGCGCGTGATTCCTCAGCCGCTTTTTGCGGCTCTGTTCCCGCCTCGATTTTGTCGATGCGGTGACGTTCGCGACGCAGGTGCGTCATCGCCTGCGAGTGCTCCTCGTCGGTCACGCTCGTGTCTTCTTTCACGGCCTGGTGCTTGGTCGAAATGGCTTTGTAGTCGGGGAGTTTAATTTCCGGCGCAAGCGCAGCCCGAGCCGTGAACGCAAGCGGCTTGCCCGCAACAGGTTCGTCGGTGGTCACACGCGGAGTCTCGACGATAAGCAATTTCTGAGCCGCGAAAATCTCGGGCAACTCGCTCTGTATCGCGCGCTCGGCCGCCGCGCGCAAGAGTGCGGGCTCGCCGTACACGCGAAGTACCGCATCTTCCGGCGCTTTGCCAGGACGAAAGCCGTCGAGCTTTGCAGTCTTTTGGATTTCTTTGAGCGCCTCAGCGCGATAGGTGTCCATCGCGGCGGCCGGAATCTCGGCCTTCACTTCGGCTTCCCACGCGGCATCATCGCGGGAAACTTTTATATTGGTTGCGTGTGACATCCCCGAACTTTTGCTCTGGTCATTAGTCATTGGAGATTATTAACACAATTTCCGCACAAATGATAGATGGATATCGTTGGAAAGATGCAAAAGGCGGGGCAGGCGCAGGAGCTTGCCCCGTTAGATATCGGGACGATTAGCTAACGGGGTGTACAGAAAACATTCGTAAGATTTATTGCTGGCTTGTTGCGGGGTCGCCGGGGATGAGCGGCAGTTGCTGGTCTTGATTCTTCGAATTGAGGTATGCGCCCCAGAAGTAGAGGCCGCCGAAAACGATGAGAATGACGATGATAATGATACCCACGGCCGCGCCCGCGCCGCCCTTTTTCTTGGGCATAGTCGTAACCGGCGGAATCGGGTTTTGCGGTGTGATGGGGGGTACGGGTAGCATAGATGCATTGTACCGCGCGGCTGCTGCTGGCCAAGGGCCTTGTAGCCAGAAATAAAAGACACCGAAATCCATCGGGTAGCTAGTAAATCGGG